>NZ_JAPDNV010000014.1:0-91705 GCF_026013155.1 Paenarthrobacter sp. PAE-2 | reverse complement strand
ACCCGGAACCCATTGATTAAGAGTCAATTGCTCTGCCAGTTGAGCTAGAGGTGCAGCTGTTGTTTTCGATCATTCCGACGAGGTTTATTTCCCCGGCGATCTCCGCAACGACAAGTAACTCTACACGACTTCAGCCGAACTGCAAATTCTCGGACGGCTGGCCCCGGCGCCTACCGTTCCAGCCTCAAAACCAGCGCAAAATCGGGGTTCTTGTTGTTGCTGAGTACCCACAGTGCACCGTCGGGGGCTGCCGCCACGTCCCGCAGCCGCCCGAAGTCTCCTGTGAGAAAGGCCACAGGAGTGCCGGCAGACTCTCCGTCCAGGGGAACGGCCCATAGGCGCTGCCCCCGGAGGGCGCCTGTGTACGCCACGCCGTCCACAATCTCCAAGCCACTGGGTGACGCCTCGCCCGTTGAAGGCCACACGACTTTTGCGTCGAGGAAGCCCTGCCGTCCAGGGGCTCCCGTCACCGTGGGCCACCCATAATTCCCGCGGGGCGTGATGAGGTTGAGTTCATCATCGACGTCCGGCCCGAACTCGCTCGCCCACAGGCGTCCCTCGGAGTCCCAGGCAAGGCCTTGAACGTTGCGGTGCCCGTAGCTGTACACGGGGCTGTCGCCAAAAGGGTTGCCCGGTGCGGGCCGTCCCTCCGGTGTCAGCCGTAGGATCTTGCCGCCCAGTGCCTCCAGGTCCTGGGGCTGCTCCCGTCGCTGCGAATCGCCCGTTCCAACGTAGAGGAGTCCATCAGGGCCGAAGCGGATCCTTCCGCCGTTGTGGGTGGACGCTTTGGGGATCCCGGAAAAGACCACTTCTGCCGGGCCCAGCCTCAGGTCCCCGGACCCGTCCCGGGTCAGCTGCATCCGGGCTATCCGGTTGTCCGAGCTTGAGGTGAAGTACGCATAGAGCCAACGGTCCGTGGCGAAGCCGGGCGAAAGCGCCAGGCCAAGGAGGCCGCCTTCACCACCGGGCACGACGCCGGCAACCTCACCGACAAGGGTGGCCTGCCCGTCCCGGATTGCCTTGACGGTTGCCGAATCGCGTTCAGAGACCACCGCAGTACCGTCCGGGAGGAACACGACCGACCACGGCAGTTGCAGGCCGACGTCGAGCTTCTCCTCAACCTGGACGCCGCGGGGAACAGCGGTTTGGGTCGTTGGCGGCGGGCCGGCGGTCGCAAAAGTCGTGCTGCTTTGGGGAACCGGGCTGCTGCCGGACGTGGACGTTCCGGCCGGACCTGACGGGCTTCCCGTGCAGGAAGAAAGAACCACGGCCAGCGCGCAGAGCACAGGCAGTGCGCGGGTGGCCGGCTTTCGGGCGTTCGTCATGGCGATCGGGAGAACAGCAAACGACGGCGGTTCGGCAGCAGATCCGGCTCAGCGGCGGCTGCGTCGTGGCGGACGGAAGCCTGCCGCCTCAGCGTGGGCGGCTGACTCGAACCAGACATCCGCAGGGGCGTCGGCGTAATCCGCGGAGTCGTCGTCGTAGTAGGTCATGGTGGCAGCTTCCCCCTTGACCGGGTATCCGTCCGGGGCGCTGCCATCAGCTGCCGCGCCGGCGGAACCAGCGCCGTAGGGATGATCGGCCGCCAAGTGTCCGGACGGCGCCTCGGCCTCCACTGTTTCGGCGGCAGCAGTCTCAGCGCCGGGAAGCGTGGGGGAGTGGGGGTCGGTGTACTCGTGGTGGTGGACCGGTTTTCCCGAGGAATCGGTCCACGACGATTCCCACTCGTTCTTATCCGCCGCGTCCTGGCCGGTTGTGTCGGCGCGGGTGACGTCGTCTGCTGTCACTTCCCCGGTGCCTCCCACCCGTGCGTTCGTGTCCACTACGGGCTCGTCCACCACCGGCTCATCCAGGACGGGAGCCTCGATCACGGGTTCGTCCCCGACGGTCGGCTCGGCGGTTCCAGTGCGCTCAGTGCCGGCGCCGGCAGGTTCAGTGTCGCCACCCGCTCCGCCCGTACCGGCAGCAGGAGCAGGTTCGCCGTCCGTTGATGAGTGCCTGCCATGCCCATGCGGTGCTGCGGAAGGGGCAGTCCCGGCCGCGGCGGCATTGGAGGCGAGATCCGGATCTTGTTCTTCGACGGCGGCGGGCTCCGGTGCTCCGGGACGACTGTCTGCAGCGGGCTCTTTGCTTGCGGTGGTAACTCCTGCGAGGCCGGCTACTCCCGCTGCCGCGGCAGCGGTCTCCGGAACGGCGGAAGTATTGCCCGGCTCCGTAGCGGCCGGCGGAGTGGCCGCCGGTTTGCGTGTGTTGTTGCGGCTGATAAGCCACCAGGCAACCGCAATCACCAGCACAATAACAATGACCCAAATCAACCAATCCATGGTGACGCCCTTCCGCTTTGGGGGTTTGAAGTCTTTCCAATGAGCCGTGTTTCCGACGTTACGTGCCTGCTCAGGGGCTGTCCAGCATCCGGACCGGGCTGCGGGCGACGAAAGGAAACCATGGGTATTTCGGTGTTATCCGGATTCTGTGTCTTTTATGGCTTTTTTGATTTTTCCGGGACAGGCAAGGGACTGTGGGCAGGGCTGCCACATAGACTGTGGGGCATGAGCGAGGACACCCGGACTTCCACAGAGAATACGCCTGACATCAAACCCCGTAGCCGGGTTGTCACGGACGGCATTCACGCCGCTCCCGCACGCGGAATGTTCCGCGCCGTGGGCATGGGCGATGACGATTTCGCAAAGCCGCAAATCGGCGTCGCGAGTTCCTGGAACGAAATCACACCCTGCAATCTTTCCCTTAACCGCCTGGCCCAGGGCGCCAAGGAAGGCGTCCACGCCGGCGGGGGATTTCCCATGCAATTCGGTACGATTTCCGTCTCCGACGGTATTTCCATGGGGCATGAGGGCATGCACTTTTCCCTCGTATCGCGGGAAGTCATTGCCGATTCCGTCGAGACGGTGATGCAGGCCGAGCGGATCGACGGTTCCGTGCTCCTTGCCGGTTGCGACAAGTCCCTGCCCGGCATGCTCATGGCAGCCGCCCGCCTGGACCTGGCCAGCGTGTTCCTTTACGCCGGTTCCATCATGCCGGGGTGGGTGAAGCTCGAGGACGGTTCGGAGAAGGAAGTAACCCTCATCGACGCCTTCGAGGCAGTCGGAGCCTGCGCCGCCGGCAAGATGAGCCGTGAGGACCTGGACCGCATCGAAAAAGCCATCTGTCCGGGCGAAGGTGCCTGCGGCGGCATGTACACGGCAAACACCATGGCGTGCATTGGCGAAGCCCTGGGAATGTCGCTTCCGGGTTCCGCAGCTCCGCCCTCGGCAGACCGCCGTCGGGATGATTTTGCCCGGAAGTCCGGCGAGGCGGTGGTCAACCTCCTGCGGCTGGGCATCACGGCGCGGGACATCATGACCAAGAAGGCCTTCGAAAATGCCATTGCGGTCACCATGGCCTTCGGCGGTTCCACCAATGCTGTGCTTCACTTGCTGGCTATTGCCCGCGAGGCCAATGTGGACTTGACGCTTGATGACTTCAACCGGATCGGTGACCGCATACCGCACCTTGGCGACCTGAAGCCGTTCGGCCGGTACGTGATGACCGACGTCGACAAGATCGGCGGGGTTCCGGTCATCATGCGCGCTCTGCTCGACGCCGGACTGCTGCACGGCGATTGCCTGACCGTGACCGGCAAAACGCTTGCCGAAAACCTGGCTGCGATCAACCCGCCGGACCTGGACGGCAAGATCCTGCGGGCGCTGGACAATCCGATCCACAAGACGGGCGGCATCACCATCCTGCACGGCTCGCTGGCTCCCGAGGGTGCAGTGGTCAAGAGCGCAGGCTTCGACGCCGACGTTTTCGAGGGCACCGCCCGGGTGTTCGAGCGCGAGCAGGGCGCCTTGGATGCCTTGGACAATGGCCGCATCCAGAAGGGTGACGTCGTGGTGATCCGCTACGAAGGTCCCAAAGGCGGCCCCGGCATGCGGGAGATGCTGGCCATTACCGGCGCGATCAAGGGTGCCGGGCTCGGCAAGGATGTCCTGCTCCTCACTGACGGCCGCTTCTCCGGCGGGACCACCGGTTTGTGCATCGGCCACGTCGCGCCGGAAGCCGTCGACGGCGGTCCTATCGCCTTCGTCAAGGACGGGGACCGGATCCGTGTGGACATCGCTGCGCGTTCCTTCGACCTCCTGGTTGATGACGCTGAACTCGAAGCGCGCAAAGTGGGCTGGGAACCGCTGCCTGCCAAGTTCACCAAGGGCGTTCTTGCCAAGTACGCCAAGCTCGTCCACAGCGCCTCCACCGGGGCTTACTGCGGCTGAGTTTCCTGCCGGGCTCCGTGTCTCCAAGGAGGCGGAGTCCGGCAGATGGACATTGTTGTCCAGATATTGAGATACGATGTTGCTTGATTGACACGTATCTCGTTTAGAGGGAACACTGAACGCATGATTTCATTCGTTACCGTTGGCGTCGTCGTCCTTACCAAGCGCGTGGCATAGCCCGACTGGTAACGAACTGTCACGCGCAAACCCCTCGAAGAGCCGTAAGGCTGAGGGGTTTTTTTATTTGCAAGACCCACCAATGAAGATCCACTAAGGAAGAGTCCGATGAGCAAAGGATCGCCGATCAGCCCCTCGCTGATGGCTGCAAAGTCCGCTGGAGCCACCAAGGCTCCGGAAAAGATCGACCGAACGGCTGACACCGTCGTCGACGCTGCTGCACCTCTCTCTCCTGTACTTGGGCCGAACAACGTTGTACCCCCAACGGTGATGACCGGCTCGCAAGCAATTGTCCGCTCGCTCGAAGAACTCGGCGTGGACGATATTTTCGGTTTGCCCGGTGGCGCGATCCTGCCCACCTACGACCCCTTGATGGCCTCCAGCATGAATCACGTCCTGGTCCGTCACGAACAGGGAGCCGGCCACGCCGCGCAAGGCTACGCCATGGTCACCGGACGGGTTGGCGTGTGCATCGCCACCTCGGGCCCCGGTGCCACCAACCTCGTTACCGCAATCATGGATGCCCACATGGACTCCGTGCCGATGGTGGCCATCACCGGCCAGGTCTCCAGTGGAGTCATCGGCACCGACGCCTTCCAGGAAGCCGACATCGTGGGCATCACCATGCCCATCACCAAGCACTCATTCCTGGTGACGGATCCCAATGACATCCCGCACGTCATGGCTGAAGCTTTCCACCTTGCCTCGACCGGCCGCCCCGGCCCGGTCCTGGTGGACATCGCCAAGGATGCCCAGGTTGGCCAGATGACGTTCTCGTGGCCGCCCAAGATCGATCTTCCCGGCTACCGTCCGGTTGTCCGCGGCCACAACAAGCAGGTCCGCGAAGCCGCCAAGCTGATCGCGGCCTCCAGCAAGCCCGTTCTGTACGTCGGCGGCGGCGTGGTCAAGGGCCACGCATCCGCCGAACTCATGGAACTGGCACTGGCCACCGGCGCGCCCGTGGTCACGACGCTCATGGCCCGCGGCGCCTTCCCCGATTCGCACCCGCAGCACGTTGGCATGCCCGGCATGCACGGTGCCGTCTCGGCAGTCACCGCACTGCAGCAGGCTGACCTGCTCATCACGCTCGGTGCGCGGTTCGATGACCGCGTGACAGGTGTACTGAAGACCTTCGCGCCAACCGCCAAGGTGATCCACGCGGACATCGATCCTGCGGAAATCTCCAAGAACCGCACGGCGGACGTGCCGATTGTCGGCTCGGTGAAGGAGATCATTCCCGAACTGACCGAAGCCGTAAAGGCCCGGTTTGAACAAGTCGGTACTCCGGACCTGGGCTCCTGGTGGGCCTTCCTGAACAACCTGCGCGACACCTACCCCCTGGGGTGGACCGAGCCGGAAGATGGACTCACGGCTCCGCAGCGGGTCATCAAGCGCATCGGAGAACTCACCGGTCCTGAGGGAATCTACGTTGCGGGCGTTGGCCAGCACCAGATGTGGGCTGCCCAGTTCATCAAGTACGAACGTCCCCACGCCTGGTTGAACTCGGGCGGCGCAGGAACCATGGGCTACTCCGTTCCCGCCGCCATGGGCGCCAAAGTCGGTGAACCGGACCGGGTTGTCTGGGCGATCGACGGCGACGGCTGCTTCCAGATGACCAACCAGGAACTGGCTACCTGCGCCATCAACAACATCCCCATCAAGGTGGCCATCATCAACAACTCGTCGCTGGGCATGGTGCGCCAGTGGCAGACGCTGTTCTACGAAGGCCGCTACTCCAACACGGACCTGAACACCGGCCACGACACCATCCGGATCCCGGACTTCGTCAAACTCGCTGACGCCTACGGCTGTGCCGCCCTGCGGTGTGAACGCGACGAAGACATCGACGCCACCATCCAGAAGGCCCTGGAAATCAATGACCGCCCGGTGGTGATCGACTTCGTCGTCAGCCCCAACTCAATGGTGTGGCCCATGGTGCCCGCCGGCGTCAGCAATGACCAGATCCAGGTTGCCCGCAACATGACCCCGGAATGGGAAGAGGAAGACTAGGCCATGACCCGTCACACACTGTCCGTTCTGGTAGAAGACAAGCCCGGCGTGCTGACCCGCGTGGCCAGCCTCTTCGCCCGGCGCGCCTTCAACATCAACTCCCTCGCAGTGGGGCCCACTGAGGTCCCGGGCATGTCCCGCATGACGGTCGTCGTCGACGCCGACGGCGACCTGATCGAGCAGGTCACCAAGCAGCTCAACAAGTTGGTCAACGTGATCAAGATTGTTGAACTGACTTCCGAATCTTCCGTACAGCGCGACCACATCCTGGTCAAGGTACGTGCGGATGCCGCGACACGTCTGCAGGTTACCCAGGCTGCAGACCTGTTCCGTGCCGCCGTCGTCGACGTGTCTACAGACTCGTTGGTGATCGAGGCAACCGGTACCCCGGAGAAGCTCGCTGCGCTGCTCTCAGTGCTCGAGCCGTTCGGCATCCGTGAAATTGTGCAGTCCGGCACCTTGGCCGTTGGACGGGGATCCCGCTCCATGAGTGACAGGGCGCTTCGCTCCGCCTAAAGCACAGGCAGGGACTGCTCCTTGCATGCCCTGCCCTGCGTTGCGCCCAGTACCGCAGCACCACCTTCAATATCTAGAAACCACTCAAGAGGAGTTACGCAAGTGACTGAAATGTTCTACGACGACGACGCAGACCTGTCGATCATCCAGGGTCGCAAGGTCGCAATCGTCGGTTATGGCTCGCAGGGCCACGCCCACGCGCTTAACCTGCGCGATTCCGGCGTCGAGGTTGTCATCGCGCTTAAGGAAGGCTCCAAGTCGACCGCCAAGGCGCAGGACGCGGGCTTCACCGTCAAGAACGTTGCCGACGCCGCCGAATGGGCAGACGTCATCATGATCCTCGCGCCGGACCAGCACCAGCGCTCGATCTACAACGACTCCATCAAGGACAAGCTGACCGAAGGCAAGGCCCTCGCCTTCGCCCACGGCTTCAACATCCGCTTCGGCTACATCGAGCCCCCCGCAGGCGTTGACGTCATCCTCATCGCTCCGAAGGCGCCGGGCCACACGGTCCGCCGCGAATTCGAAGCCGGCCGTGGCATCCCGGACATCATCGCCGTGGAGCAGGACGCTTCCGGTTCCGCCTGGGAACTGGCCAAGTCCTACGCCAAGGCCATTGGCGGCACCCGCGCCGGTGTCATCAAGACGACCTTCACCGAAGAGACCGAAACCGACCTGTTCGGTGAGCAGTCCGTACTCTGCGGCGGCGTTTCCCAGCTCGTCCAGTACGGCTTCGAGACCCTGACCGAGGCCGGCTACCAGCCGCAGATCGCCTACTTCGAGGTCCTGCACGAGCTCAAGCTCATTGTCGACCTCATGTGGGAAGGCGGCATCGCCAAGCAGCGCTGGAGCGTTTCCGACACCGCTGAGTACGGCGACTACGTCTCCGGCCCGCGCGTCATCACCCCCGAGGTGAAGGAAAACATGAAGGCTGTCCTGGCTGACATCCAGTCCGGTGCCTTCGCCAAGCGCTTCATCGACGACCAGGACAACGGTGCCGTCGAATTCAAGGAACTGCGCGCCAAGGCAGAGCAGCACCCGATCGAGGAAGTCGGCCGCGAGCTCCGTTCGCTCTTCTCCTGGCAGCAGCAGGACGAGGACTACGTCGAAGGTTCCGCAGCACGCTGATCCTTTGCAGCAATGCCCGTCCGGCACCACAGCCGGGCGGGCATTGCCCGTTTTACCCGTCCTTCGATCCCGTTCCGAGGACTGTGAACTTCTTCACAACCGGCGTGTCCGGCCCGTAACATCCCTGAGCGGGCGCCGGATTCGCGGTTCCGATTCGATATTCTGGGCCTGTCCGGAGTAGTGCCCGGGCCCCGCATCCGCTCCTTGTCCAGTACTGTTCCCAAGTTGTCCAAAGTAAGGTGCCACCCGTGTCAGCCACCAAACCCGTCGTCCTCCTCGCCGAGGAACTTTCGCCCGCCACGATCGAGGCACTGGGCCCGGATTTCGAGATCCGCCAGACAGACGGTGCCGACCGCTCCCAGCTGCTGTCCGCCATTGCCGACGTCGATGCCATCCTGGTGCGTTCGGCCACCCAGGTGGACGCCGAAGCGATCGCCGCAGCGAAGAACCTCAAAGTGATCGCGCGCGCCGGCGTGGGACTGGACAACGTAGACATCAAGTCTGCTACCCAGGCAGGCGTCATGGTGGTCAACGCTCCCACCTCCAACATCGTCTCCGCTGCGGAACTTACGGTGGGCCACATCCTGAGCCTCGCACGCCACATTCCGCAGGCCAGCAGCGCCCTGAAGAACGGTGAGTGGAAGCGCTCCAAGTACACCGGCATCGAACTGTTCGAGAAGAAGATCGGCATCATCGGCCTCGGCCGCATCGGCGCCCTGGTTGCTGCCCGCCTCCAGGGATTCGACACCGAGATCCTCGCGTACGATCCCTACATCACTTCGGCCCGCGCAGCCCAGCTCGGGGTCAAGCTGGTAACGCTCGACGAGCTCCTGGCCAACGCCGACTTCATCACCATCCACATGCCCAAGACCCCCGAGACCGTGGGCATGCTGGGAGCCGACGCGTTCCGGAAGATGAAGGAATCGGCCTACGTCATCAACGTTGCCCGTGGCGGCCTGGTTGACGAAGAAGCACTGTTCACCGCGCTGAAGGAAGGCCAGATTGCCGGCGCCGGCGTCGACGTGTTCGTCAAGGAGCCCAGCACGGACCTGCCGTTCTTCGAATTCGACAACGTGGTGGTCACTCCGCACCTGGGTGCTTCCACGGACGAGGCCCAGGAAAAGGCCGGCGTGTCCGTAGCGAAGTCGGTACGGCTCGCCCTGGCAGGGGAACTTGTTCCGGATGCGGTAAACGTTGCCGGTGGTGTCATTGCCAGCGACATCCGCCCGGGCATCCCGCTGATCGAGAAGCTCGGCCGCATCTTCACCGCCCTCACCCACGCGTCCCTGACGCAGATCGACGTCGAGGTCGCCGGCGAAATCGCCGCCCTGGACGTCAAGGTCCTGGAGCTTGCAGCGTTGAAGGGCGTCTTTGCCGACGTCGTCACGGAGCAGGTGTCCTACGTCAACGCGCCGGTGATTGCTGAGCAGCGCGGTATCAACACGCGCCTCATCACCACCCCCGACGCCGAGGACTACCGCAACGTCCTGACCATCCGCGGTGCGCTCAGCGACGGCTCTCAGATTTCCGTGGCCGGTACCCTGACCGGGCCCAAGCAGGTCGAGAAACTGGTCGGCGTCAACGGCTACGACGTCGAGATCCCGATCAGCGAGCACCTCGTGGTGGTTGCCTATGCGGACCGTCCCGGCGTCATCGGCACCATCGGCCACATCCTGGGCATGAACAACATCAACATCGGTGGCATGCAGGTGGCCCGCCAGACCGAAGGCGGCCAGGTCCTGGCGTTGCTGACCATCGACAGCTCCGTGCCGCAGCAGGTACTGGAAGCCATCAAGGCCGGCATCGGCGCGGACATGGTCCGCGAAGTCGACCTGGAGGACTAAGCACGGGCTTAGCCAGATGAATTCGGCGTGCCCGGGAACACACCCCTGACGCGCATGCGTGGCCGGTCTGCTTACAATGGCTGGGTCCGGAATTCGGACCCGGCAGCAGGCCGGCCACTACTTTTTGCACACCAAACCCGCGGCTCCTTTGTGTTTTCGAGGGGTCGCGGTCCATGTGTGCGCGCCCGCAATCAAGGTCTCAGGGAGCCCAATGAACGCCGTCCAAAGGTTCATCAGAAGCCGTGTGCTGCTGCTGACCGCGGCCATTTTGATCGTCGCCATGTGCTTGTCCGTCGTCGTCCAGAGCCAGTCGCAGGCGGCCCTGAACAGGACTGTGGATGAGAACTCGCGGGGTCTTTACGACATCCTGGTCCAGGCGAAGCCGGACCAGGAGGGGGACGGCGAGGGCGGTGCCCTAATCCAACCCGAAATTGCCAACGGCCAGGGTGGCATCAGCTTTGAGCAGCTGGAAAAAATCAGGAACATGGGCAACACGGCAGTTGCCGCACCCATCAGCCTTGTTTCCCGCGTATCGCAGAACCTCGAGGCGCCGCGCCTGAATGCCATGGACTACCTCGGCTACAACTCGGGCCTTGCCGGGGCCATCACGGCAGGCGATCCCTCGGCGATGGACTCCGCCAAATGGCCGGAAGCCGAATCGGTATTATCTGACACCCCGAAGAAGTACCGCTTGACGGCCACGGCCACCAGCTCTGATGGCGTCAACCAGCAGACACTCTTCAAGACCAGCGCGGAAGGCACCTTGGGCAAGGGCCGCCTGGTTGAGGAAAAGACCACCGGTGGCTCCAACGTCCGCATTGCCGGGCCGGAGGGGGAGACGGGCATTAAGTTCCCGGCTCCCGCGCTCGGCTCGGAGCACAACTTGTTCAACCTCTCGGTGGCCCTTCCCCTGGCCCCCGAGGTGACGGAGTCCGTCGTCGCCGTCGATCCCGCGGCCGAACGGGCGCTGCTTGGAACGGCAGGAGACTTCCTGGCACCGCTTGAAAAGGCCCCGCCGGCCGATGCCCGCAACGCGGGCGCAATCGGACGCCACTTCGAAAGCCTCTTCACCACCGGCTTGAGCATGGAGCAATTGGAGGAAGGCCCGGACTTCCTGGGCGTCAAGCTCAAGTACTGGGCCCCCTTGATGACCCAGTACCAGCAGGCCAAGCGTGACGGCCTGCTGACGGACGAGTCACAGGCGATCCCGCTGATTGTCCGTTCGGGCACGACCCTGGACCTGCAGTACTCGGTGAAGATCGAGGAAATCGACTCCAACGGCAAGGTCCTCAAGGACGTGGGCACCGTGAGCCGTTCCCTGGATAAGGACTACCTCCCGTTCGTATCGAAGTCCCCGTTCGCCCTGGAATGGCCGGGTTCCACCGATCACAGCAAACTGCTTGGCAGCACCGCTTCCTTCAGTCAGGGCCTCTACAACCCGGCCACCTGGAGCACCGCTTTCGCTGCTGCACCGAAGTACAAGGACGGCGACGACGCCGCCAACGGTGCTTCCGACAAGACCGCCACGCCGGGGGACTGGGTGACGGTCAACCGCCTGCCGGAGAAGTCTTCGTTCGGGGCAGCGGTCGATCAGACCCAGCGCAAGCCCGTCGAGGAGCGCGCATACCGCGAAGACCTGGCCACCGGCAAGAAGCCGGCTACTCCGATGCCCATGGTCTACGGCACCTTCAATCCCGGTGACGTCCAGGCAGCAGCCGGCGACGTGAACAAGCTTCCGCTGGGCGGCTACGATCCGGCACCGATGACCCTCACCAAGGACGCGAACGGAAAAGACGTCGAGGGTACCGTGCTCAAGCCTTCACTGAGTGCCACCGGCTTGGTGAGCCAGTCGGCCGGCGCGATCACCGACTACTACGGCCTTGCCGCCGCACGCGGCTACGACTCCAATGCCAACGTCATCGACGCCATCCGTGTTCGTGCCAATGCCCCGGGAAACTGGAAGCAGGCTCAGCCGGATGTCGAGAAACTGGCTTCGGAGATCCGCGCCCTCGGCCTGGAGGCAACCGTGGTGGCCGGTTCCGCCCGCGAGGACGTCAACATCTTCGTCCCCGGCTACAGCAAGGACGACTCGGGCAAGGAATCGGCCCTCGGGACGGTCCAGCAGTCGTGGGTACGGCAGGATGCCGCCGACGCTGTTTCCGGATCGCTGACCGGTACCAACATCACCCTGCTCTTCCTGACGTTGCTTGGAGCCACGCTCCTGACCGGCGCCTCGACCGTGACCTACATTCGCCAGCGCAGAAGCGAAGCAGGAATCCTGCGCGCCATGGGTTGGACGCAGAAACGCATCCGGTCCTGGGTGCTTGAGGAGTTCGCCGTCGGTGCGGCTGCCCTCGCCGCTGCCGGAATCATCCTGAGCTTGCTGAGCTGGAACCTGGCGACGGTCATTGTGTCCGCCACCATGCTGGTCATCTACGCGGCAGCGGCCCTGCTGGCCGCACAGCAGCTGCGTCACCGCGTGGTGATTGACCAGGAGCCGCAGCACGACGATCGCCTCGTGACCGTGGACTCACCCCTGACGTTCGCCAACCGGCAGTTGACCACCAACAAGTTCAACTCGGTCTCGCTCGCTGTGGCCGTGGGAGTGTTCGGCGCAGCCGTCGGCGCGCTGATCGCCCTGCTGATCGACATTCCCCGGGCTGCGGGTGCCAGTGCCCTCAGTGGCCTCGCGGCTGCAAGCGTCGCTCTGCCCAGCGTGATCCTGGCTGTCTTCGGCGTCTTGGTAGGGCTGCTGCTGACACTTGTCACGGGGCGGTTCGAACTCCATGCCAAACGCGAATACCTGGGCACCCTCCGGGCCATGGGCTGGAACCCGGACATGCTGGGCCAGGTCCGCTTCTTCGAAAACGCTTTGGTAGGTACCGTGGCCCTTCCCCTCGGTGTCCTCGGGGCGCTGGGACTGGGGCTGCTCCTGGCCCCGTATGCGGCCCTCTGGGCCGGACTGGCCGGCCTGCTGGCCGTAATTTGCTGGATTCCGATTGCAACGAAAGTAGTCAAATGACTGACAACCTCAACACCGAGCTGACGGCCACCCCGGAGTCCACGGAAGAGTCGCTGCAGACCCGGGCCAACACCATCGTCAAGGCCACGGACCATGCCACTCCGCTGGAACTGCGCAAGGTGACCATCCACTATGGCGGAGACAAGGGCGGGGCCGAGGAAGTCGACGTCGTCGATGACTTCAACCTCACGCTGCACGCAGGCGAGATGCACTGCATCGCCGGTCGAAGCGGCTCCGGCAAGACCAGTATCCTGACCGTCAGCGCGGGACTCACCCTCCCGACGTCGGGCCAGGTCTTTTGGGAAGGCACGTCGCTGGAGTCGATGGGCGACGACGAGATCGCCGACCGCCGCAGGGCGCTCATCGGCTATGTCGACCAGGGCGGTGCCTTGATCGAGGGCATGAGTGCCCTGGAGAACGTGCTACTTCCCGCCGTACCTGACGGCGAAGTCGAACAACGCACCGAAATGGCCAAGGACCTCCTGGATCTGGTGGGCCTGGGCCGCCGGATGCGCCACCGTCCCGCCCAGCTGTCCGGCGGTGAGCGCCAGCGCGTCGCGATCGCCCGCGCGCTCATTTTGGGCACCCGCGTCCTGGTGGTTGACGAACCGACGGCGAGCCTTGACCGCGCAGCGGCCAACCGCATTATCGGGATCCTGAAGGACACCACCAGCGATGGCATCGCCGTCCTCGTGGCGTCACACGACCACGAGCTGGTCCGGCTCAGCGATACGCTGACCGAGCTTAACTAAGCTTCTTCCCGCTGAAAATAAAGGTAACTTCTTAGAGTGACGTCTGCAGAGAAATCCCCGTTCTACATCACCACGGCCATCAGCTACCCCAACGGCGTGCCGCACATCGGCCACGCCTACGAGGTCATTGCCACCGATGCCATGGCGCGGTTCAAGCGTCTGGACGGCCATGAGGTGTTCTTCATGACCGGAACGGACGAGCACGGACTCAAGATGCAGCAGTCCGCGGAGAAGGAAGGCCTGACGGCCAAGGAACTGGCCGACCGCAACTCGGCTGCCTTCAAGCAGATGAGCCAGGACCTCGGCATCTCCTACGACCGGTTCATCCGCACCACCGATCCGGACCACTATGCCGCTTCGCAGGCCATCTGGAAGAAGATGGAAGCCAACGGCGATATCTACCTGTCCAAGTACGAGGGCTGGTACTCCGTCCGCGACGAGGCGTACTACGTCGAGGACGACACCGTGGTCAAGGAAGACGGCCTCCGCTACTCCAAGGAAACGGACACGTTGGTGACGTGGACGGCGGAGGAAAGCTACTTCTTCAGGTTGTCGGCCTACCAGGAGAAGCTGCTCGCCCTCTATGAGGCCCACCCCGACTTCGGCGCGCCGCAGTCCCGGTTCAACGAGGTCATCAGCTTCGTCAAGCGTGGCCTGGAAGACCTCTCCATCAGCCGGACCACCTTCGACTGGGGTGTCCCGGTTCCCGGGGATGAGAAACACGTCATGTACGTGTGGGTGGATGCCCTCACCAACTACCTCACCGGCGCGGGCTACCCGGACACGGAGTCGGAATCGTTCAAGAAGTTCTGGCCGGCGGACGTGCACATCATCGGCAAGGACATCTCCCGGTTCCACGCCATTTACTGGCCGGCATTCCTCATGAGCGCGGGGCTGGAGTTGCCCAAGCGCGTCATGATCCACGGCTTCCTGACCAACAACGGCGTCAAGATGTCCAAGTCCCTCGGCAACGTCGTTGCCCCACGTGACTTCGTGGAGCGTTACGGCTTGGACCAGTGCCGCTTCTTCTTCCTCCGCGAAGTACCGTTCGGCGCCGACGGCAGCTACAACCACGAGGCAATCGTGGGCCGCATGAACTCGGACCTGGCAAACAACTTCGGCAACCTCGCTCAGCGCTCGCTGTCCATGGTGGCCAAGAACTGCGAGTGCAAGGTTCCCGTGCCGGGTGCGTTCACGGCCGAGGACCAAGCCTTGCTCGAACAAGCCGGGAAGTTGCTGGAGACGGCACGCGGCGCCTTTGAGAAGCAGGAGTTCAGCCGCGCCCTCGAAGCCATTTGGACGGTGCTGGGGGATACCAACGCCTACTTCGCCGAGCAGGCACCCTGGGTGCTGCGGAAGACCGACGTCGAGCGCATGAACACGGTCCTCTACGTCACCTTGGAGGTGGTCCGGATCGTGGCGATCCTTGCCCAGCCGGTCATGCCGTCGTCGTCGGCCAAGTTGCTTGAGGTGCTGGGACAGCCGGAAGGCCCGGCCCGCCTGTTTACCGCGATCGCGACGCCCATCCAGCCTGGCACGGAGCTTCCCGCACCCGTTCCGGTGTTCCCGCGCTACGAGGAACCCGCCGAAGCCTAGGCGAACGCTCTTTCACCTACCGCCACCACACGGCAAACGCTCTTCCACCTTCCTCCGGTTGATCCGGGGAAGGTGGAAGAGCGTTTCCGCTTAAGCGTGGTGATGTGACAGAGCGTCAGGCGGTGGCGAGTCCCTCCACCGGGGACAACCGCGCTGCCCGGCGGGCCGGGACCACCGAAGCCAGGAGCCCTGCGACCACGGCGACGCCGAACACGGCCGCCAGCTGTCCCCACGGAACGGAAGGAACGACGTCGGCCATGCCGCCCAGCGTCGCCTGGGCACCGAGCCAGCCGTAGACAATGCCGAGGCCACCACCCAGGACGGCTGCCACGCCGGCCACCAACACGGCTTCGATGGCGAGCATTCCACGGAGCTGGCCCTTGGTCAGGCCGAGCGCCCTGAGCAGCGAGTTTTCACGGGTGCGTTCCAGGACGGACAGCGACAGGGTGTTGGCGACGCCGATCAGCGCGATCACCACCGCGATCCCCAACAGCCCGGTGACCACCAGGAGCAACACGTCGATGATGCTGTTGAACGTCGCCCGCTCTATGGCCGCTCCGCTGACCGTTCGCTCAGGTATGCCCAAAGCAGCAGCGATGTTCTTTTGGATTGCCTGCACCTGCTCGCCGGACACGGAGTCGGCTACCTTGACCCAGACCATCCCCGGTGCTTCCGTGAGCGGACCGGCGGTGATCGTGGAGTCGGCCACGAAGGGCGGGATATGCCGGGTCGTGAGGACCGTAGCGTCGAGGGTTACCGTGCCGGCCGCCGTCGTGATGGACGCCGGGCCGGTGGGCGAGTCCTCGGGCAGGTAGACCTTTCCGGGTGCGGGTCGGAGTTTCGCGTCCCGGAGCACGGCAGAGGCGTCGGCGTTGCCGAGGGCGTAGATGGCGCCGCCGCCAGCGGGCGCCGAATCGTCGGCGAGGCGGCCCACCGGTTGAAGGAGGGCAGCTGCGCTGACACCGTCCAGAGCACGGATCTTGTCCAGGACCTGCTGCGCATCGCCCGCATCCGGACCCACGGCGGTGGGCGCGGCCAAGTCGACGGGATACGTCTCGGCCAAGGTGCTGTTGAATGCCTGCCTAGCTGTCGACGCGCCGGTCATCATGAGCGACACGAGCGTCACTCCGATCAACAAAGCAGCAGCAGTAGCCGACGTCCGGGCCGGGTTGCGCGTGGCGTTGACGGCAGCCAGCTTGCCGGGCACCCCTGCCGGCGAAGCCAACCGACCTGCCCAGGACACTACAGCCGGAATGAAGAGGCTGGAGCAGAGCAACACCCCAATGAAGGAGGCGGCGCCGCCAAGCAGGGCAACTTCCAGGGATACGGAGGCGCTCCCAAACGCCAGCAAGGCACTTCCGCCGGCGAGGACCACCGCGCCCAGTACCAAGCGCACCTTGCCGCGACGGTTCCGGACGGACGCGTCATCGGCCGGACGCAGGGCAGCAAGGGGTGCGACGGCGGTGGCCGCCTTCGCGGGGACCAGCGCGGCGATGACGGTCAGCAGGGTACCGGCAAGCAGCCCCGCAATAACGGCCGACGGCGGCACGGCCAGCGTGGCGAAGGCTTGCCCGGGCTGGGTTGCAGCCCACGCGACGAGGCCGGACATGACCCCTACCGCGGCGGCGACACCGAGCACCGAGGCAAGGAAACCAACCGCCAGTGCTTCCACGATCACCGAGCCGCGGATCTGCGGGCGGCCCGCCCCCAGGCAGCGCAGCAAAGCCAGTTCCCTGGTGCGCTGGGCAACCAGCACGGAGAACGTATTGGACACCACCAGCATGGACACCAAGATGGCCACACCTGCAAAGGCGAGCAGGACGATGGTGAGCTGGTCCTGGCCTCCGCTCAACATCGCAACGGTGGCGGTGACTTTTTCCTGTGCCGTTTGCAGGACCGGGCCCTCGGCTCCGGCCGCTTCCATGCGGTGAGTGATGTACTCCTTCACGGCAGTAACGTCCTCGCCGGGCTTCAAAGTGAATTGAACCCCGTTGAAATGGGCCCCGCTAAATCCTGTCCCCGCGCCCAGGACAGCATCGAGGACGGCCCCACCGGCAATCAGTTGTGCGGCGGAAGAGGCGAAGGGATCATTCGTGGGCCGGACCAGGCCGGAAACCGTAACTATGGCTTTCTCTTCCGGTCCGGAACCCCGCAACTCCATCGTGCTGCCGGGGTCCAGGCCCAGGTGCCGGGCCGTCTTGGCGTCCAAGAGTACGTCGAAGGGTTTCAGGGGCATTGTGCCGGATTCCAGCTCAGCCACTTCAAGTCCGGCAGGCGCCGCGTTCCGCAGCCGGCCGAACTGCTCGCCGTTTGCTTCGAAGGTCACGTAGGTGGACCGTTCGGCGTAGCTCTGGTCAACGGCCGGCGACGACGCGGCGGCGTCCACCGCCGCTTTGCTGAACGGGTCCCCGTTCCTGGGCGTGGCCACCAGATCGGCGTTCCGGTAAGCCTCGCCAATGCTCGCCCCGAGCGAGGCATTGGTGCTGGCACCCACCATCAGGGTGGCCGACAGGAACATCACGGACAACATCACGGCCAAGCCGATGGCGATGAAGCGCCGGTAATGGGTCTTGAGTTGGGACAGGGCTACTCGCAGCACGCTCAGGCCCCCAGCTTGCCGAGGGCGGCCAGGACGGAGTCCGCGGTGGGCTGGTGGATCTCGCCCACCAGGCCACCGTCACTCATCAACACCACCCTGTCCGCATAGCTTGCGGCGACGGGGTCGTGGGTCACCATGATGATGCTTTGCCCCATCTCCTGGGTACTGCGCCGCAACAGCGCAAGGACTTCGCCGCCGGCCTGGGAGTCCAGGTTTCCGGTGGGTTCATCGCCGAAAACGACATCGGGGCGCGTCAAGAGCGCACGGGCAACGGCTACGCGTTGCTGTTGGCCCCCGGACAGTTCGTGGGGCCGGTGCCGCAACCTGTCCTTCAACCCAAGCGTGGTGACGACGCTTGCCAGCCAGCCGGCGTCGACGTCTTTACCGGCCAGGGCGAGCGGGAGCGTGATGTTCTGTTCGGCAGTGAGGGTGGGCACCAGGTTGAACGCCTGGAAAACGAAGCCGATCCGCTCCCGGCGCAGGGCGGTCAACTGCTTGTCGTTGAGCCCCGTCAGTTCGGTCCCGCCCAGGAGGATCCGTCCGCTGTCCGCGGAGTCCAACCCGGCGAGGCAGTGCATGAGGGTTGATTTTCCGGAGCCTGAAGGGCCCATGATCGCAGTGAACTTCCCGGCGTCGAAGCTGACACTGACGTCTTTCAACGCGACCACCTTGGTGTCGGCGCGGCCGTAGCTTTTGCTCAGCGAGAACGCCTCGACGGCGGGTCGTGCCCCGGCGGCGTCGGCCGGTGTTGGGTGGTCCGGTGTTGAAGGGTGCGGCATGGACGTGAAAGTTGTCATGTTTTCACGCTAGGCGGCAGGACCCCTCCAGCAGATCCGGCCACGGGCCCAAAGTCCGGCACCTCGTCTCATACCGTGGTCTGAGGGGAACTACAGCCCGGGGGATACCACTCCTGTTTCATACGCGATCACTACGATCTGGACCCTGTCACGGGCACCAAGCTTGGCGAGGATGTGCCCCACGTGCGTCTTGACGGTCGCTTCCGACAGGAACAACCCTGCCGCGATCTCCGGGTTCGATTTCCCCTGGGCGATCAGGGTAAAGACCTCGCGTTCGCGCGCGGTGAGCCGTTCCACGGCCGCGGCGTGCCCGCTTTGCTCCGGGGTCTGCGTTCGCAGCAGGGGCGCGACGTGATCCAACAGGCGCCGGGTGGTGGAAGGCGCGATCACGGCATCTCCGCGATAAACCGTGCGGATGGCTTCCAGCAGTTCCTCCGGCGGGGCGTCCTTCAACAGGAAACCGCTGGCACCGGCACGGATGGCTGCCAAGGCATATTCGTCAAGGTCGAAGGTCGTGAGGACAACGATCTTGACCCCGGCCCGTTGCGAACCTTCCGGTTGGGTCGCAGCCTGCTCCAGGATCTTCCGGGTGGCCTCGATCCCGTCCATGCCCGGCATCCGGACGTCCATCAGGATAACGTCGGCTGCCGTGGCGTTCAGGGCCTGGACTGCTTCGATGCCGTTGCCCGCCTCCGCCACGACCTCCAGGTCGGGCTGGGAGTTGATGAGCATGCTGAAACCGGAACGGACCAACTGCTGGTCATCGACGAGTGCTACGCGGATTGGCGGTGAAAGTTCGGGCAAGGATCAAGCCTCCGAATACGGGATAAGGACAGACACGCGGAATCCGCCGCCCTGCTGCGGGCCTGCGGACAAAGAACCATCGTAGAGGGCGATGCGTTCGCCCATCCCCGGAAGGCCGTTGCCGCCTCCCGGCACGGGCGGATCGGCTGCGGCGCCCCGGCCGTCGTCCCGGATATCAATCTCCAGTCCGCGGTTCTGCCACGTCAACACCAGGGCTGCCGTGGCGCTGGGGCCTGCGTGCTTGATGACATTGGTCAGGGCTTCCTGGATGGTCCGGTAGGCGGTCAGCTCAGCCCCTGCCGGCAACTGCCGGCGCGGTGTCCCGTGCTGCTCGAAAGACACCTGCAGGCCGGCCGCCCGGAAGCCGAGGAGCAGCTCGTCCAGGTCGGAAAGGCGGGGTTGCGGACGGGTGGGGGAGCCGTCGTCGGAACGCAGCACGCCAAGGAGCCGCCGCATCTCGGCGAGCGAGTCGCGGCCTGTTGCGGCGATGGTGGCCAGCGCTTCGGTGGCGAGTTCGGGTTTAGCGGCTGCCGCGTACCTGGCCCCGTCCGCCTGCGTGATGATCACGGACAGGGAGTGGGCAACAATGTCGTGCATTTCCCGCGCGATGTGGGAGCGCTCGTCGGCAGCTGCAAGTTGGCGTTCCTGGTTGTGCTCGATCTCCAGGCGGCGGGTCCTGTCCTCCAACGCCTGCAGTTGCAGCCGCCGCACGCGCGTCAGGTCGCCCAAGGTCCAACTCACCAGCACCAGCATCCAGATCAGTACGGTGTACAAGGCTCCGATGGTAAGGCCCAGGATGCCTGAAGCTGCCGACCCCGAATACTCGCGGGTGGTCAGCATCACGCCGCCCAGCAGCCCCAGCAGCAGCACGGCGCGGCTGGCCCACGCCGGTCCGTAGGCCGCTGTGGCATAGATCACCAGCGGCACCGCTATCTGCCCCGCCACCGGCTCGGCCCCCGCCGCCCATTGGACAAGGCACACCAGAACCACGACGCCGGCAGCCACCTCCGGGCGGGTCCGCCGCCACGCGAGGGGCAACAGGAGGCAGCACGACAACAAGAACAGGAAGGGTCGTCCGGCGAGCAGATACACAGGGCCGAAGAGGAGGACGAGGATGATGGCGGCAGTGAGGTCCACTGTGAAGCGGTTGGTGCGGAACCATTCGTATATCGCGTGCCTTCTATCCACTCCATGACTCTAAGTGCTGCGCCGGGCTGCGCACATCATGCCGTGGTCTGACATCACGACTGTTCAAGAAGTGAGACGATTTTGACCAGCATGTGGATTGCTTGGCTAGATAGACCTATGAATGCATCGTCCATCAATCTCGCTGTCATCCCCGGCGACGGCATCGGCCCCGAGGTCATCGCCGAAGCCGTCAAGGTTCTGGAAAAGGCTCTTGCCGCCGAAGGCGTCACCCTTGAGCAGACCCATTACAAACTGGGCGCCCAGCACTGGCTTGAAACAGGAGAGACCCTCCCGGACGAAGTACTCAACGATCTCCGGACACGCGACGCAATCCTTTTCGGCGCCGTCGGTGCAGCCCCGGGCGACACCCGCATTCCCTCGGGCATCATCGAACGCGAAATGCTGCTCAAGCTGCGCTTCAGCCTGGACCACTACGTAAACCTGCGGCCCTCGCGTCTCTACAGCTCCGTGGGCAGTCCGCTGGCCAATCCCGGCGAGATCGACTTCATTGTGGTCCGTGAAGGAACAGAGGGGCCGTACGTCGGCAACGGCGGGACCTTGCGCGGCGGAACCGCGCATGAGGTAGCCACCGAAGTGTCGCTGAACACCGCCCACGGCGTGGAGCGGGTGGTCCGTGATGCTTTCCGTCGTGCGAGCGCGCGTCCCCGCAAGCACGTGACGCTGGTCCACAAGCACAACGTCCTGGTCTACGCTGGCCACCTCTGGAAGCGCACTGTGGAGGCCGTGGCCAAGGAGTTCCCTGAGGTCACGCATGACTACCTGCACATCGACGCCGCCACGATCTTCATGGTCACGGACCCGTCCCGCTTCGACGTCATCGTCACGGACAACCTGTTCGGCGACATCCTGACCGACCTCGCAGCTGCCGTCACGGGCGGTATCGGCCTGGCGGCATCAGGCAACATCAACATGGACCGCACCGCACCGTCCATGTTCGAACCCGTCCACGGCTCGGCCCCGGACATCGCAGGCCAGCAGAAGGCTGATCCCACTGCTGCGATCCTGTCCGCAGTGCTGTTGTTGGAGCACCTCGGCTACACCGGGGCAGCCCGCAAGATCGAAGCGGCAGTGATTGCCGACGTCGAAGCCCGCACCGGCGAGCCGCGCAGCACCGCTGCGATCGGCGACGCCATTGCGGCAGCACTTTAGGCCCAATACTCAGGCGTAAGCTTGTCTTGAATTATTTACCTGCTTCCCTGGTCCATCGCTGAACCACCCCTTGTTGGGGCCGCGGTTCGCACTGCCAGGTAGCTGACTGTGGAGGAAACATGACTCAGACTGCCCATGGCGTCGAATTCAGCCAGCAGCTTTCGGCCAACCCGAAATCTGCTGAGGAGCGTGCAGCCATCCTGGCAAACCCGGGATTTGGCGACTACTTCACCGACCACACCGCCGTCGTCGACTACAAGGTCGACGCCGAAGGCAATGGCGGTTGGCACAGCGCCCGCATTGAACCGTACGGCCCCATCATGCTGGATCCCTCAGCTGCCGTGCTCCACTACGGACAGGAAATCTTCGAAGGGCTCAAGGCGTACCGCCACGCCGACGGTTCGGTCTGGACGTTCCGCCCCGAGGCCAACGCCGCGCGCCTGAACAAGTCCGCCCGTCGCCTGGCCCTGCCCGAGCTGCCTGAGGAGTACTTCCTCGGGGCCATCCGCGAGCTTGTCCAGGCGGACAAGGACTGGGTACCCTCCGGAGACGGGGAAGCGCTGTACCTGCGTCCGTTCATGATCGCCACGGAGGCTTTCCTGGGTGTCCGGGCAGCCCGTGAAGTCTCCTTCCGCGTGATCGCCTCCCCGGCCGGCAACTACTTCGGCGGGGAGCTGAAGCCGGTGTCGATCTGGATTTCCCGTGAGTACGCCCGCGCCGGTCGTGGCGGAACCGGTTCGGCCAAGTGCGGCGGCAACTACGCTGCCTCATTGATCGCGCAGCAGGAAGCCGAAGCCAACGGGTGCAAGCAGGTATTGTTCCTGGACCACTTCAACGACGACGCCGTGGAAGAACTCGGCGGCATGAACGTCTTCTTCGTGTTCAAGGACGGTTCGCTGGCCACTCCGGCCCTGAGCGGCACCATCCTCGAAGGCGTCACCCGTTCCTCCGTGATCCAGGTGGCCAAGGACATGGGCCGCGAGGTCTCAGAGCGGAAGATCACCCTTGACGAGTGGCGCGACGGTGTTGCTTCCGGCGAGATCACCGAAGTCTTTGCCTGCGGCACCGCAGCCGTGATCACCCCGATCGGTGTCCTCAAGGACGCCACCGAGTTCATCGGTTCCGAGGACGCCAAAGCCGGCGAGACCACCATGGCCATCCGCGAGCAGCTTCTCGGAATCCAGACCGGCAAGGTCGAAGACCGCCACGGCTGGCTGACCCGCTTGGTCTAGCAGGTACTGCCGGTACGGCCTGTACCACCAGGATTTACGACGACGGCCCCCGCCTGAGGTGACATCGCCTCACCACGGCGGGGGCCGCCGTCGTACCCGCGTTCCTCTGTCACGTCCCGACGGTTTTCCCGCGTTCCTCTGTCACGTCCCGGATGCGAAGATGGACGGGTGACTTCCACTGACCCGGCTTCGACTGACCAGCCCTCCACGCACCCGGCACCATCCCCGTTGACCCGGAGCAGCGAACTGACGCGCTTCAGGCTCGCGCCCAACCCCGGCCCGATGAGCCTGGACGGAACCAACTCGTACGTGATTGCCGCTGAGGGTTCCGGGCATGTGGCGATCGTTGACCCCGGTCCCGAGGACGAGGAGCACCTGGCAGCGCTTGCGGCTGCGGGCGTTGTGGACGTTGTCCTGATCACTCACCGGCACGCCGACCACACCGAGGCGTCGGCACGCTTCCATGAGCTGACGAACGCGCCGGTCCGCGCGGCCCTTCCCGAGCATTGCCACGGGGGCGAGCCCCTCAGCGATGGCGAGGTCGTTTACGGCGGCGGCGTAGAAATCCGGGTCATCGCTACTCCCGGACACACCTCGGATTCACTTTGTTTCCACTTGCCGACGGATGGTCCCACGGGCTCGGTACTTACCGGCGACACCATCCTCGGTCGCGGCACCACCGTCCTGGACTACCCGGACGGCCGGCTGGGGGACTACCTTGCCAGCCTGGATCGGCTTGAAGCACTGGGCCCGGCCACGTTGCTCCCGGCTCATGGGCCCGTCCTGCCGGCGCTGGACGAAAAATGCCGTGAATACCGGGACCATCGGGAACAGCGCCTGGCGCAGATCAGGGCTGCCCTGATCCAAGTAGGCGGGTCAGCTTCCGTCGCCGAGGTCACCGACGTTGTTTACGCCGACGTCGATCCGTCCGTCAGGTGGGCGGCCGAGACCTCCGTTGCTGCGCAGCTGGACTATCTGCGCAGCTGAGCCTGCCCTGAGCTGCCGGATCCGGCCGCCCCGGACGGTAGGCTTGTGCCCATGCGTATCGCCCGGTTTGTAGTAGATTCTGATCCCCTTTACGGCGTCGTGGACGGCGAGCCCGGCAGTGAGGAAATTACTGTCATCAACGGCGACCCGTTCTTCAACGGCGTCGAACGTACCCACGTCAAGCACAAGCTTGAAGACGTAAGGCTCCTGGCACCGATCATCCCGCGCAGCAAAGTCATCGGCGTGGGCCGTAACTTCGCCGAGCACGCAGCCGAACTCGGCAATGAAGTTCCACAGCACCCGCTGCTGTTCCTCAAGCCCAACACCGCCGTGATCGGCCCCAACGATCCGATCGTGCTTCCGGAGTTTTCCGAGGAAGTTTCCTTTGAAGCCGAGCTGTGCGTCGTGATCGGCCGTATTTGCAAGGATGTACCGGAAGAACGCGCAGAGGACGTTATTTTCGGCTACACCTGCGGCAACGACCTTACTGCCCGCGATGTCCAGAAGACCGACCTCCAGTGGGCGAGGGCCAAGGGCTTTGACACTTCCGCTCCGCTGGGTCCATGGATCGAGACCGAACTTGATCCGGACGACCTCGCAGTCCAGGCCCGCCTCAATGGTGAACTCCGGCAGGATGGCAACACCACACAAATGATCCGCGGGGTCCGTGAGCTGGTTTCCATCGTTTCGCAGGCGTTCACACTCCTCCCCGGCGACGTCATCATGACCGGCACGCCCGCGGGCGTCGGCCTAGTCTCCGAGGGCGACCGCATCGAGGTTGAGGTCGAAGGCATTGGCCGCTTGTCCAACCCGGTGGTCCGCCGCTAGGCGACCACCACTGTAGGTGCCCACCTCCTGATGGAAGGCCCGACGGCGGCACGCGGCTGTCGCCGTCGGGCGCTTCCTGGCGGGAAACCACGGCGTCGGCAAGCGGTAAAGTTGGAAGCACTATGACTACTGCTTCTGCGTCGACCCCTGCCTCCAGCGCCATCCCCGCCGTCAATGCCGAGACCCCCGTCCGGGTCCGTTTTTGCCCGTCGCCCACCGGAACGCCCCACGTGGGGCTGATCAGGACGGCCCTCTTCAACTGGGCCTATGCGCGCCACACCGGCGGCAAGCTGATCTTCCGCATCGAGGACACGGACTCAGCCCGTGACAGCGAAGAAAGCTACCACCAGCTGTTGGATGCGCTGAAGTGGCTGGGCATCAACTGGGACGAGGGCGTTGAGGTTGGCGGCCCCCACGAGCCGTACCGGCAGTCGCAGCGTGGCGGGATCTACCAGGATGTCATCGCCAAGCTCAAGGCCGGGGGACACGTCTATGAGTCCTACTCCACGCCGGACGAGATCGAAGCCCGCCACCGGGCTGCAGGGCGCGATCCCAAGCTCGGGTATGACGGCTTCGACCGCCACCACACCGAGGAACAGCTTGCCCAGTTCAAGGCGGAGGGCCGTGACGCTGTCCTGCGCTTGAGGATGCCGGACGAGGACATCACCTTTACTGACCTCGTCCGTGGCGAGATCACTTTCAAGGCTGGATCAGTTCCCGACTTTGCCGTGGTGCGGGCCAACGGGGCACCCCTGTACACCCTGGTCAACCCCGTGGACGACGCACTGATGGGCATCACCCACGTCCTTCGCGGCGAGGACCTCCTTAGCTCGACGCCGCGCCAGATCGCCCTGTACCGCGCCCTCTACGCCATTGGGGTAGCAGAGTACATGCCGGAGTTCGGCCACCTTCCGTACGTCATGGGCCAGGGCAACAAGAAGCTTTCCAAGCGCGATCCCGAATCCAGCCTGTTCCTGCACCGCGAACGTGGCTTCATTCCTGAGGGGCTCCTGAACTACCTGTCCTTGCTGGGCTGGTCGTTGAGCGCGGACGAGGACATCTTCACGGTGGAACAGCTCGTGGCAAACTTCGACATCCACGACGTCCTGGGCAACCCTGCCCGGTTCGACCTCAAGAAGGCCGAGGCCATCAACGGAACGCACGTGCGCATGCTGGCTCCCGAGGTCTTCGAAGAGCGGCTGGTTCCGTATCTGCGGGCTGCCGGTTTCGTGGGTGAGATCCTGACGCCCAGGCAGGAAGAGATCCTGAGGGAAGCCGCCCCCCTGGTCCAGGAACGTATCGCCCTGCTGGGCGAAGCTCCCGAGATGCTCGCCTTCCTTTTCAAGGCGGACGACGCAATCGACATCGCCGACGACGCCCGGAAGGGCCTTCCGGCGAACCTCGAGGAAGTCCTCGACGCAGCGCTTGCGGCCCTTGAGCCCATCCAGGAGTGGACCGCGGAGAACATCCAGACCTCGTTGAAGCAGACGTTGGTCGAGGACCTTGGCATCAAGCCGCGTGCAGCCTTCGGTCCTGTGCGCACAGCGATTTCCGGTCGTCGGATCTCGCCGCCGTTGTTCGAGTCCATGGTAATCCTCGGCAAGGATTCCTCACTGGCACGCGTCCGGGCTTTCCGCGGCTAGCAGGGGGCTGACATGGCAATCTCACGTTCCTTCGGCACCATTCGCGGTGTGCTTTTTGACATCGATGACACCCTGGTGGACCTTGAGTACGCCATGACCACGGCCCTGCGCGAGGTCAGCGAACATCTCCTGCCCGGTCTGGACCAGGCCGGGTGGGCGAAGTTCGGCAGGATATTCACCCACGAAACCACGCACTTCTACGACCGGTACCTGGCCGGCGAACTCACCTTCAATGAACAGCGGCTGCTCCGGGGCCGGGCCGCCCTGGGCCATTTCGGGGTGGAACTGGAGGAGGGCGAGGCATCGCAGGCCTGGGTAGCTGACTACCATCAGCGCCAGGTTGCCTATGTCCGCGCTTTTTCCGACGTCGCGGGTGTTCTGGACGCCCTGGATGCTGCGGGTGTCCCTTACGGTGCGGTGAGCAACAACGTCCACGATTACCAGCGCGCCAAGCTCGACGGTGCCGGGCTCGATCGCATCAAGATCCTGGTGGGCACGGACACGGTAGGCGCCGCCAAGCCTGAGCCGGCGATTTATCTTGAGGGCGTGCGCCTGCTGGGCAGCACGCCGGGGGAGACCCTGTACGTCGGGGACAACAGGCTGCTCGACGCCGAAGGTGCGACGGCCGCCGGTCTGGTGGGCGTATGGCTCAACCGCACCGGGGAAGTGGTGGATGATTTTGCCGGACGGCAGGTGGACTCTCTGTCTGCGCTGCTGCTCCACGCGCCGGCCTTGGAGCCCAACTCGTTGTGACGCAGCTAACGCCTCCGCGATTTGTGCAGGTGAAAAGACTCGGGTAGAGTAATTACTCGTGCTGAGGGGCACGGAGGGAAAATCCAAGGGAAACCGAAGATTGGAAGTCCGGCCCGAAAGTCACTTTGGGATATGGTGTAATTGGCAACACTACGGTTTCTGGTACCGTCATTCTAGGTTCGAGTCCTGGTATCCCAGCTCTGGGATTCATTACGAAAGTATTGAACAACGCAGAGAATTCAAATCGATTTAGACGATTTGGAAACAAGCTGAATGTATGAAATACTCATTCAGCTTGATCGCCGGAAACGGTGATAAATAGTGCAAGGCCCCATCGTATAGCGGCCTAGTACGCCGCCCTCTCACGGCGGTAACGCGGGTTCGAATCCCGCTGGGGTCACCACCGAATTCCCCCGGAACATGGTTCCGGGGGAATTCTTTTTTTCCACAACGCACCCTGCTTGCAAGGATGGCAGCCTTCGGGGCTGGCATGATGAAGCAGTGACCGCAGATCAAGAACCCACCTCACCGAGCGCCCTCCCGGCAGGGTCCGCGACGGAGGGGCCCGTGGACACCCTCGAGGCAGCCCGGAACGAGCTCGCAGTCATGACGCTGCCACTCGCGCTTTCCGACGCCGACGAGGGCCGCCGGTGGATCACGGCAGCCCTCGCGCAACTGGACGATTACGTCCTTCCCCGCTACCGCAGCCTGGACGCGCCGCTTCTCGCCGTCGTCGGCGGTTCCACCGGTGCCGGCAAATCGACGCTCGTTAACGCTCTGGTGGGGTATCCCGTGACACGGTCAGGGGCAATCCGGCCCACAACCCGGCAACCCATCCTGCTGCACCACCCGGCGGATGCTGCGTGGTTCGAAGGCAGCCGGATCCTCCCAGGCCTCGAGCGCATTCGCGGCACTGTGGCCGCACGCCCGGTCCCCGCCAGCCAGGCAGGGGCGGCCCCGGACGCCTCCGCGATGACGTCCCTGGTACTGCTGGAGCAAGAGCAGGTGCCCCAAGGCATGGCCCTGCTCGATGCCCCGGATGTCGATTCGATTTCCGATGAGAACCGCCGGCTCGCGGGCCAGTTGCTCGCGGCGGCCGACCTTTGGGTGTTTGTCACCACCGCAAACAGATATGCCGACGCCGTACCTTGGCGTTTGCTGCTGGACGCGGCTTCCCGGGACATCACCGTGGCTGTGGTGTTGGACCGCGTGCCGCCCGAGGCGGAAGCGGAGGTCCGCGAAGACCTGCAGGCCATGCTGACCGCCCAAGGACTGGGCGGGGCCATGTTGTTCGTAATCCACGAATCCCCGCTGGATGCCATGGGGATGCTTCCTGCCGGCTCGGTGGATTCGCTGCGCAGTTGGCTCGCGGGATTGGCTGCGGATGCCGGTGAGCGAAGTGCGGTTGCCCGCCGGACCCTCAACGGCGCCGTCAAAGCCGTGGGAACCAGGATGGAGGCCATCGCTGGGTTTGCCGATGCCCAGGAAGCCGCTGCCCGCGAACTCCGCGAGGGCGCCGTGGCGGAGTATTCGGAAGCTCTAAAGCGGATTCTCGACGCCACCAAGGATGGCGCGCTGCTCCGGGGTGAGGTCCTGGCCAGGTGGCAGGACTTTGTTGGCACAGGTGAATTCTTCCGTGCCGTGGAGCAAAACGTGGGCAGGATCAGGGATCGCATCGGAGCCTATTTCCGCGGGGAGCCGGCCCCGGCGGTGAAAGTGGAGACAGCCATTGAGACCGGCCTTCAAGCCGTCATCCTTGATGAGGCGGCGAACGCCGCGGAGAACGTGGACCGGCGGTGGAGATCGCAGCCTGCCGGCCGCCAGCTGCTGGGAGCCGACGATCTTGCCGGGACTTCGCCGGATTTCGATGTCCGTGCCGCAGCGGCAATCCGGCAATGGCAGGAAGGGCTCATGGAACTCATCCGTGAGCAGGGACAGGGAAAGCGGACCCAGGCCCGGTGGCTTTCCTTTGGCATCAACGGACTCGGGGCGGCGCTCATGGTGGTGGTCTTTTCCATGACGGCCGGATTGAGCGGGCTTGAGATCGGCATCGCCGGCGGTACCGCAGTGGTGGGTCAGAGGCTGCTTGAAGCGGTGTTCGGCGAGGACGCTGTCCGTCGCCTGGCACATCAGGCAAGGGAGGATTTGCACGTGCATTGCCAGCGGCTCCTGGATAGTGAGCGGGCGCGTTTCCTGGACCGGCTGGACGACGCCCGACCGGTCGGCGGAAGCAGTTTGCGCCAGCACGCGCGTAAACTGCGCGGATTGGCGGGATCAGCATGAGCCGGCACAGCCTCGTACGGGAATCCTCCGCCCTGCAGACGCGCCTGGAAGCGCTGAACACAGCCAGGGAATTGGCCGAAGGGGTTTTGCCGGGGTCCGCCTTGCAAACCGTCCTCGAGGTCTTGGAGAGGGCAACGTCACGGCGTTCACTGTCCGCCGGGCACACTGTGGTCGGCTTCTTCGGTGCGACCGGCAGCGGTAAGTCCTCGCTGTTCAACGCTGTCTCCGCCAGCAGCCTCGCCACGGCGGCAGCACGAAGGCCCACCACCTCGGCCCCCCTTGCCGGCATCTGGGGCGTGGACGGCAGCGGCCCGCTCCTTGATTGGCTGGGTGTTCAGGAGCGGCACAGCCTCACCGCCGTGCCGGGACTGGCAGATGACAGTACGGGTCTGATCCTGCTGGACCTCCCCGACTTCGACTCCACCAAGGTGGAAAACCGTGAACTAGTGCAGCGCCTGGCAGGGATGGTCGACGTCCTGGTGTGGGTGCTGGACCCGCAGAAGTACGCCGACGCCGCGGTCCATAATGATTTCCTGCGTCCCATGGCGTCCCATGGTTCGGTCACGCTGGTGGTCCTGAACCAACTGGACAAACTCAACCCGGACGACGCCGCGCTGGTCATGGAGTCGCTGCGCGGAATCCTTGCGCGGGACGGGTTGCCCGGAGTTCCCGTGATGGGTGCCTCCGCGCTGACCGGCGACGGCGTTGCCACGGTCCGCGGGGCCATCAAGGACGTCGTGGTGCGAAGGGAAGCTGCAACGCGGCGTCTCTCCGCCGACGTTTCGGCCGCTGCGGCCGGGCTTCGGCAGGTGTCGGGAACAGGTGAGGCCCGCGGGATCACTGATGGCGCGACCAAGACTCTGGCCAAGGAGTTGGCCATCGCGGCCAACGTTCCCGTGGTGGTGGATGCAGTGGCCCGTTCGTTCAAGCGCGAGTCGGCCCGGCGCACAGGCTGGCCGGTGACGCGTTGGTTGTTGCGTTTCCGTCCCGATCCATTGCGCCGTCTGAACCTGGGCAGAACAGACACCAAAGCCGAACTGAACCGCACATCGTTGCCGCCGGCCGGAGCTCCTGAACGTGCCAGGACGGACGCTGCGGTGCGAAACTTTGCCGATGACGTCTCGGAAGGAGCGCCCGGCCCTTGGCGGGCCGCCATCCGCAGTTCGGCGCGCGAGGGCCGTGAGCAGTTGCCCGATGCACTGGACCAGGCCATCGCCACAACGGATCTCAAAGCCTCCAAACGTCCCCTGTGGTGGGGGATATTCAACGCGCTGCAGTGGTTCGCGTTCCTGCTGGCCCTTGGTGGGCTTGGCTGGTTGGGCGTCCTGGCGGTGCTCGGCTATTTCCAGATGCCTGTGCCTGAGGTCCCGCGTACGGAAGGATGGCCTTGGCCGACCCTGATGGTCGCCGGGGGAGTGGTGCTGGGACTCGTCCTGGCTGTGGCCGGCCGTGTACTTGGGGGCTGGGCTGCCCGGATCCGTGCCCGCGGCGTTGCCCGACGACTCAATTCCGCTGTGGCCGAGGTAGCAGGCCAACGCATTGTGGAACCCGTCAAGGCCGGGATCGGGAGGCTGAAATCGTTTAACGCGGCGCTGAAGGCAGCCCTGAAGAGCTGATTGAACCTAGAGGGCGGCGGCGGCGTCCCGGACTTTGATCAGCGTCCGGAGGTTACGGGTGGTGGTCGTGGCTTTATAGCGGGCCTTGGCGGACAACTTGCTGAAGGGGCTGTCCAGGGTGCCCCCTGCCGGAGCCAGCCACGAGGACGCCTCTGGTCCCAGCCGGGTCTGCTCGACGCCGCCAAGGGCTTTACCTGCATCGAAGAGTTCGTCCAGCATGGCCTCGTCCGAGGCGAGGGTGACGTAGCTGTGGGTGGACTTGTCATCCGCGGGGTAGGGGCAAGCCTCCACCAACTCGGCCACGCGGGCTGCAGTCAGGACCACGACCCACGCATCGTAGCCAAAGGACTCGCGCAGGCATTCCTCGAACCGGGACTTCACCTCGGCCGGGCCAAGTTCGCTTTGCAGTACCACGTTGCCGCTGGCCAGCAGGGTCTTGACCTTGGTGAAGGGGTAGTCCTTCAATGCAGCCTTGAGGTCAGCCATCTTGATGTTGATGCCACCGACATTGATTCCGCGAAGAAACACTGCATAGTTCTCCATGGCCGTCCTTGGTTAGTCGTTGTTCTTCCGGAGCGCCTCGGTCAGCACCCTGGCTGCATTGCAGACTACCTCGGCGTGCAGGCGGCCGGGTTGGCGGGTGAGGCGCTCAATCGGGCCCGAGATGGACACTGCGGCAATGACGCGGCCTGAAGGACCCCGTACCGGCGCGGAAACCGAGGCAACCCCCGGCTCACGCTCGCCGAGGCTCTGGCCCCAGCCCCGGCGTCGTACTCCTGCCAGGACGGTGGGCGTGAACCGTGCGTTCTGCAGGCCTTCCAGGAGACGGTCGTGGTCTTCCCACGCGAGGAGCACCTGCGCGGCGGACCCGGCCTTCATGGACAATTGGGTGCCTACGGGTATGGTGTCGCGCAAACCTATGGGCCGCTCGGCGGAGGCGACGCAGACACGCCAGTCTCCCTGGCGGCGGAAGATCTGGGCGCTCTCGCCCGTGGCGTCGCGCAATTGGATCAGCACGGGTCCGGCAGATGCGATGAGCCGGTCCTCGCCCGCTGCCGAGGCCAGCTCCACGAGGCGGCTGCCCAGGACGAACCGCCCTTGGATGTCCCGGCTGACCAACCGGTGGTGGACCAAGGCAAGCGCGAGCCGGTGAACGGTCGGCCTGGCCAGTCCGGTGGCCGCTACCAGCTGGGCCAGCGTGGTGGGCCCGGCCTCGAGGGCGTCCAGTACCTGGGCCGCTTTATCAATGACACCGACTCCACTAGAATTGTCCATGTAATGATATTGCCGTCTCAATATCTGAGATGCAAGTTGTTTCGCTGGCCTACTTCGCAGCCGTGCTGCTTGAGTGGGTGTAGATCAATCAACAGTTTCGAAGGGAGCAGGCCGTGGGAAAGACACTGGCCGAGAAAGTCTGGGACGCGCACGTGGTGCGCAAGGGTGAAGGCGAAGGAGCCAATGCCCAGCCAGACCTTCTTTTCATTGACCTGCACCTGGTTCACGAGGTCACCTCGCCGCAGGCATTCGAAGGCCTGCGGCTGGCCGGCCGCAAGCTGCGCCGCGTTGACCTCACCATTGCCACCGAGGACCACAACACGCCGACCTTGGACATCGACAAGCCGATCGCGGACCTGACCAGCCGCACGCAGATTGAAACCCTCCGCGCCAACTGCAAGGAGTTCGGTGTCCGCCTGCACTCCCTCGGTGACAAGGAACAGGGCATTGTGCATGTCGTTGGACCGCAGCTCGGTTTGACCCAGCCCGGCATGACGGTGGTCTGTGGTGACTCGCACACCTCAACCCATGGTGCATTCGGCGCACTGGCAATGGGCATCGGCACTTCGGAAGTCGAACATGTCATGGCAACCCAGACGTTGTCCTTGAAGCCCTTCAAGACCATGGCCATCAACGTCGAGGGCACGCTCCGCCCGGGGGTCACGGCCAAGGACATCATCCTGGCCGTCATCGCCAAGATCGGCACCGGCGGCGGCCAGGGCTACGTCCTGGAGTACCGCGGATCGGCCATCCGTGCCTTGTCCATGGACGCCCGCATGACGATCTGCAACATGTCCATCGAGGCCGGAGCCCGTGCCGGCATGGTGGCCCCGGACCAGACCACCTACGACTACATGCAGGGACGCCCCCACGCGCCCCAGGGCGCCGACTGGGACGCCGCCGTCGAATACTGGAACACGCTGCACACCGACGGCGACGCGACGTTCGACGTCGAGGTGGACCTGGACGCCAACACGCTTGAGCCGTTCGTGACCTGGGGTACCAACCCGGGCCAGGGCGTTTCCCTCTCGGCCAAGGTGCCGTCCCCGGAAGACTTCGGTGATGAGAACGCCAAGCTGGCCGCCGAACGTGCACTGACCTACATGGGCCTGGAAGCCGGAACCCCCATGAAGGACATCAGGGTGGACACTGTCTTCCTGGGTTCCTGTACCAACTCCCGCATCGAGGACCTGCGCGCCGCCGCAGACATCATCCGCGGCCGCGAAAAGGACCCGAACGTCCGCATGCTCGTGGTCCCGGGTTCCGCCCGCGTCCGGCTCGAAGCCGAGGCGGAGGGGTTGGACAAGGTCTTCAAGGACTTCGGTGCCGAGTGGCGTTTTGCCGGATGCTCCATGTGCCTGGGCATGAACCCGGACCAGTTGGAGCCGGGAGAGCGCTGCGCGTCCACGTCCAACCGCAACTTCGAAGGCCGCCAGGGCAAGGGTGGCCGCACGCACTTGGTCTCACCCGTGGTTGCCGCAGCTACCGCCGTGCGCGGCACTCTGAGCTCGCCGTCGGATCTGGAATCCGCCACCGCCGCCACGCTGACCGGAACCGCAGTCTAGGAGGATCCCATGGAAAAATTCACCACCCACACCGGAATCGGCGTTCCGCTGCGTCAGAGCAACGTGGATACGGACCAGATCATCCCGGCTGTCTACCTCAAGCGCATCACCCGCACCGGCTTTGAGGACGCCCTGTTTGCCGCGTGGCGCAAGGATGAATCGTTCATCCTCAACCAGGCCCCGTTCAACGCAGGTTCCGTCCTGGTGGCAGGACCGGACTTCGGCACGGGTTCCTCGCGTGAACATGCCGTGTGGGCCCTGAAGGACTACGGCTTCAAGGCTGTTCTGTCCTCCCGTTTTGCCGACATCTTCCGGGGCAACTCGGGAAAGCAGGGGCTCCTGGCGGCCGAGGTTGCCCAGGACGACATCGAGCTCATCTGGAAGGTGCTGGAGAACAACCCCGGCGCCGAGGTCAAGGTGGACCTCGTGTCCAAGACGGTCGAATGCGGCAATGTGGTTGCCCCGTTCGAGATTGACGACTACACGCGCTGGCGGCTCCTGGAAGGCCTCGACGACATCGGGCTCACCCTGCAGCATGAGGCAGACATCACTGCCTACGAGGCCACCCGCCCATCTTTCAAGCCGACGACGCTTCCTGCGAGGAGCTGAATTAGCAGACACATAAAGGGGCGGCATACGCCCATCGAAAAAGACCGGAAGTCCCTTTCACCAGGGCTTCCGGTCTTTTTTCGCAGGAAGCCCGGGGCCATGCGATGAACCCGGCGCGCGGGGGCTGCATTTCGGTTAGGTAACGCGAGCTTCTATGCTTAGCAGGAGCCTTTGAAAGTATTGGGGGGCGAGTAGTCGTGAGGAAACCGGTATAGATGAGTAGTGTTCTGACAATCCGCGGTGGCGTCCCTTTGACCGGACGAGTAACCGTTCGGGGGGCCAAGAACCTTGTACCCAAAGCCATGGTTGCGGCACTGCTGGGCAGTGAACCTTCCGTGCTGCGGAATGTGCCGGAAATCAAGGACGTCGAGGTTGTCACCAGCCTCCTGCAGCTCCATGGCGTGACGGTGGTGAAAGACCCGGCGACGGGAGACCTGACGTTGGACCCGAAGGACGCCAAGACCGCGTCCAGCACCGCCATTGACGCCCACGCAGGCGATTCCAGGATCCCGATCCTGCTTTGCGGGCCGTTGATCCACGCGATCGGCGAGGCCTTCATCCCGGACCTGGGTGGCTGCAAGATCGGGGACCGCCCCATCGATTACCACTTGAACGTGCTTCGCCAGTTCGGTGCCGTGGTGGAGAAGCGTCCGGGCGGCATCCACATTTCGGCACCGAACGGACTACACGGCGCCAAGATTTCCCTGCCGTATCCTTCCGTGGGTGCTACCGAGCAGGTTCTCCTCAGCGCTACCCGCGCGGAAGGAATCACCGAGCTCTCGGGCGCAGCAACGGAACCCGAGGTGGTTGACCTCATTGCCGTGCTCCAGAAGATGGGCGCGATCATCAGCGTCCAGACGGACCGCACCATCAGGATTGAAGGCGTCAAGGACCTCGGCGGCTATAACCACCGGGCCCTGGCAGACCGCAACGAATCCGCTTCCTGGGCCTCGGCCGCGCTGGTCACGCGGGGTGACATCTTCGTTGAAGGTGCATCCCAACGCGACATGATGACGTTCCTGAACACCTACCGGAAGGTGGGCGGCGGCATGGACATCGGCGACGACGGCATCCGTTTCTACCACCCCGGCGGAAAACTGACGCCGTTGGTGCTGGAAACCGACGTGCACCCCGGGTTCATGACGGATTGGCAGCAGCCCCTGGTGGTTGCCCTGACGCAGGCCGAAGGTGTGTCGATCGTGCATGAAACCGTGTACGAGAACCGCTTTGGCTTCACCGATGCCTTGGCGCGCATGGGGGCGAACATCCAAGTCCACCGCGAATGCCTTGGCAGTGTTCCGTGCCGGTTCGGCCAGCGTAACTTCCTGCACTCCGCCGTGATCTCCGGCCCCACTCCGCTTCGCGGCACCGAAATAGACATCCCCGATCTCCGCGGCGGTTTCAGCCACCTGATCGCCGCCCTGGCCGCGACCGGTACCTCGCGGGTCACCGGCATCGATATCATCAACCGTGGCTACGAGCGCTTCACGGAGAAGCTCGCGGGCCTTGGTGCCGATTTCGACATCACCACTACCAAGTAGCAGGGGACCCCTTTGAAGGAATCGGCCAAGAGCCGTGCCACATTCGTGTTTCTGGCAGGCATCGCGCGTCCGCTGATGAACGTCCTCATGGCGAAGAAATGGGAGGGAACGGACAAGCTTCCCGAGGGTGGCTTCATCGCCGTGCCCAACCATTGCACTGAGATCGACCCCATCGTGATCGGCCACATGCTGTTCAACCAGAAGCGCCCGCCGCACTTCCTTGCCAAATCGGGCCTCTTCAAGGTCCCCGTACTGGGCTCTCTGTTGCGGGCCACCCGGCAGATACCGGTGGAACGTTCGACGGCGGGTGCGAACCGCTCGCTGCAGGTGGCCAAAGAGGTGGTTGATGCCGGCGGGTCCATCATCATCTACCCGGAGGGGACGCTCACGAGGGATCCCGATCTGTGGCCGATGAAGGGCCACACCGGGGCAGCCCGTTTGGCGTTGCAGACCGGCGCGCCCGTAGTGCCGGTGGCCCACTGGGGCGCCCAGGAAGTGTTCCCCCGCTATGCAAAGCGGTTCCACATCTTTCCGCGGAAGACGGTCCGGGTCCTGGTAGGAGAACCCGTGGACCTGAGTGCCTTCAGGGACAAGCCCATGGACCGTACGACGTTGGCTGAGGCCACGGAGTTGATCATGGATGCCATCACCGGGCTCCTGGAAACACTGCGGGGCGAGCAGGCGCCGGCTGAGCGCTGGGATCCGGCCAACCACCAGCAAGCCAAACACGGACGTTTTGTGGAGCGCGGCCTGAAACCGGGCTCCCCGGCGTCGACCGAGGCAAACCCAACGGGAGCGTCCGAGGCTCCGGATCTTGAGGGCGGCAAATGACGCTGATCGAAACAGGCGTGCCGGCTCCGGACAAGGTGGCCGTGTTGGGTGCCGGGTCGTGGGGAACCACCTTTGCCAAAGTCCTTGCCGATGCTGCCGACGCTACAGGGGCGGATCGGAAGATCCACCTGTGGGGTCGCCGTGCCGAGGTAGTGGACCAGATCAACTCCGTCCATCGGAATGAACAGTACTTGGACGGCATCAGCCTCCCGGCCACGATTACCGCTTCCACCGACGTCTCCGAGGTCCTCAAGGGAGCAGGCCTGGTTGTGCTGGCCGTGCCCGCCCAGTCCCTGAGGCCCCAGCTCAGCGAGTGGAAGCCGCTCCTGGAGCCCAATGCCATAGTGGTCTCCCTGATGAAGGGCCTCGAGCTCGGCACCGACGCGCGCATGAGCGAAGTGATCGCCCAGGAGCTGGGCATCCCGGCTTCGCGGGTTGCCGTGGTGTCGGGACCGAACCTTGCCATGGAGATCGCGCGGGAGCAGCCCACCGCATCCGTGGTGGCGTGCAGTGACGCTGAAACTGCTGCGGCCATAGCGCTCTGCTGTACTGCGCCGTACTTCAGGCCCTACACCAGCACTGACGTCGTTGGCGTCGAGATTGGCGGGATCGTCAAGAACGTCATTGCCTTGGCCGTCGGCATCTGCGAAGGCAAGCAGATGGGGGACAACACGAAGGCCTCAGTGATTACCCGTGGCCTGGCCGAGACGTCCCGGCTCGCTTTGGCGCTCGGGGGAGAAGCCCACACGATGGCCGGCCTGGCGGGATTGGGAGACCTCGTGGCGACGTGCTCTTCCGCGCTATCGCGCAACCACACCGCCGGGCGCCTCTTGGGCGAAGGCCTCAGCCTGGAACAGGTAGCCGCCCGCATGACCCAAACAGCCGAAGGCATCAAGTCGGGACCGGCCGTGCATGAGCTTGCCGGCAAGCTAGATGTTGAGATGCCCATTACCGCTGCCGTGGTGGCGGTGCTGGAAGGCAAGATGTCCGTTGATGACCTGGGGCCGCGCCTGTTGGCCCGGGCACTGAAGTCCGAAGGCGACTACTGATGGTGACAGAAAATTCAACTCCCGCAGCCGGACGACGGCCCCGGGTGGCGATCCTGTTTGGCGGGCGCTCCAGCGAGCACGCCGTCAGTTGCGTCACCGCCGCCGGCGTGATGGGTGCCATAGACCGGGAAAAGTACGACGTCGTGCCCATCGGCATCGCCAAGTCTGGCCAGTGGGTGCTCGCTTCAGGCGATACCAGCCAGTGGTCGCTGAGTTCCTCAGCACTGCCTGAGGTTGCCGCATCTGAGAAGACAGTCACCCTGGCAGAAGTCGGGGGAGAGCATCAGCTCATTGTCACCGAACCCAACGCCGTACCTCAGGAGCTGGGCTCCGTGGACGTCGTGTTCCCCCTGCTGCACGGTCCGTGGGGTGAAGACGGGACCATCCAAGGACTTCTGGAGTTGTCCAACACCCGCTACGTGGGCGCAGGAGTCCTGGCCTCCGCCGTGGGCATGGACAAGCACTTCATGAAGGTGGTTTTCGAGGCCGCGGGGTTGACCGTGGGCCCGTACATCGCTGTGACCGACAGGGAATGGCTGACCGATCCCGAAGCTGTCCGCAAGCGCGTTGACAAGCTGGGATTCCCCGTCTTCGTCAAGCCTGCACGCGCGGGCTCCTCGATGGGCATCTCCAAGGTCGATTCCCTTGACGGCCTTGACGCCGCCATTGAAGAAGCCCGCCGGCACGACCTCAAACTGGTCATCGAAGCAGGAATAGACGGCCGCGAAATTGAGTGCGCCGTCCTGCAGGGGCGCGGAACGGATGCCCCGCGGACGTCCATGCCAGGCGAAATCGCCGTAGCGGCCGGTGAGCACCAGTTCTATGACTTCGCTGCGAAGTATGTGGAGGACGGTGCCGCGGCCCTCAGCTGCCCGGCTGACATGCCTGACCAGGACATAGCCCGCGTCCGCGAACTTGCCGCAGTCGCCTTTGATGCGGTGGGCGCGGAAGGCTTGAGCCGGGTGGACTTCTTCTACACTCCGTCAGGTGACTTGATCATCAACGAAATCAACACCATGCCCGGCTTCACGCCCAAGAGCATGTATCCGCAGATGTGGGCCGCCTCCGGGCTTGCTTACGGTGAGTTGATCGACGAACTCATCCACCTTGCGCTGACCCGAAAGACCGGGCTGCGCTGACCCGAAAGACAGGGCTGCGCTGACCCGAAAGACCGGGCTGCGCCAGGAAACCTGCCGTCCCGTTACTTGCCGGACGGCAGGTTCTGCAGGTCTTCCTGGCCGATGCACTGCCGCGTTGCCTTGATTTTGCCGGCCGCGGCGGCAAGTTCCGCCAGTACTGTCGCGGAGCTGATCTTGTCCGGATCCATGAGGATCTCAGTAGCCGGCTCCCGGCCGTACGTGGTCAGCGTGTAGTAGGGATCGCCTTCCTTGATCACCCAGTCGATGTCGTTCACAGTGACGCAACGGTCCGTGGTGGGGCCCGGTACGTTGACCCCGCACCGGAGGATGACCTGCGATGGATCGCCCCAAGCAGCGGTTGCCTGGCTGTTGGTCTTGCGAAGGCCCGCGTCGCCGATCTTGTCAGGCAGTGCCACCATCATGGGAGCGCAGGCCGGATTGGCGGCATCGTTCGCGGCCGTGACGTCGACGGCGGGAGAGCAGGCAGACAGTGCAAGGACGGCCGTTCCGGAGACGGCGAAGGCCGCAACCGTCCGGCGGAGGGTCTTTCGGTGCATCACTCCAGCCTATCCCGCATTATTCTGTCGGTCGCTCGCGATAGCGTAGGACCGTGCTTGAAGAACAGTTGACCGTTGCCCACCTCTCTGAATCAGAGTTGCTGGCCCGGATTTTTCCCCGCCTGAACCGGACTTCCGCGGTCCTTCTGGGCCCCGGCGATGACGCCGCGCTGGTTGCTGCTCCGGATGGCAGGACCCTCATCTCCATCGATACCCAGACCCAGGACCAGGACTTCCGGCTGCAGTGGAACAACGGTTACCGGACCACGGGCTTCGACGTCGGATGGAAGGCCGCCGCCCAGAACCTTAGCGACATCAATGCCATGGGCGGACGTGCCACCTCCCTGGTGGTCAGCCTGACCATGCCTCCTGCCACGCGGGTTTCCTGGGTCGAGGATTTCGCCGACGGACTCACGGCCGCCATCAGGGACCTCGGGGCAGCGGACTGCTCGGTGGCGGGCGGCGATCTTGGCCGCGGACGGGAGCTTGGGGTGACTGTCGCCGTCGTCGGGACGCTTGGCGGGCTCCCTCCGGTGGTGCGCTCGGGTGCGGAAGCGGGGGACGTCGTGGCCGTCGCCGGGACGTTGGGCCGGGCCGCAGCAGGCTTGGCGCTGCTTGAAAGCAGCGTGGCCATGGCCAGCCTGACGCCGGAGCAGAAAGCGCTGGTCGAAAACCAATGCAGGCCCATACCGCCCCTGGCCGCAGGACCTTTGGCGGCGAACAGCGGTGTAAAGGCAATGATGGATATTTCCGATGGCCTGATCAGGGACGCCGGCAGGATGGCGGCAGCCAGCACCGTGGTCCTGGATTTCGATCCCGTAGCGTTGAAGGCACACGCCGCTCCGTTGGAGGCCGCTGCCGGACTGCTGGGCATTGAACCCATGGCGTGGGTCCTGGGCGGGGGAGAAGACCACGGATTGCTGGCCACGTTCCCGGCTGGAATTCAGCTGCCAGCGGGCTTTACTGCGATAGGCTCGGTTCAGGCCGTTGACGAGTCACCGGGCGGCAGCGTCCGGATTGCAGGGCAGCCTGCCGACACCGTGGGATGGGATCATTTTGCAGACTAAGATCGCAGCGAACGCGCACGCAATGAAGCGTTGGCTCAACAAAGCCGAAGTGGTTCTGGGAAACCACAGCGACCGCCTCAATGCGATCAACATTTTTCCTGTGGCCGACGGTGACACGGGAACAAACCTCTATTTGACCATGCGGGCGGCTGCCGCAGCCTTGGGCGGCCCTGCTGACGCAGTCGAAACCGGGAACGACGTCGGTGCGGTGCTGGCCCGCGCGGGTCAGGCAGCCATGGAGCGGGCCAGGGGAAATTCCGGCACGTTGATCGCCGTTTTCCTGTCCGCCGCGGCCGAACCCTTGGCCGGAAAACCCCGGTTGAACGCTCCGTTGCTTGCCGCGGCCTTGCACCGTGCGCAGATCCGCGCATGGTCGGCACTCAGTGAACCCGTGTCCGGAACCATGTTGTCCGTGCTTGAAGCAGCCGCGCACGCGGCGCAGGCTGTGGACGCAAACCAGGAGGGGGACCAGAGCAACCACGCCTTGGGCCTTGCCCTGGATGCCGCGGTGGAAGCTGCTTTCCAGGCAGTGGTTCGGACGGAGGACGAACTGGCTCCCCTGCACGAGGCCCATGTAGTGGATGCCGGCGGGGTTGGCATGCTGCTGGTCCTGGACTGCCTGAGGTCCGCCGTCCTTGGCGAAGAACTCCAGGATGAACTTTTGGATGGCCTGCATGGCTACAAGCTGCAGGATCCCCATATCCATCAGCACATGCCGGCAGATGACGGAGTTGAAGTCATGTGCACCATCGATCTTTCGCCCCTTGATGCCGCCGTGCTTCGGCAGCGGCTGGACGAAATGGGCGACTCCGTCATTATGAGCCAGGTGGGCGGAGCCGCCAGGGCGGAAGACGATGACGATTCGCCGATGGACGTGAGCTACCGTTGGCGGATCCACGTCCACGTTCCGGATCCCGGACCGGCCGTTGAGTTGATTCGCTCCCTGGGCGAACCGGCGGATATCGCCGTCAGCCAGTTGGCCGTTCCGAGGGATGCCGTAGGCGGGCATGACGACTGAACTTGAACTTCCCCTCGAGCGCCGGATCGGCAAGCGGTCAGCCGGGGTCATCGAAAAGCACTTGGGACTACGGAGCACCGGTTCCTTGCTCAACTACTTTCCCCGGCGATACCTCAGCCGCGGAGAACTGACCCCCATCAGCAAACTGCCGCTGGACGAAGAGGTGACCCTGATTGCCAGGGTGGTTTCCAACAGCACACGGCAAATGCGTGCCCGCCGCGGCACCATCACCGACGTCGTTGTTACCGATGAGGTGGGCGGAAGCAGTGCTGCAGGGACCCTGAAAGTCAGCTTCTTCAACGGTTTCCGGGCAAAGGCTGAGCTGCTCCCGGGACGCCGGGCCATGTTCTCGGGGAAGGTCTCGCGGTACGGGGGTGCCTTGGGGCTGACGAATCCGGACTTTCTCCTGCTGGATGAGGATCCGGAGGCAGAGGGGTCCGTGGACCCCGGGAAGCTTGCTGCCATGCCCATCCCGGTATATCCCGCAACGGCGAAGTTGACCAGCTGGTCCATCCACAAAGTGATTAAGGCCTTGCTTGAAACGCTGGATCTGGACGCACTGGCCGATCCTTTGCCCGAAGAGGTGGTCCGCAGGGACGGGTTGCTCAGCGTGGCGGAGGCCTACCGGCTGATCCATTCTCCGGAGACTGCGAAGGATTGGCAGCGCGCACAGGAACGTTTCCGCTACCAGGAAGCGCTGGTGCTCCAGACGGCCTTGGCACGCAGGCGTGCGCAGTTGGCTGCAGAGGAAGCAACCGCCCGCCGCCGGGTGAGCGGGGGCCTGCTGGAAGAATTTGACCGAAATCTCCCTTTCACCCTGACGGCAGGCCAGTCCGCCGTCGGCAAGACGTTGTCGGAGGAACTGGGGCGGGACACGCCCATGAACCGCCTGCTCCAGGGCGAAGTGGGCTCCGGCAAGACCATCGTCGCCTTGCGTGCCATGCTGCAGGTGGTGGATTCCGGCGGCCAGGCGGCGTTGCTGGCGCCTACTGAAGTGCTCGCAGCGCAGCATTACGACTCCATCCGCAGGACGCTGGGCCGGCTGTCCCGCGACGGACTCTTCGGCGGAGCAGGGATGCTTGGCGGCGGATCCGCAGAGCCCGGCGTGCAGGTGACCCTCTTAACGGGGTCAATGCCAACGTCCGCCCGTAAACAGGCCATGCTGGATGCCGCGTCAGGCAACGCCGGAATCGTCATTGGGACCCACGCGTTGCTCAGCGACAAGACCTCCTTCCAGGACCTCGGCCTCATCGTGGTGGACGAACAGCACCGGTTCGGTGTTGAACAGCGCGATGCCCTCAGGGCAAAGGCACAGCGGCCGCCACACCTCCTGGTCATGACGGCTACGCCGATTCCCAGGACCGTGGCGATGACCGTGTTTGGTGACCTCGAAACCTCCGTATTGGATGAACTGCCCGCCGGCCGCGCGCCAATCTCAACCCATGTGGTTGGTCTGGCGGAAAACCCCGGTTGGGCGGACCGGATTTGGAAGCGGTCCCGCGAGGAAGTGGATGGGGGTCACCAGGTCTATGTCGTATGCCCCAAGATCGGTTCGGACGACGACGGCGATTTCAGTCCCGGGGAGGCGGAACCCAGCGACGCGGAGCTGTCGGACGAAGGGCCGGCCCGTGAGCTCGCCTCCGTCAACGCCGTCGTCGAATCCCTCCTCCAGGAGCCCTCGCTAAGTGGCGTCCCGGTGGCGCCCCTCCACGGCCGCCAGGATCCCGACGTCAAGTCCGGCACCATGGCTTCCTTCGCTGCGAACCAGACCAAGATCCTGGTTTCCACCACTGTCATCGAGGTGGGCGTTGACGTCCATAACGCCACGCTGATGGTGATATTGGATGCAGACCGCTTCGGAATTTCCCAGCTCCATCAGCTGCGTGGACGCGTCGGCCGCGGCGGGCTGCCGGGTACCTGCCTGCTGGTCACTACCCTGGAGCCCGGCCATCCCAGCCGCCGACGGCTCGATGCCGTGGCTTCCACCACGGATGGATTCGAGCTGTCCCAAGAGGACCTTAAGCTGCGGCGCGAAGGCGACATTCTGGGTGCCTCACAGTCGGGCGGGCGCTCCACCCTGAAGCTCCTGCGCGTCTTGGAGCACGAGGACCTTATCGCCCGGGCCCGAGCAGATGCCCAGGCCTTGGTTGCCGGGGACCCCGCCCTGGCCCAGCAACCGTCGCTGGCAGCTGCTATCGACGACTACTTGAACCCGGAGAAGGAGGCGTTCCTTGAACGCGGTTAGTGCAGGCCGGAAGCCTTTGGCATGGTTGTTGTCCGGTGGATGCCGATGAGCCGCATCATTGCGGGAGCAGCCGGCGGTAACCCGCTCACATCCGTTCCGGGCACTGCGACGCGGCCAACCACGGACCGCGTCAAGGAAGCGCTCTTCTCCCGGCTGGAGTCCTTGGCCGTGATCGATGACGCCCGCGTGCTGGATCTCTATGCAGGCTCCGGTTCGCTGGGAATCGAGGGGGCAAGCCGTGGCGCCCGCAGCGTTGAGCTGGTGGAGTTTGATGCCCGTGCCAGCGATGTTTGCCAACGGAATGCGGACATGGTCAACCAGGTCCTGAGCAGGAAGACCGTCTCTGTCCACCGGTCCAAGGTGGAATCATTCCTCGAGCGCGCCGGTGGGGACGTCCTGTGGGACCTCGTGTTCCTGGACCCGCCGTATCCCTTGGACGAGGCAGCCCTGAGCGCCGTGTTGGGGAAACTGGCCCCGCACCTGGATGAAGGGGCAGTAGTTGTTGTGGAGCGGTCTTCACGCAGCGCCGAACCCGGGTGGCCTGAGGCCATGGAATGCTTTTCGGACAAGAAGTACGGCGAAACCAAACTGTGGTTCGCCGAACCTGCCTGATCGGAAATGCCAAACCGGCCTAATCGGAGATCTTGTCCAGTTCCACTCCGCTGAGCACGGCGGCCGGATGCGGTCCACGGGCCAGGAGCTCGCGCGACCAGTCCGCAGGCCACGGCGTCTGCGTGCCCACCAGGATGATGTTGCCGGGATATCGGCCTTCAAACATTCCGGCCTCGGCAACCGCCGCAACATCAGGCATGGCCTGGCGCAGGGCTGCTACCTGGCTCCGCACCAAGGTGAGGGCGGGCTCGTCTCCCACGTTGATAATGAGGACACCGCCGGGGGCCAGCCGCCGGGCAGCCTCTTCATAGAACTCCCGGCAGGCGATGTGCGGGGGAGCGTCGGGGCCGGAGAAGATATCGAGGATGACGACGTCGAATCCCGGTCCGGCGGGAAGGGCAGCGAGTGCTTCGCGGGCATCTGCGATGTGGGTGGTCAGGTGGGTGCCTTCGGGCATCGGCAGCTTCTGGAGCACAAAGTCCAAGAGCTCCCGCTCCAACTCGACTGCGTGCTGCACGGAACCGGGCCTGGTCGCCTGGATGTAGCGGGCCAGCGTCAGCGCGCCTGCCCCAAGGTGCAGGGCCGAGACCGGAGCCGCCGGCTCGGCAACCAGGTCAACCACGTGGCCTATCCGGCGGAGGTACTCATAGAAGATCTCATCGGGATGGGCGAGGTTCACGTGCGACTGTTCGGCGCCGCCAATGCTCAGGATGTAGCTTCCCGGTACCAGTGGATCGGCATCGATCGTGGCGTGCTGGCCCGTGGTGCGAAGAAACCGTGACGCGTCGTGCCGGACGCCCTTGGCGCTCAGAGCTTGTCCTGCAGGGTAGCGAGGCGCGAAGCTGCCTCACGCAGGAGGGCGGTCTTCTTGCAAAAGGCGAAGCGCAGCAGGCTTCGCGTCCGTTCTGCTCCTTCCGCGTGGCAAAAGACGGGGACAGGGATCGCAGCTACTCCCACCAGGTCCGGGAGGCGCCGGGCCAGGGCAACCGAATCGGTGATTCCCAGCGTTGCGGTGTCGACGTTGATGAAGTACGTTCCGCCCGGAACGTAGACGCCGAATCCCGCCTCACGCAGCCCCGCCGCGAGGATGTCCCTCTTCTCTTTCAGCGTGGCCGCAATATCCGCGTAGAAGGCGTCCGGAAGGCCGAGTCCGATCGCCACGGCTTCTTGGAACGGGGTGCCTGAGCTGTAGCTCAGGAATTGTTTGACCGTACGGGCGGCGGCGACGAGGTAGGCCGGTCCGCTGAGCCAACCGATCTTCCACCCGGTGAAGGAGAACGTCTTCCCGGCAGAAGAGATCGTGATGGTCCGTTCAGCGGCTCCGGGGAGCGTCGTGATGGGGATGTGTGCTTCGTCGAAGGTCAGGTGTTCGTAGACTTCGTCGCTAACGATGATGGCGTCGTACTTTTCCGCCAGTTCCACCACCTTGGCCAGGACGTCGCGCGGGAAGACAGTACCCATGGGGTTGTGTGGATTGTTCAGCAACACCACCTTGGTCCGGTTGCTGAACGCGTCTTCCAAGGCGTCCAGGTCCGGCAGGAAGTCCGGGGCGGCCAGGGGAGCGGTGACGTGTTTGGCGCCCGTCATCGCAATGATGGCCCCGTAGGAATCGTAGAAAGGCTCGAACGTCAGGACCTCGTCGCCGGGCTGGACGAATGCCAGCAGGGAGGCGGCGATCGCTTCGGTGGCGCCGGTGGTGACGATGATCTCAGTGTCCGGATCCGGAGTGAGGCCGTAAAAACGTTCCTGGTGTGCAGCCACTGCCTCCCGGAGCCGGGGCAACCCTTTGCCGGGCGCATACTGGTTGGCCCCTCCCTGGATGGCCGCGCGTGCGGCCTCCTTCATTTCGGCGGGGCCGTCCTCGTCCGGGAACCCCTGTCCGAGGTTGATGGCTCCCTTGGCGACAGCAAGGGTTGTCATCTCCTCGAAAATGGTGACACCCAGGCCGCCATCGGGGGACAGGAGGTTGGCTCCGCCAGCCGCCCGTTGCCAGGGCAGGGACGTGTGGACGGGTGGGGCGCTGCTTCCTGCCGGTGACATGTCAGCCATGGTATCCCGGCGAAGCTTTGGGGTAGGTTCGTGTCATGAGACGTGCGGTTTGCCCCGGATCCTTTGACCCCATCCACAACGGACATCTTGAAGTCATTGCCCGCGCGGCCGGGCTGTTTGACGAGGTCATCGTGGCGGTATCCACCAATTACGCCAAGAAGTACCGCTTCAGCCTTGAGGACCGCATGGAGATGGCCAGGGAAACCTTGGCGTCCTTGCGGGGCATCATCGTCGAACCCATGGGCGAAGGCCTGCTGGCGGAGTACTGCCGCCACAGGGGCGTTTCGGCCATCGTGAAGGGACTGCGGTCCTCCTCGGACTTCGATTACGAGTTGCCCATGGCCACCATGAACCGGCAGCTTACCGGCGTCGAAACGGTCTTCCTGCCCGCCGAGGCGCACTACGTCCATCTCTCCTCGACGCTCATCAAAGAGGTCAACGTCCTGGGTGGCGACATCTCGGATTTCGTGCCCAAATCCGTCCTTCGCCGACTGCTCGCGGGCGAGCCTTCGGCAGAACAGCAACGTAAGGGGTAGGCTTTAAGCCGTGCCCGCAGCCGTTCGCGCGCAATTCCCAAACTGAACACGTTGGCGCATTTACGCGCCCGTCGCCGGTTTGAGTCCTCGCACGTGATCAGGCTAAGATGGTACGTCGGTCATATGTTCTACAGGAGTTCTCATTAAACGAGATGCAAGTTCGCCCTTGGCGCTGGTAGTCAAGGACCTTGGACGCAGTCCAGGAACCATGCGGACACTCAAGGAGCATGTGCCTGCACCAAGTGACCTTGGTGTGGCACTCATTGGCGTGGAGGAAGGCTCGGATGTCGAGCTCGATCTCCGGCTTGAGGCCGTACACGAAGGAATTCTGGTATCCGGAACCGCAATCGTCGGAGTAACTGGCGAATGCGGTCGATGCCTGGATCCCCTTGCGTATGACCTTGAGGTCAATGTGCAAGAACTTTTCTTCTACGAAGGCGAAGAGCTTTCGGACGGGGAAGACGATGAAGAGCAACGTCGAGTCGAGCACGATCTGATCGATCTTGAGCCGGTGTTGCGGGACGCAGTAGTCACCATGCTGCCGTTCCAGCCGGTGTGCCGGGAAGACTGCCAAGGCTTGTGCTCCGAATGCGGAGTGCGCCTGGAAGACGAGCCGGGGCACCACCACGAGGTCCTGGACCCTCGCTGGGCTGCCCTAGCTGATCTGGCTAAGACTGACCGGCAAACTGATTAGTAACTGTTGGACTAAGAGAGAAATGAGATAGCCGTGGCTGTTCCCAAGCGGAAAATGTCTCGCGCAAACACGCGCGCACGCCGTGCCCAGTGGAAGGCAACTGCCCCCAACCTGGTCAAGACCATCGAAAACGGTCAGGTCACCTACAGCCTGCCGCACCAGGCAAAGGTCGTCACCGACTCCGCCGGCACCGCGCTGTTCCTTGAATACAAGGGCCGCAAGGTCGCAGACGCCTAATCTGCCGCACAGGCTGACAAAGGATGTCTTCAACTGAAGAGCTTCTGAAGCGTCTCGGTGTCTCCATTGACACCGAGACGCTTCGTCTTGCTCTGACACACCGCTCATACGCGTATGAGAACGGCGGTATCCCTACCAACGAGCGCCTCGAGTTCCTCGGCGACTCCATCCTGGGATTCTCCGTCACCGATTCCCTGTACCGCGACCATCCCGAGCTCCCTGAAGGTGAGCTCGCAAAGCGGCGTTCCGCCGTCGTCAGTACCCGTGCCCTGGCAGGCATCGGCCGCAAGCTCGGCGTCGGCGAATTCATCTACCTTGGCCAGGGCGAGAAGCTCACCGACGGCAAGAATAAAGCCTCCATCCTCGCGGACACCATGGAGGCGCTGATCGGCGCCACGTACCTTTCCAATGACATGGAAACAGCGCGCCAACTGGTAATGCGCCTCGTAGGACCGTTGCTCCAGGACGCTGGTGCGCTGGGCGCCGGGACAGACTGGAAGACGAGCATCCAGGAGCTGGCAGCCAGCCGGCAGCTCGGCACCATCCACTACGCCGTGGAAGGTTCCGGGCCGGACCACGCCCGCACTTTCGAAGCCGTGCTCAACATTGGCGGCACCCCCTGTGGGCGGGGTTCGGGCCACTCAAAGAAGGAAGCGGAACAGGAAGCCGCAGCGGATGCCTGGCGCGCCCTGAATTCGTTGGACGCAGCCTCCACCGAACCGGCTTCTTCCTGATCCATGCCCGAACTTCCCGAGGTAGAAGTGGTGCGCCGTGGCCTCGCGCGCTGGGTTCGCGGCCGCACGGTCACCGGCGTCGAGGTCCTGGACCCCAGATCCATCCGACGGCATGCACTCGGTACCGAGGACTTCATCGGCAACCTTGAAGGCGCTACGGTGCTTGACGTCGTGCGCCGCGGAAAGTTCTTATGGATGCCCCTATCCATGGACGGCTCGGACGCCAGTTTGCCCGGCACTGCCCTGATGGCGCATCTGGGGATGAGCGGGCAGCTGCTGATGCAGGATCCCCATGTGCCTGACGAAAAGCACCTCAAGGTCCGGATCCGGCTGAGCGCGTCCGACGGCATGCCCGAGCAGCTCCGGTTCGTGGACCAGCGGATCTTTGGCGGGTTGTTTGTCACGTCCCTCATACCGACGCCCGATGGCGGCCCCGGCGGCTTGGGAGAGACGCCCCTGCCCGAAATTGCAGAGGAAGCGGCGCACATAGCCCGCGACCCCCTGGACCCCAACTTTTCCTTCGATGAGTTTTACCGGAAGGTCAAGGCGCGCAGGACAGGACTCAAACGGGTCCTCCTGGACCAGTCCGTCATATCCGGAATTGGCAACATCTACGCTGATGAAGCCCTGTGGAGGGCACGACTTCACTACGCCCGCCCCACCGACAAACTGCGGCGCGGCGACGCGGAACGGGTCATCGAAGCCGCCCGGGACGTCATGAACGCAGCCCTGGCCGCCGGCGGCACGAGTTTCGACTCCTTGTACGTCAACGTCAACGGAGACTCCGGGTACTTCGCCCGCTCGCTGCATGCATACGGGCGGGCCGGTGAACCATGCAGTCGCTGCGAGGCAGCGGGCCTTCACGGGGTCATCAAACGCGAACAGTTCATGAACCGTTCGTCCTATACGTGTCCCGTCTGCCAGCCCCGGCCGCGTAACGGTCGCTGGTAACGGGTTTTTCACAGGGGAAAACTGTTCCGGATTGGCGGGCTCGATGGTTTACTGTCCCCATGAAAAGCTTGGCGGTCAAAATCGCCATCGCCCTTGTTTTCAACGCCATCACCTTGTGGGTGGCGTCGGTGCTACCCGGGGTCCGGTTGGGGTCCGGGTTCCTCTGGGCCGTCGTGGTGTTCACGGCCGCCACCCTTCTGGTGAAACCGTTGGTTGCCGGGCTGCTGCGCAGGCGGTGGGACCAGCGACAGCAGGCCGGCGGGCAGGAGCGCAGGACCTGGCTGATGACCAAGGTGTCCACCCTGGGCGCAAGCTTGCTGGCCACGCTGGCCGTCCTGATCCTGACCAGCCTCTTCTCGCAAGGGTTCGCCATCACAAGCCTGTTCGGCTGGATTGCCGCCACGATCGTCATCTGGCTCGCGTCCTTCATCTACGACTTCGTTGACGACGGTCTTGAAGCCAGGGCGCACCAGCTCCTTGGCGGCTCAGCCAGCCCGGGGAAGCCATGAATGCCCGGCGGCTGGTCATCGCGGGCCTGGCCCTTGCCGTGCTGATCGCGGTCATCGCGGTGGTCTTTGACCAATTGGCCGTGCGTCCGGCCCAAACGACAGCCCAAAATTCCAGCTCTGCAAGCCCCTCTGCGGCGGGTTCCTCGCCCACAGGAAGCGGGGAAGACGGCGCCGGCCCGCAATCCTCCGGAAGTCCGACGTCGGGCCCTTCCACCGGTGGCGACAGCAGCGGCGGTGCGTCCCCCAGCGCCAAACCCTTGGAGGTCCTGCCGCCAGTCACGGCTTCCCCTACGGGCCTTCCGGAACCATCAGCTGCCGCGCCCCTGCTCAAGGGGAAACTGCCGGACCCTGGAAACGCGACAGGCGCCGTCGTGGACGGGTGGCCGAGCAGCGTCCTGACGTTGCCGGAAGGCACCACGATCGGGTCCACGAGTGTTTCGGGTTCAGGCGATGTCCTGCAGGTGACTGCCGACGGGGTGGTGGGCAAGCCGCAACAAGCCGTGATCGAGGATTTCCGGGCTTCGTTGGTTCCCCATGGTTTCTGGTCCGAAGAAGCACCTGCCCCGGACGGCGCGACGGCTGCCCGGTTCGTCCGCGGCACCGACACGATTACGGTCTCCGTGGCCACCACCGGAACCGGAAACTCGCGCTTCCAACTGCTGGGCAGTCTGCACTCGGACACGGAGTAGGGGTAGGCATGTACATTTCGCTTTCGTACCGCAGCGGCGGTAAGCGCGGAAAGTCTCCCAGCGAGCAGACGGCACTGTCGAAGGTGCCGTTTCGTTTGTCCCCGGTCATCGTGTGGCTTGGAATCGTCAGCATGGTCACGGATATCTCCTCCGAGTCGGTCACGGCCATCCTGCCTTTGTACGTCACGGGCTTCCTCGGTTTGTCGACCATAGCCTTCGGCTTCATCGACGCCATCAACCAAGGCGCGAGCGCCATCGTCCGGATCGCCGCAGGCTGGGCGTCCGACCGCAGCGGCCATCCCAAACGGATCGCCCTGGCCGGATACGGACTGTCTATGCTGGCAAGGATCGGATTCCTTTTCGCCGGGGGCTTCTGGGCCATGGCGGCGATCGTCACGGGGGATCGGATCGGCAAGGGAATCCGGACGGCGCCCCGGGATGCGCTGATCACAGTGTCGGCGCAACCGGAGCATCTGGCGCGGTCCTTCGGTATGCACCGGATGCTGGACAACATCGGTGCAGCGGCCGGGCCTCTGATTGCTTTCCTGATTCTGTTGGTCATCCCCAATGGCTTCAGCACAGTCTTTGTGGTGTCTTTGGCGTTTGCCGTGATCGGCGTGACCGTCCTGGGATTGGTGGTTCCCGACCTCCGTGCACGGAGCGCGAAGGATGCGCCGAAGGGCCAACGGCTTCTTGCCTTTTCCTGGCGCAACTTCAAGGAACCGGGGTTGGGGAAGCTCCTTGTCGCTGCGGGACTCCTGGGGCTGGTGACCATCGGTGACGGCTTTATCTACCTGGTGCTCCAGGACCGGGACTCGTTCGCCGTCCAGTGGTTTCCGTTGCTGTTCGTGGGCACCAATGTCGCCTTCCTGGTGATGGCCGTCCCCTTGGGCCGCCTCGCTGACCGTTTAGGCAGGGTACCTGTCTTCATCGCGGGGCACGTGGCACTCCTGGCCTGCTACTTCCTGGCTGCGGCTCCGCTTGGTGGTCTCTGGGCGACGTTGACGTGCCTGCTCCTGCTCGGTGCGTTCTATGCGGCAACGGACGGGGTGTTGGCCGCGTTGGCGAGTCAACTGACGCCGGAGGGAAAGCTTGCCACCGGCATTGCCGCGGCCCAGACGGTTGTGGCTTTGAGCCGGATGGCGGCTTCGGCCGGGTTCGGTGTGCTGTGGTACGCCGTGGGGGCATCAACTGCCGTCACGATCGCCGGCATCCTGCTGGCCTGCGTTGTGGTGGCAGTGATCTTCATCCTTCCGGGAGCCCGGCCCGGGCGGGCCGGCGCATGAGCGGAAGGATGGCTGGCACAAAGCTTCGTTGGGGCATCCTGCTGGCTGTTACCGCCCTCATGCTGACGGCGGCGGGGGTTTACGCCGTCGGCGCCTACCAAAGATTTGAGCAAAGCCGCACGGCTGCCCCTTCCGTAGGGGTGACTGCGGGACAACCCTTGCCGCAGGCTCCCTTCGTTCTCTTCCGCAACACCGCGGCCGGTCAGGGTTATGGCAACGCGGCAACGGTACCCCTCGCCGATCCGAAGGGCGAACGTGCCGTTAGCGAACAAGCGTGCGACAGGGTCTACGGAACGTCAGCCGAAGTGGTGTGCTTGAAAGCGAACAGGGGACTGGTCACGGCATTTGAGGCCACGGTCCTGGACCGGAACTGGCAGCAGCAAAGATCGTGGGCCCTGCCCGGCATTCCCAGCCGGACACGCATCAGTGCCGATGGCTCCCTGATCGCCACCACAGTGTTCGTGACCGGGCACTCCTACTCAACCTCCGGGTTCTCCACCGCAACGGAAATCAGCCGTGGAACCGGCAACCTGGGAAACCTCGAAGACTTTGCCCTCATGGTCAACGGCGAGCGCTTGGTGGCTGCGGACAGGAACATCTGGGGCGTGACGTTCGTCCCCGGCCAGGAGGATTCCTTCTACGCCACGGCCGCGTCGTCGGGTCGTCTGTGGCTGGTCAAGGGCAGCCTCTCCGGCAGGACGCTCACTGCGGTGCATGACAACGTGGAGTGCCCGTCCATCTCGCCGGACGGTACCCGGATTGCGTTCAAGAAGAACGACGGCGGTGCGCTGGGGACGCATTGGAAGGTCGCCGTTTTGGACCTCGCTTCCGGGGCGGAGACGGTCCTGTCGGAAAAGCGGAGCGTTGACGATCAGATTGAATGGCTGGACGAGGATACTTTGCTGTACGGCTTGCCTGACCAGGCTGTTGAGGGCGACAGCAACATTTGGCAGCTGGACATCGAACCCGCGGCACAACCGGAGTTGTTCATCGCCCACGCCTGGTCACCGAGCGTCGTCCGCTGAGTATCGTCCGCTGACCGCGAGGCTTAGCAGAGCGTCAGAAGACCGCACAGGAGGCCACCTGACTGCGTTGCCGTCGGCGTTGGCGTGGGTGTCGCCGTTGCCGTGGGCGTAGAAGTGGATGTTGCCGTCGGGGTTGGCGTCGGCGTCGGCGAAGCCGTGGCAGTCTGGGTCTGGGCTTGTGCCTGGGTGGCTGTCGAGTAGACGACGTCCACGAAGTAGTTGGTGGCATTCCATGAATTGGCCGGCATCACGCCTCCGCTGCCGTAACGGTAGAGGCCGTTGTTGGGGCCCGAGGCCGTGAAGACACCGCTTGTCCAGGTGGTGTTGAAGAAGCCCTGGGTGTAGGAGTAGCGGCCATTGGGTGCGCGGTAGGACACCACGTATGTCTGGCCTGTAGCCAGTGCCACCGGGGTGGACAACGTGGCGGTCTGCCAGCCCGTTGCGGTCTCGTTGGTGAACGTCACCTGGGCCAGCCTGGTGCCTGCGGAGTTCCACAGCGAACCTACGTGGGTGCCGGTGTTGCCGGTGCCCTTGTAGAAGCGGATACCCGTGACATTGCCGGCCTGGGAAACCGTGAAGGCAGTTCCCAGTTCCACCGACTTGGTTTCCGGTGCCGCAAGCACCTGCGGAACGAGGGAGCCGAAGATGGTGCTCTGCTGGACGGAGGCGCTCGCGGTCGTGAATTGCCACGTGGTGGTCGGCAAGGTCTGCCCCTGCTGGTTGGCCACCCCGGAAACGCTTGCCGTGATGACGGTGCTGGCCGGCAGTGCGGAGGCCGGTGTGAAGGTGATGACCCGGGCGTCGGCGGACAACGCCGCCGACCCCGCCACCGGGCTTCCGTTGGCCGACAGTGTGAAGGTAGCGCCCGGGTTAATGGCAGTGGAGAAGGTCATCGATGGCAACACGTCCGTGGGTATCGACGTGGCTCCCGGCGCGGGCACCTGCGCGGTGATGCTCAGGGGTTGCGCAGGCTGCTGGAACAGCAGGTCCACGAGGTAACTTGCCGTGGAGCGGGTGCCCGGGAAGTCACCGCTGTAGGTGTACATGCCGGAGTCGGCGTCGACGCGCAGGGGACCGCTGGTAAAGCCTTCGGGACCGAAGCCTCCGCTCGTGTAGGAGTACTTGCCGCCGGGCACCTTGTAGGCGGCAATGTACTCGGTGTCCGCCTGGATGCTGACGGGTTGGCTGAACGTTGCCGTTTGCCAGCCGCTGGTGGACTCGTTGGCGAAGGTAACCGTGGCCAGCAGTTGGCCCGCAGCCGTGTACAGCGAGCCCGTGTGCGTGCCGGTGTTACCACTGGACTTGTAGAACCGGACGCCGGTTACCTGCCCGGCCGTGTCACTGCTGAAGCGCACACCCAGGGTCAACGGAACGGCGTCATCCACTTCCATCGTGCCGGGGGTCACGGTGTCCTGGTAAAGGGTGCAGGGGCACACTCCGGGCGTCCTGGCCGGCGGGACTGTGGTGAAAGTCCAAGTGTTGCCGGTGATGGGAGTGCCGGATACCGCTGTTGCGGTCACTGTGGCCGTGTAGCTTGTGCCTTCGGTCAATGGAGCGGATGGAGTGAACGTGACCTTGCGTGTTGCGTCAACGTAGGCGCTGGTTCCTGCGACGGCGGTGCCACTGGCGGTCTTCAGCGCCAGTTTGACGCTGGAGGCCACTGCTGCCTGGGACAGCACGCCACTGACAGTCGTGGTCAATGGAACGCTGGAGGAACCGCTTGCCGGTGACTGGCTGCCGACGGTGAATGCCGGAGCGGCGACCATGACCACGACGTCCACCAGGTAGCTGGCCGTCGACCGCGAACCGGGGAAGTCGGAGCTGTAGGAGTAAGCCCCTGCGTCCGGGCCTGTCCGCAGCGGCCCGACGCTGAGGCCCTGTCCAAACCCGTTGCTGGTTGCCGAGTACGCCCCTGTGGTGGATTTGTAGGCCGCGATGTATTCGGTATTGGCAGCCATTTGCACCGGTTGGCTGAACATCGCAGTTTGCCACCCTGCGCTGCTCTCGTTGGCGAATGTGACTGTTGCCAGCAACTGACCGGAGGCCGTGTACAGGGAGCCGGTGTGCGTTCCCGTGTTGCCGGCCGACTTGTAGAACCGGACGCCGTTGACAGTGCCGGCTGAAACGCTCGTGAAGCGCACACCGAGTGTCAGCGGTACGCCGTCCTGGATTTCCGCGATCCCGGGAGTGACGCTGTCGTCATAGAAACTGCACGGGCAGGCGCCGGGAGCGGGGGCGGTTGCGGCCGTGGTGAATGTCCAGGTACCACCGGAGGCGACTTGGCCGCCCACGGCATCCGTGCCGGCCAGGGTTGCCGTGTACTGGGTGCTGAAGGCCAGCTGGGATGACGGGGTGAAAGTAGCCTTCCGGGTGGCGGCGTCATAGGTGGTGGTACCGGCCACCGGACCAGCCGCCGAACGAAGCGTCAGTTGCACGCTGGACGCCGTGACGGGCTTGGAGAAGACTCCGCTCACGGTGGTTGCGACCGAAACACTGGACGATGAGGGGATGGGGGTTTGCCCGCTGACAGTCAGGGGCGAATTGTCCGTGGTGCTGAAGATGGCATCAACGAAGTAGTTTCCACCGTTGAAGCTGGCTGTTGGGAAACCCTGGGACGTGTTGTAGACACCGGCCGGTTCCGCGCCGAAACCGCCGGCAACCTTCATGGGCGCGTCGTTGAAGCCCGAATACGCCCATTGGAAGTCCTTGGTGGCGTAGTGGCCTCGCGGTGCCCAGTAGGAGACCGTGTACTTTTGCCCGGCCGCCACGGGCACGGGTTGGCTGAAGAGGACGCTCTGCCAGCCCGAAGCGGTTTCATTGGCGAACGTTGCGGTGGCGAGGCGGGTGCCTGCGGAGTTCCAGAGGGAACCAATGTGGGTTCCCGTGTTGGCGGTGCTCTTGTAGAAGCGCGCACCGGTGATGAAGCCGTCCACGGACGGCGTGAAACGCAGGCCCATCTCGTACGCGCCGCCGTCGCCGGAGTCAACCACCGGTGGAACCGCCTGGCCGAAGACCGTGTACGGGCCGTTTACCGTCAGGTTGCGCGTGGCCACCGCGCCGATGTTCGCGCTGTCGTCCACTGCCCGCACCTGGATGGTGGCAGTCGCCAGGCCCTTCTGCACATAGCTGTACGTCCAGTTCGCCTTGCCGGTGGCAGGGTGCCAGGACGTGCCGCCGTCGGTTGAAACCTCGACGCCGGCAACCACCCCGCCCGCGTCCGTTGCGGTTCCGCTGACGGTGACGTTGCTTCCGTGAGCCACGGCGGCATTGTTGGCAGGGGCATTGATGGTGGTGGTGGGGCCTGTTTTGTCGCCGCTGGCGGTGGTCGCCACCAGGCCGGATGCCAGGGTTGCCGGTTGGGCACCCATGTCGGCAAGCAGGTTCACCTGCGCCTGCCGCATCCGGATATCGGCAGGGGCGCCGTTTCCGTCGTGTTCCTGGTCAAGGCCCCATGTCCACTGCACGCTGCCGGCGGAGAAAACCAATGCACCGCTCGCCGCCTTGTACAGGGTGATGCTGTGCTTGGTGGTGCCTGGCGCCACCGTGTTCCCGAAGTCCTGCAGGTATTGGCTGACACTGCCGGTGGTTGTGGACAATCGGATGAGCCCGGCCGGCCGGAACCCGTTGTCCAGGTCCTCGTTCGATTCGTAGCCGATCGTGTGGGGTGCCAACGCAGCGGAGGTGCCTGGCGACATCGATGCCAGGGAAGTATTGCGCCAGAGCCGGGTCTTGCCCTCTTCGGCGGAAACAGTCACAGGGAGGTCCGTGTAGTTGGACATATAGAGGGTTCCCGTGAGGCCGTTTTCGGGCAGGCCTCCGCCGTTTGCCTGGGAAGCGAACCGCGGATCCCGCCAGGTGCCCGTCCACTGGGTGCTGGGATCGATCTTGGCGTTGGACCACGTTTCCTTGTAACTGGTCAGCGTCCGGCCGGGCGTACCGTCCACGCTCGAAGGCTCGAACCGGGTCCGCCAGTACATCTCATTGCCGGAAAGGAACTGGAGGTTCACCCCCGCATCCCGTGCTGCCGTGACATTGGCGCGCTGGTTTCCGGACCAGTACTCGTCGTGCCCTACGGACAGGAACACCTTATGGTTGAGCAGTTCGGCGCCGCGGGTGTCCGTATCCAATCCGCTGATATAGCTGACGTCATAGCCGTTCTGTTCGAGGAACCGGACCATGGGGTACTCGTTGGCGAAGTAGAAATCACGGCCGTCCGGTCCGCTTCGGCTGGCCATGGGGCGGTTATAGCTGATCTTGTAGGCACGTCCATTGACGGCACCTTGATAGAAGTCCGCGCCCCCGTAGGTGTTGTAGGCCTGCCACGTCGTATCCGACGTCTGGAAGAGCACGCTTGACCGGTTGCCGTCATTGCGCACCACGAACGTGATGTGGCTTTGCCCGCCGGTATCCGGCCGGGTCAGCAAAGCAAAGTACACGCCGGACACCGCCGTTGCCGGGACCTGCCACGTTGCCGATACCGCCCAGGTGCCGCAGTCATAGAGTTCGGTGGCCAGGTCGGTGCGGCACGCCGGTTGGTTCTGGCGGAAGGCCGAGGGTGTCACGGTGGCAATCTTGCGGGCCCCGTTTCCGCCGTACCAGCCGCTGCGGTAAATGGCGATCGTGTAGTTGGATGCCGAGGTATCGACTTTGAATTGGATTGATTGGCCGGCGTTGACACTCATGGCCGTTGAGAAGCCTTGGATACTGTCATCGCCGGCGCCGTCGATGTCCCATTCCGACGGCGGGCTGCCCGGTTTTGAGTTTTCGCACACCACGGGATTCACCACGGGGTCGCACGGGCCCGCTGCGAAGGCGGCAGGTGCCGTCAAGGGCAGCAAGGACGCAACCATTGCAACGACCAGGGGTACAAAGAAACCTTTGAAGAACCGTGGTGGCCGGGTAGCGGAAGGACCGGGCATCAGAACTCCTGGGTGGTACGCCGATTGCTAAACAAAGGTCCGCGCACATGCCCGGTCCCTGCTCACCGCTCCCCAGCCAGGGTAAAACCAGATCTTCAGTTGAAAACCATCACAGCCACAGCCACCATGCCCATGTATTCCGAATATCGGACCGCGACCCGGCGGACCCCGGCAAACCGGGGATCCGGCCGGATCACCGGAACGCATGCGCCAGGTAACCCTAGGCAGGAGTGTAGGGATGCGGGCGGGTGCCCGCAAGGCTTTCCCGCCATGGATCCCGGGTTTTCAACAAATCCGCAGTAGATTTAGTGGGATACCGCCACCGGGGCCATCCAGGAGAACCAGCCACCTTGCATTTGAAGAGTTTGACCGTCCGCGGGTTCAAGTCGTTTGCGTCGGCCACGACGTTCGACTTCGAGCCGGGAGTCACTGCGGTGGTGGGGCCCAACGGCTCCGGCAAGTCCAACGTCGTTGACGCCCTGGCGTGGGTCATGGGCGAACAAGGGGCCAAGACCCTGCGTGGCGGCAAAATGGAAGACGTCATCTTCGCCGGCACGTCCGGCAGGCCGCCCCTGGGCAGGGCACACGTGTCGCTCACCATCGACAACACCGACAACGCGCTTCCCATCGAATACAGCGAAGTCACCATTTCGCGCACCCTGTTCCGCACCGGCGGCTCCGAGTACGCCATCAACGGTGCGCCGTGCCGTTTGCTGGATATCCAGGAGTTGCTGTCCGATTCGGGGCTTGGCCGGGAGATGCACGTCATCGTCGGCCAGGGCCAACTGGACCGGGTGCTGCACGCGACTCCGGAAGACCGCCGGGGCTTCATCGAAGAAGCTGCCGGTATCCTCAAGCACCGGCGGCGCAAGGAAAAGACAGTCCGCAAGCTGGAGGCGATGCAGGCCAACCTTTCGCGGCTGGGAGACTTGACCGCCGAGATCCGCCGCCAACTGACGCCCCTGGGCAAACAGGCGGAAATCGCCCGCCGCGCCCAAACGGTCCAGTTCGACGTGCGCGATGCCAAAGCAAGGCTTTTGGCCGACGACCTCGTGCAGCTCACCAGCGGCCTGGAGCAGGACGTGGCCGATGAAGCAGCCCTCAAGGAACGCCGTCAGGTGGTTGAAGCGGAACTCGGGCACGGGCGGCAGCGGCAGGCAGAGCTGGAGCAGTGCGCCGCTGAAGCAACGCCGCGCCTCAATACCGCACGCGATCGCTGGTACCAGCTCTCGGCAAACAGGGAACGGCTCCGTTCCCTGGCCTCGCTGGCGGGTGAGCGTCGGCGTCTCCTGGGGGCCTCGGAAGCCTTGCCGGATTCCGGCCGCGACCCTGAACAACTTGAACGCCAAGCGGCCAAGGTGCGTCAGGAGCAAGCAGCCTTGGAACACGATGTCCTCGCCAAGCAGGCGGCACTCCTGGAAGCTACCGTGTCCAAGGACAGCGCGGAGGCGCTCGCAGCTGCCGAGGACAAGCGCTTGACCGCCATGCTGCGGGCAGCGGCAGACCGCCGGGAAGGCTTGGCCCGGCTCGCCGGGAAAGTGGCCGCGGCCCGTTCGCGGGTGGATGCTGCCGAAGCCGAACGCGGACGTATCCGGGAATCGCTCGCAGCTGCCGATGAGCGGCGCCGTTCCGCACACAGCGAGTTCACCGCCCTCGAATCCCAGGTTGCTGGAGTCGAGGACGGCGAGGAAAGCCTCGACGCCGATTACGAGGATGCCAACCAGGTCCTCGATGCAGTCACTGCCGAGATCGAAGAACTCAAGGCCGCCGAGCGCGACGCCCTGCGGGAACGCGACGCGCTGGTTGCCAGACGCGACGCACTGCAGCTGGGCCTCAACCGCAAGGACGGTTCGCAGAGGCTGCTCGGTGGGGACGTTACGGGCATCCTCGGGCCCTTGGCCGGGATGCTCGCCATCGAACCCGGCTACGAAACAGCGGTGTCTGCAGCCTTGGGTGAGGCATCCGATGCCTTGGTCGCCGCCGATACCGCCGCAGCCCTGGCCGCGTTCAGCACCCTCAGGGCGGACGACGCCGGACGTGCCGTCCTGCTTCTGGCCGGCCGCGACGGACCGGAGACCGCCAACGACGGCGCGTTGCCGCAGGGCTGCCGTTGGGTACATGACGTCGTCAAAGCCACTGAAGCGCCGGCCCGGAGTGCGCTTGCCCTCTTGGCCGGGGCAGCCGTCGTCGAGGACTTGGCAGCAGCGGCGGAACTGATCGCTGAGCGCCCCGGGCTGAAGGCGGTCACCAGGTCAGGCGATGTTTTGACATCCTTGGCCGCGCACGGCGGCTCAGCGACCGTGCCGTCGTTGATTGAGGTCCAGGCCGCCGTCGACGACGCTGTTGCCAGGCTCCAGGACGTTACCGCCGGTTTGGAGCGCAACCGTTTCCGCCTGGCAGCAGCGAAGGCGCGGCAGGCTGAAGCCCGGGACCGGGCAGACGCTGCGCTGGAGAAGCTGCACGAATCCGATGCCCGGCTGGCGGCCGTGGCCGAACGGTTGGGACACCTGAACTCCGTCCTGCGTGGCGTCGTCGGGGAAAGCGAAAGGCTTGCGGCCACGCTGGCCAAAGCCGAGACGAACATCGCCGAAGCCACCATGGATCTGGACGTGGCCACCGAGCGCCTGGAAGCAGCCCAGGAAGCCCCCGACGAGGAACCCTCCACCGATCTTCGGGACGAACTCGCCGAACAGGCCCGCACCGCACGGGCCAAGGAAATGGAAGCACGCCTGGCGCTCAGAACCGCAGAGGAACAGCTTGGCGCCGTGGGCAACCGGGCCGCCTCGCTGGAAAGGGCCGCAGCAACCGAACGCCGGGCCCGGGAGGAAGCCGCACGCCGCGCGCAAAGGCGCCGTGCCCAGGCAGCCCGGGCAGCAGCCGTCCAGGCGGGAGCCACGCACACGCTCCGGTTCCTGGACATCTCCGTGGAGCTCGCTGCGGGCGAACGGGACCTGGCCGAGGAAATCCGCGAAAGACTCGAGAAGGAACTTACCGAAGTCCGTTCCGTCAACGAGGAACGTGCCAAGGAATTGGCGGAGCTGACCGATTCGGTGCACAAGGACGAGCTGGCCCGTGCGCAGCAGCGGCTGCGTATCGAGGCACTTGAAGCCAGGTCAATCGACGAACTCGGGATGTCCGCAGGGCAGTTGGTGGCGGAGTACGGTCCGGACCAGCCGGTTCCGGTGCCCGCAACTGCAAGTACTGGAAAAACGGATAAGTGGGCGGAGCTCAGGGCGCCCGTTGACGAGGACGGGCAGCCCCTTGTCCAGGGTGTTCCGTTTGTCCGTGCCGAGCAGGAGAAGAGGCTGAAGAAGGCTGAACGGGACCTCGCTTCGCTGGGCAAAGTCAACCCTTTGGCCTTGGAAGAGTTCGCGGCCTTGGAGGAACGGCACCAGTTCCTCAGCTCCCAGCTGGAAGATCTCAAAGCCAGCCGGAAGGACTTGCTGGACATCATCAAGGAAGTCGACAACCGCGTCCAGCAGGTGTTCACTGAGGCCTTCGCCGACACCTCTGCCCAGTTCGACCACGTCTTCGCACGCCTCTTCCCGGGCGGCGAGGGCCGCTTGGTCCTGACCGATCCGGACGACATGCTGACCACAGGGATCGAGGTCGAGGCAAGGCCTGCCGGCAAGAAGATCAAGAGGCTCTCCCTCTTGTCCGGCGGCGAGCGGTCGCTCACCGCAGTGGCGTTGCTCGTCGCGATTTTCAAGGCGCGGCCTTCGCCCTTCTACGTCATGGACGAGGTGGAAGCCGCTTTGGACGACACCAACCTTGGCCGCCTCATCACGATCTTCGAGGAATTGCGTGAGTCCAGCCAGCTGATCGTCATTACGCACCAGAAACGAACCATGGAAGTGGCTGATGCCCTGTACGGGGTAACAATGCGCGGGGACGGTGTGTCCACGGTCATCAGCCAACGCCTCGGGGACGGGGCCTAGCTGTGTGAGAAGGTAGGGGAGTGAACGATTTCCTACCCATAATCCTGTCCATTGTCGCTGCGCTCGTGGTGATTGGCGGACTGGTCCCGGTCCTGCTCAAGGCCCGTAAGTCCGGCTCCAAGTACCCCGGGACCCGCGACGCCAACGACCCCCTCCAGTCGCCGGCAGCAAGCGGCGGCACCCTGGTGGAGGACCGGCCGGAGCCCGCGCCCGCACCCGGCCTTGACGGCTCCCTCGAAGAGACCTTGGTCCCGGACGATGCCGCCGGGCTGGAAACGATTGCCGTGGAGACACCGGCACCCGTGGAGGGCCGTCTTACCCGTCTTCGCGCACGCCTGGTTAAGTCCAACAACATCCTGGGCAAGGGCCTGCTGGCCCTGCTTTCGGGCGACAAGATCGACGAGAACGTGTGGGACGAGGTGGAGGAGACCCTTCTCCTGGCAGACCTCGGAACAGAACCGACCATGGAACTGGTGGAGTCCCTGCGGGAGCGTGTCAAGGTCCTGGGAACCCGCGATCCGGAGCATGTCAAGGCCATGCTCCGGGAAGAACTCATCAAGCTCGTTGACCCGTCCATGGACCGTTCCTTGAACGTCGCCCGCCAAGGTGACCGCCCCGCCGTCGTGCTGGTGGTAGGTGTCAACGGCGTCGGCAAGACCACCACCGTGGGCAAGCTGGCGCGTGTCCTGGTGGCTGAAGACAAGGACGTCCTGCTGGGAGCAGCGGACACCTTCCGTGCGGCAGCGGCCGAACAGCTCGCCACGTGGGGCCAGCGCGTGGGCGTGCCCACAGTGAAGTCGGACATCGACGGAGCTGACCCCGCTTCGGTTGCCTATGAGGCAGTCAAGGCCGGCATCGACCAGGAAGTCGATGTTGTCATGGTGGATACCGCAGGCCGCCTGCAGAACAAGACCGGCCTGATGGACGAGCTTGGCAAGGTCAAGCGCGTCATCGAAAAGCTGGCCGAAGTGGACGAGGTCCTGCTGGTATTGGATGCAACCACCGGCCAGAACGGGCTGAACCAGGCGAGGGTCTTTGCCGAGGTGGTCAACATCACCGGCATCGTCCTGACCAAACTCGATGGCACCGCCAAGGGCGGCATCGTGGTCGCCATCCAGAAGACGCTGGGCGTGCCGGTCAAGCTCATTGGCCTGGGCGAAGGGCCCGACGACCTCGCGCCTTTCGAAGCCGAGGGCTTCGTGGACGCACTGCTCAACTAGTTCTTCAACTGACTGGCACCAGGGGTTGTTCTGAGCGTTCAGAGCAGCCCCTGTTGCCAGTCAGTTTTGTTTAACGGCAGGTTCGCGGGCGGGCAGCCAGGCTACCGCGGTGACCAGGAGCACCCCGCCGGTGATTCCAAAAGCCCACCCGTAGCCCAACTGGTCCGCCAGGAGCCCGGCAACCACAGGCCCGATGATGGCTCCGGTATCGGCCGCCATCTGGAACACTGCCAGTACGCGGCCGCCGGAGCGGCCCCGGCCAATCACATCGGCGACGGCGGCTTGCTGCGCCGGGCCCAGCAAGCCGGAGCCGAAACCCGCCACGGCGGAGGCGACGAGGAACCACACCAGGTCACCGGTCACGCCGATGAGCCCCGTAGCGGCTCCCGTGATGACCAATCCCGGGATGAGCAGCGGCTTCCGTCCCCAGGAGTCCGAAAGCCGGCCGGAGAACGTCAAAGCGAGTGCGTTACCCATGGCGAACACAGCAAGCGCCCACGCCGCCGTTTCCGGACGTGACTGCAGGACGGCCGTGGCAAACAACGGGATGGTGGCCATGCGCACACCGAAGGTGACCCAGCCATTGCCGAAACTTGAAAAGACGGCCGCCCGGTAGGCCGAATCGGCGAGTGCCTCTTTCAGCGTCATGGCAGGCGCGTGCCTTGCCTCCTCACCCAACTGGTTCGTGCCGGTCAGCATCGTCCGCACAACGACGGCGGCGAGCAGCAGGGCAGCGGCATACACCAGAAACGGCACGCGCAGGCCGAAACCGGCCAGGAGTCCGCCTACCACGGGCCCCAGGACGCTGCCGATCAGGAAGGCCGAAGCGTAGGCTCCCGAAACCTGGCCCCTTCGCTCCGGCGGCGCCAGCCGGATCAGCAGGCCCATGGCGGCGACGGTGAACATCACCGAACCCGCTCCGCCCAGGCCGCGGAAGATCAACAACTGCCAGTAGTTTTGCGCGAAAGCGCACGCCGCAGTCGACGCGGCAACAATCAGCAGCCCGCTCACATAGACGCTCCGCTCCCCGAAGCGGACGATCAGCTGACCGCCTGCCGGCGCGAAGACGAGGCGCATGAAGGCGAAGATACTCACGATCACTGCGGCGGCCGTCGCACCGACGTCGAAGGTCGTGGCAAATTGCGGCAGTACCGGGGCCACCAGCCCGAAACCCAGGGCGATGAGGAAGGCGGCGGCCAGCATGACCTTCACGTCGCGGGGAAGCGGCTCCCTCTGCTGCCTGATCCTTGGTGGTTGGGTGGATCGGGGCGACTGTGGCATCCGGGGTGGTCCTGTCAGGGTCGAAGGTTTTTGCGTGGGCGCGGTACTCGTCCCGGGCCTGTGTGACGCATGAAACATATCCGTAACAACGAGGTTATGCATCATTTACGTTGGGGAGGTTGATGTAACAGGCCCGCAATCTAAATCCCGCGCAGGTGAAACACTGCGGCACAAAACTTTATTGCAGGACGCAAAAGGCGTCAGGACAGCGGACGAACCGCAGTACTAGCAAGAGAGGACGTGCACCATGGAACTTACCGCAGGTCACGTATGGGTCATGGTGGCGGCAGCGCTTGTGCTGTTCATGACACCGGGATTGGCATTCTTCTACGGTGGTATGACACGGGCCAAGGCCGCCCTGAACATGATGATGATGAGTTTCATCTCCATCGGCATCGTGGGAGTCGTATGGGTGCTGTGGGGGGCATCCATGAGCTCCGGCGAGGGCTTCATGGAGATCGTGGGGAACCCGTTTGCATCATTTGGACTGGCTGGAGTGGACGCCACTCCTGACGGTTACATCAAGGTAGGCTTCGCAGCCACGTTCGCCATTATCACGGTGGCCCTGATCAGCGGCGCGATCGCCGACCGTGCCAAGTTCGGCGCCTGGAGCCTCTTCGTTCCCGTTTGGGTCACGCTGGTCTACTGCCCCTTGGCCTACATGGTGTGGGGCGGCGGCCTGTTCGGTCCCGAGGGTGCCATCGGCAAGGCGCTCGGCCCGGCCATCGACTTCGCCGGCGGAACGGTAGTGCACATCAACGCCGGCGTGGCCGCACTCGTCCTGGTGCTGATCATCGGCAACCGCCGCGGCTTCGGCAAGGACCCCAACCACCGCCCGCACAACATTCCCTTCGTGATGCTCGGTGCAGCCATCCTGTGGTTCGGCTGGTTCGGGTTCAACGGCGGCGCAGCAACCACCGCTGAGCAGGGCGGCCTCATCTGGGTCAACACCCTCGCAGCTCCGGCCGCAGCAATGATCGGCTGGCTCATCACCGAACGCATCCGCGATGGCCACCCGACGTCCCTCGGCGCTGCCTCGGGCGTCGTGGCAGGCCTCGTGGCCATCACCCCGGCTTGCGCCAACGTCGATCCCATCGGCGCCCTGGGCCTGGGCTTGGTCGCCGGTATCGCGTCCGCCCTCGCCGTAGGCCTGAAGTTCCGCTGGGGCTTCGACGACTCCCTGGACGTGGTGGGAGTACACCTGGTCTCCGGCATCATCGGAACCGTAGCACTGGGCTTCATCGCAAAGCCGGTGGACGGCGTGGGCGGCGGCCTCTTCTACGGTGGCGGCATGGCCCAGATGTGGGCGCAGCTCGCAGCGGCCGGCATCGCCATCGCCTTCTCCGCCATCATGACGGCGATCATCGCCCTGGCCATCCACAAGACCATGGGCTTCCGGGTCTCCACTGAGCAGGAGAACGTCGGCGTTGACCTCAGCCTCCACGCCGAGACGGCCTACGAGTTCGGTGTAGGCGGACACGGTGGAAGCTTCCAGCCGCTGCACGATGTGATGACCGGCAAGAACGACGCCGCAGTGGAAACCAAGGCCCCCGCAGCCGAAGGCAAGGAGAGTGTCCAGGCATGAAACTCATTACAGCGATCGTCCGTCCGGAGAAGCTTGAAGCAGTCCGGGAAGGCCTGGAAGCGTACGGCGTCCAGGGGTTGACGGTCAGCGCAGCCAGCGGTTACGGCCGGCAGCGGGGCTACACGGAGGTGTACCGCGGTGCGGAATACAACGTGGACCTGCTGCCCAAGATCCGCATCGAGGTTCTTGCCACCGACGAACAAGCGGACGACATCCTGGATGTCCTCATTGCAAGCTCCAACACCGGCCGGGCCGGTGACGGGAAAGTCTGGACCGTGGACGTCTACGAAGCGGTCCGCGTCAGGACCGGGGAGCGCGGCGCGGCGGCCATTTAGGCGGACGTCCGGACCCCGGCTGTTGATCCGGGAAACGAACGGCGGGCCGGGTACCGAAAAGGTACCCGGCCCGCTTGGCCGTTAACAGTCAGCCTTCGTGGCTGTCGCTGTGGCCGCCGCTGGTGCCCCACGCTGCCGGGCCTTGGCTACCGGCGTCGTACTCCTCCAGCGGGACCGCATCCTGCGCCCAGGCACGGAGCACGGGTTCCATGATCCGCCAGCAGTCCTCCGCAGTGTCGCCGCGGACGGAGAGGAGCGGATCGCCGGTCAGGATGCCCTCCAGGACTTCGCCGTAAGGCAGCATGCCGGCAGCGTTGAGCTCGGTGATCAAACTCGCCCGGTCCAGGGTGAACACGTCGCCAGGGCCGTTGACGTCGACGTCGAGCTGCAGGACGTCGGGACCGAAACCGATCCGGAGGTGGTTGGGGGAGTCGACGCCGGAGAACCCGACCGGCAAATGCGGCACGGGACGGAAAGTCACCACGGCTTCCTTCCGTTTGTGGCCCATCGCCTTGCCGGAGCGCAGGATGAACGGGACACCCTTCCAGCGCCAGTTGTCGATCTCCACCGTGACCTGGGCAAGGGTTTCGGTGTTCCTGGCGGGGTCCACGCCCGGCTCGGCCGCGTAGTCGGGAATGGCGCGCTCGCCGAGCTTCCCGGCTGTATAGCGGGCCCGGCGGGTCGAATCCTGGAACGGGGCCTTGATGCTGCTGGCACGCAGGACCGCGGCCACGGCGTCACGGAGATCGCGTTCGTCGATGGAGGCGGGGGCGTCGATGGCCAGAAAGGCCATGATGTGGAGCAGGTGGCTTTGGATCATGTCCTTGAGGGCGCCGGCATGGTCGTAATAGCGGGCACGGCCTTCCAACGCGAGGTCTTCGTCGAAGATGATCTCGACTTTTTCGATGTGGTCGCGGTCCCACACAGGTTCCAGGAACCGGTTGGCGAAACGCAGTCCGAGGATGTTCAACACCGTGGCCTTGCCGAGGAAGTGGTCTACGCGGTGGATGTGGTCTTCCGGGACCAGCGCGGCAAGTACCTTGTTCAGTTCCCGGGCCGATTCCAGCCCCGCGCCGAAAGGCTTCTCCAATACCAGCCGGGTTCCGGCCGGAAGCTGGTCACGGCGCAGGAGGGCACAGGCTTTCTGGCTGACTTCCGGGGGGAGGGCGAAGTAGATGGCAACCGGCCCTTCCAGGCGCGCCAGCAAGTCGGCGAGCCTGCCGTCCGCCGTGACGTCGACCTGGTGATATTCGGTGGTTGCGGCCACCGAGTCCAGCACTGACCGGCCTGCGCTTTCCGCGGCGCCGGCTGCCGCAGCGAAGGATGCGTCCACCCGTTCCTTCCACTGCCGCGCGGTCCAGGGATCGGACCCGGCCCCGACCAGTCGAAGCCCGCCAACCCTGCCTGTCGCAAGGAGGCCGGCAAGTCCCGGAAGGAGCAGGCGGCCGGTGAGGTCGCCCGAAGCGCCGAGAATGAGCAACGTTTTCACAGTTGTTTTGCTGGTCACTGTGCCAGCATGCCATCTTGCGGGCGCGACTTGGTACCCTAGATAGTCGAGTCCCCTAGTTGACGCTGATTTATTAGGGTTGAGACACATTGTTGGGGCAGGAACGTCAAAGACTCCGGTGAGCCGCAAGGCCGCCATTCGCAGACCATCGAAAGAAGTGCACGGCGCGTGTTCAATTCACTCTCTGACCGGTTGACAGCAACCTTCAAGAACCTCCGTGGCAAGGGCCGCCTGTCGGAGGCCGATGTCGACGCCACAGTTCGGGAGATACGCCGCGCCCTGCTGGATGCCGACGTCGCGGTTCCCGTGGTCCGTGAGTTCACGTCGCGGATCCGCGAGCGTGCGCTCGGCGCCGAAGTTTCCGGGGCGCTGAACCCGAGCCAGCAGATCGTGAAGATCGTCAACGAGGAACTCGTGGAGATCCTCGGCGGTGAAACGCGGCGCATCAGGTTGGCCAAGACCGGCCCCACCATCATCATGCTGGCCGGCCTCCAGGGCGCGGGTAAGACGACCCTCGCGGGCAAGCTGTCCAAGTGGCTTAAGTCCCAAGGCCACAGCCCCATGCTCGTTGCCTGTGACCTGCAGCGGCCCAACGCCGTCACCCAGCTCCAGGTGGTGGGCCAGCGCGCAGGCGTTCCGGTGTTTGCTCCGCACCCGGGCGCCACCTCTGAACTTGAACACCCGGCAGGCGATCCCGTGGCCGTGGCAAAGGCCGGCGTGGAGGAAGCCCGCCAGAAGCTTCACGACGTCGTGATCGTTGACACCGCCGGCCGCCTCGGCGTCGACGCCGAGATGATGGACCAGGCCCGGCGCATCCGCCAGGCCATCATCCCGAACGAAGTCCTCTTCGTCATTGACGCCATGATCGGCCAGGACGCCGTGAATACGGCAATGGCCTTCGATGAAGGCGTCAACTTCACCGGCATCGTCCTGTCCAAGCTCGACGGCGACGCCCGCGGTGGTGCCGCGCTGTCCGTAGCGTCCGTGACGGGCAAACCGGTCATGTTCGCTTCCACGGGTGAAGGGCTCGACGATTTCGAGTTGTTCCACCCGGACCGCATGGCCTCGCGCATCCTGGACATGGGCGATGTCCTGACCTTGATCGAACAGGCTGAGAAGGCCTGGGACAAGGAAGAAGCCGCCCGGATGGCGAAGAAGTTCGCCGACCAGGAGGACTTCACGCTGGACGACTTCCTGGCCCAGATGCAGCAGATCCGCAACATGGGCTCCATGAAGAAGATGCTCATGATGATGCCGGGTGCGCAAAACATCCGGCAGCAGCTGGAGAACTTCGACGAACGGGAAATTGACCGCGTTGAGGCGATTGTCCGGTCCATGACCCCGCATGAGCGTGTGGCTCCCAAGATCATCAACGGTTCCCGCCGTGCCCGTATCGCCAAAGGCTCCGGCGTCCACGTCTCCGAGGTCAACGGCCTGCTGGAGCGGTTCGCCCAGGCTCAGAAGATGATGAAGAAGATGGCGCAGGGCGGCGGTATGCCCGGTATGCCGGGAATGCCCGGCCTGGGTGGACCCGGCGGCGGCCGCAAGGGAGGCAAGAACGCCCCCAAGAAGAAGGCGCGTTCGGGCAACCCCGCCAAGGCTGCGCAGGAGTTGCGCGAGGCAGAGGCCAAGCGCGCAGCTGCCGCGGCTGCTCCCAAGGGTGCAGCGTTCGGCCAGGGCGCCGCTGACTTCGATCCGTCCTCGTTGAACCTGCCCAAGGGCTTCGACAAGTTCCTGGGTAAATAAAGCCCAGGCAAATAGAGCCCAGGGAAGTGAGGCCCCACCAAGGATGCCCAGGCCTCCGGTCAGCCCGGCATGCGCCGTCGTCCTCCCGTGATGTCGCAGCCCTCGCATAGGCTGGTCCAATGCACAAACAGCGCGTAGTTTTTGTCCACGGCCTGGGCAGTTTCGGCGCTGCGGCCTGGCCAAAACAGCATGGCCTTGCCCTGCGGTATGACTGCCTCTTTCTGAGGCGGCACGGTTTCGATCCCGTGGCCGAGCCCCTTGAGTCGGACATTTCCGCGGATGTGGCCATCCTTGTTGACGCGCTGGCCGACTCGGGCGGGGGACACGTGGTTGCCCACGAACAGGGTGCCATTTCCGCCATGCTTGCCGCGGTGGAGCGCCCGGACCTGGTGTTTTCGTTGTCCTTGGTGGAACCGGCGTGCTTGTCCTTGACGGCCGAACTTCCCGCTACGGCGTCGCACCGCGCCCTGATGCAGCCCTTGTTCGATGTCCGTAGCCAACTCGGCGACGCCGACTATGAGCGTGAGTATTTCCGGCGGGCCTACGCTGCGGAGGCGGGCGGCCTGCAGACACCGGAAGCGCGGCGCTCAGCCCGGCGTTTGAGGTTGCAGGCCCCGCCGTGGGAAGTGCCCCTGCACATTGTGCCCGGTGTTCCCACGCTGGTGCTGACCGGTGGCTGGGAGCCGTTGTACGAGGAAATTGCCGGGTATTTGAGGGATACCGGTGCCCTCCACCGCGTAGCTGCAGGAGGGCACCGTCCCCAGGACTCCGCGGACGGCGACCGGTTCATCCGGTCCTTCATTGCCGACGTCGGGCGGGGTATGTCGGTCAGGGCGTCGTGAGCCGCTGTTCACCGCGGGCCGGCATCTGGAGTTCGGGCAGGTAGACCTTGCCTCCGGTTGCCAGGAACTCCTCGCTCTTTTCGCGCATTCCGTTGTACATCTCCGCTATGGCCGCCTGGGCCTCGGCGGAACCGTATTCATCGCGGATGTCCTGGCTGATGCGCATGGAGCAGAACTTCGGCCCGCACATGGAACAGAAGTGCGCGGTCTTGGCGGGTTCAGCGGGAAGCGTCTCATCGTGGAAGGACTCCGCTGTCACCGGGTCCAGTGAGAGCGCGAACTGGTCCCTCCACCTGAACTCGAACCGCGCTTTGGACAGCGCGTCGTCGCGTTCGTGCGCGCCGGGGTGGCCCTTGGCCAGGTCTGCGGCGTGGGCTGCAATCTTGTACGTGATGACTCCGGTTTTGACGTCGTCCTTGTTCGGCAGCCCCAGATGTTCCTTGGGGGTCACGTAGCAAAGCATCGCTGTGCCGTACCTGGCGATTTCCGTAGCACCGATGGCCGAGGTGATGTGGTCGTAGCCTGGCGCGACGTCAGTCACCAACGGGCCCAGGGTGTAGAACGGCGCGCCCTTGCACAACCGCTGTTGCCTTTCCACGTTCTCCCGCACCAAATGGAACGGAATGTGGCCCGGGCCTTCGACCATGACCTGGACGTCGTACTCCCAGGCCCGCTCCGTCAGCTCCGCCAAGGTATCCAGTTCCGCGAACTGTGCGGCATCATTGGCGTCCGCGGTGGCGCCGGGCCGCAGTCCATCTCCGAGAGAGAAGGCAACGTCATACTTGGCGAAGATTTCGCACAGTTCGTCGAAATGCGTGTAGAGGAAGTTTTCCTGGTGGTGGGCAAGGCACCAGCCGGCCATGATGGAGCCGCCGCGGGAAACAATTCCGGTCACCCGGTTGGCTGTCAGCGGCACGTACCGGAGCAGGACGCCGGCGTGGATGGTCATATAGTCCACACCCTGTTCGCATTGTTCGATCACGGTGTCCCGGAATATTTCCCACGTCAGCTTGTTCGCCTCGCCGTTGACCTTCTCCAGGGCCTGGTAGATGGGGACGGTGCCGATGGGAACGGGGGAGTTCCGGATGATCCATTCACGGGTGGTGTGGATGTCATCTCCTGTGGAGAGGTCCATGACGGTGTCCGCTCCCCACTGGGTGGCCCACTGCAGCTTGTCCACTTCCTCGGCGATCGAGCTCGTCACGGCTGAGTTCCCGATGTTGGCGTTGATCTTCACCAGGAATGCCTTGCCGATGATCATGGGCTCGGACTCGGGGTGGTTGATGTTGCTGGGGATGATGGCGCGGCCGGCGGCCACCTCGCTGCGGACCAGTTCAACGTCGCAGTTCTCCCGCAAGGCCACAAAGCGCATCTCCGGGGTGACCACGCCCTGCCGGGCATAGTGCATCTGGGTGACCCTTTTGCCGTCGACGGCGCGGCGGGGCACGGGCTGCGCGCCCTTCCATTCCGCTGAAGCCGCACCGCGGCGCACGGCTGACTTGCCGTCGTCGAGCAGGTTGCGTTCCCGGCCCGTGTAGCTTTCCGTATCGCCGCGCGCCTGGATCCATGCCGCCCTGAAGGGTTCAAGCCCGACGACGGGATCGCTGCCCGGCCCTGCCGTGCGGTACACCCTCAGGGGATCGTTGGCCTTCCCGTTGGGGGAGGGCTCCAAGGCAATCTCGGTCACCGGGACGCGGATGCCGTGGCCAGGGTCCTCCACCCAGGCAAGCGAGTGGGATTTCAGCGACTGCGTGACGGCGTCCCCACCGGCAGCAGTCAGGTTTTGGGCAGGGCTGTGCTGTGTTTCTGTGGTGCTCAAGGATTACTCACTTCCTTCGCCGGCATTACCCGGACAGGTTCAACGGTCGCAGACTGCTTCAGTCCTTTTCTCAGCCCCTGCAGGGGCTCCCGTGTGGTCAGGGACGAAGCTACCACAGCTGCGGCGGGTGCTCCCAGTCATATGCGGTCCGGATCCGGACTGAGGCCGCCGGCACTAAGCTTCTGCCATGCCGAACATCATTGAATTCAGCGGTCCGGTGCTGGTTTCCGCGCATGAGGAACGCCGGGGCCTGTGGTCCGTGGACGGCCGCCTGACCTTCAGCCGTCCCGAAACGGCCCCGGATACCGTGCTGGAGGGCTGGGTCCTGCCCGGATTCGTTGATGCACATTGCCACATCGGCCTGGGAGCCGGTGGGGCGGTGGATGAGGCCACTACCCTGGAGCAGGCCCGTACCGATTTGTCCGCCGGGACGTTGCTGGTCCGGGATGCCGGCTCCCCGGCCAATACGAGGTGGGTCCAGCAGCGTACGGACCTGCCCAGGCTGATCCGGGCGGGGCGGCACATTGCGAGGAGCCGGCGCTACCTGCGTGGCCTCGGCCACGAAGTGGAGCCGGAACAGCTGGTGGAAACCGTACGAAAGGAAGCGCGCGACGGCGACGGTTGGGTCAAGCTGGTTGGCGACTGGATCGACCGCGGCGTCGGAGACCTGGCACCTTCTTTTCCGGCGGCGGTGGTCAAGGATGCCATCGCTGCAGCCCACGACGAGGGCGCACGGGTAACAGCGCATTGCTTCGCGGAAGAAACCTTGGATGACGTGCTCGATGCCGGCATTGACTGCATCGAGCATGCCACCGGGCTCCTGCCGCGGCACATCCCGCGGCTTGTGGAACAGGGTGTCCCGATCGTTCCCACCTTGGTCAACATTGCCACGTTCCCCGATATCGCGGCCCAGGCCGGGCCCAAGTTTCCCGACTACGCGCAGCACATGACCGCATTGTGGGAGCGCCGGCGCGAACGGGTCCTCGAAGCCTATGAAGCCGGTGTTTCCATCTATGCCGGCACTGATGCCGGGAGCGTCATCAAGCATGGCCGCATAGCCGACGAGATGCAGGAACTGCACGACGCCGGCCTGCCGCCTTCAGCGGTCCTCGAGGCTGCTGCGTGGGGCGCCCGGAGGTGGCTGGGAGCCGAGGGCGTCAGCGAAGGAGCGAGTGCCGACGTCGTGCTTTGCAGGGAGGATCCCCGCCGCGCCCTGACTACCGTGCGTGAACTTAGCCACGTGGTTCTGCGGGGCACCATCGTCCGTTAGGAATAAATTGAAGCTTCAAGTAATTTAGTAAGGTAGAACGTGCCGAAAGGCGGCCGCCGAACTACCGGGAGCATCACATGACCACGCCATCCAGCCAGGACCTCCTGCCAGCCGAACTCACCATGGGCACGGTCATGCTCAGGGTCGGCGACATGAAGGTGATGAGCGACTATTACCAGCGCGCCCTCGGCCTGCAGGTCATAGCGGAGCAGGACGGCGGCCTGTACCTGGGCCGCCTGGGGAAGCCGGTGGTCCACCTGGCTCCCGCAGCGGGCTTGCAGCTGCCCGGGCGCGGGGAAGCGGGGCTGTTCCACACGGCAGTCCTGTTCGAGGACCAAGCGTCCCTCGCCGCCACCATTGCCACGGCCGCGCAGTACGAACCCCGCGCGTTCGTTGGCAGTGCCGACCACTTGGTGAGCGAAGCCTTCTACTTCACCGACCCCGAAGGCAACGGCATCGAGTTGTACTACGACAAGCCGAGGAACGTCTGGCAATGGGACGGCAAGAACGTGGTCATGGACAACGTGGCGCTGCCTCCGCAGGCGTACCTCCAGCAACACCTGAGCGAGGCCGCCATCGTGGGGCAGCAGGGGGCCTCGGCCGGGATCGGGCACGTCCACCTCCAAGTGGGCGATGTTGCCACAGCGCGAAAGTTCTACGTTGACACCCTTGGCTTTGAAAAGACCGCGGGGTGGCATGGCCAGGCGCTGTTCGTCTCGGCAGGCGGGTACCACCATCACATGGCCATGAACGTCTGGAACAGCAGGGGAGCGGGCCCGCGCAAGGACACTCTGGGCCTGGGTGAAGTGCTCATCGAAGTCCCGTCGAATGATGACGTCGCAGCGCTCGCCGACCGTCTCCGCGTGGCCGGCCTGCAAAGCCACCACACCGGCCTTGAGCTCCGCTTCGAGGATCCGTGGCGCAACCAGCTGCGGGTTGCCGTACGCTGAGGCGGCATCCGCCGGCGGGTGGCTGCATTAGGCTAGGCGATGGCGGCGCCGGTTCCATGTCCTGCGCAGCCTCCCGCGGTTGGGCGGGGCATGTCAGCACGAAGGAAATGAGTACGTTCCATGGGCTTTGCCGAAATCTTTGTAGCCACCCACGATGAAGCCCTCAAGCGGGCAGCTGCACTCGAGCGCGGTGCCGATGTGGCCGGTTCTGCTGTGCGCATCGAAGGCATCACCGATTTTGAGGTGGAGCAGCTCGGTGATCTTGCAGGGCAGGCAGTGCATGCCTCCGGCGCTGATTATGAACTCGCCTTGGTGGACGTCACCAGCGATTCGCTGCTGGGGGTTCCGGAAGCAATGGTGCGGGCCCTTGCCGAGCTGCTGACCTACCAGAGCGAAGGTGACGGGAACGTGCTGGACGACGTCGCAGAGGCCTGGGCCGCCCAGGAGGACATGCCGTTCGGAGCTGCGGAATCCCGCGGGTACGTCCAGCAGTTGGCTGCACTTGCCAGCGATGTCGAAAAAATCGACCGCGCCGGCCTGTATGTGTGGTCAATTTCCTGAACCTCGCAGGCAGGTGCGCGGGGCGAAGTCGTAAATACTCCTGTCATCTGGCACAATGGACAGGTACTCGATCGGTGCGGCCCCTCTCTCCGTGCTCGTATCTTGTCCTTCGAACCCCCTAGTATGGCCCGCCCCACGGGTGCAGAACGTCGGGTTCACCCTCGTTTCAGAAACAGGAGTGACCACAAAAGTGGCCGTAAAGATTCGCCTTAAGCGCTTCGGTAAGATGCGCGCACCGTACTACCGCATTGTCGTCATGGATGCCCGCGCCAAGCGCGACGGCCGTGCCATCGAAGAAATCGGCAAGTACCACCCCACCGAAGAGCCGTCGTACATCGAGGTCGCTTCCGAGCGTGCCCAGTACTGGCTGTCCGTTGGCGCCCAGCCGACCGAGCAGGTTGCCGCGATCCTCAAGATCACCGGTGACTGGCAGAAGTTCAAGGGCCTGCCTGGCCAGGAAGGCACCCTGAAGACCAAGGCTCCGAAGGAAGCTTTCGTGGCTCCGGAGAAGGGTTCCGTCATCATTCCGGAAGCCATCACCAAGAAGGCCAAGAAGGAAGAAGCCGCCGAGGCTGAAGCAGAGACCACCGAGGCTGAGTAAGTTGCTGGCAGAAGCGCTCGAACACCTGGTCCGTGGGATTGTTGACAGTCCGGACGATGTCAAGGTCAGTGCCAAGAACAACCGTCGCGGGGAATCCCTCGAGGTGCGTGTTCACCAGGACGATCTCGGCCGGGTAATCGGTCGCCAAGGACGCACCGCACGCGCACTGCGCACGGTGGTTGCGGCTTTGGCCGGTGGCGATCAGGTCAGGGTTGACGTCGTCGACACCGACCGCCGCCGGTAACGCGCTCAGCATTATTTGCCTTTGGTCCGGCCCCTCCACCGAATATGGTGGAGGGGCCGGATTGCTTTATCAACCAGACACCTCCGCGGTCACGGCCCGCGGATGAAACCAGAATTCAGAGGAACCCATGCAGCTCCAGGTGGCCCGGATCGGCAAACCCCACGGCATCCGCGGCGAGGTCACGGTCCAGGTACTGACCGACGCTCCCGCTGAGCGGTTCGTCGCGGGAACAGAGTTCGTAGTGGAGCCGGCCTCCTCCGGACCGTTGACCGTCCGCAGCGCCCGCTGGAACAAAGACATCCTCTTGCTCGGATTCGAGGAAGTGGCAGACCGCAACGCAGCGGAACTGATCCGCGGAGCCAAGCTCTTCATCGAAACCGAAGACCTTGATGACGATGACGACGAAGGCTGGTATGAGCACGAACTGCTGGGCCTCCAGGCCAGGGTCGGCTCCCAGGTAGTTGGGAAGGTCGCGGCGCTCAACACGATGCCGGCACAGGACCTGCTCGTGGTCGAAACCGGAGACGGCAAGGAAATCCTCATTCCGTTCGTGGACGAGATCGTCCCCGAAGTCAACATCGAGGCTGGCTACATCCTCATCACCCCGCCAGCAGGGCTCTTCGAGATCAACGACGACGCCGAGCCCGCCGAGGGGTCCGCTGAATGAGGATCGACGTCGTCAGCATCTTCCCGGAGTACCTCGCGCCCCTGGAACTCTCGCTCATTGGCAAGGCCCGCCAGGACGGGATCCTGGAACTGAATGTCCACGACCTCCGGACTTTCACCTCCGACAAGCACCGGACAGTGGACGACACCCCTTACGGCGGCGGTGCGGGCATGGTCATGAAGCCCGAGCCGTGGGCCCTGGCGCTTGAGGCCGTGGCCCCGGACACGCAGAAGAAGCCGGTCCTGCTTGTGCCATCTCCGGCCGGAGAGCGTTTCAACCAAGCACTCGCCTACGAGCTCGCCGAGGAGGAGCACCTCGTTTTCGCGTGCGGTCGCTACGAAGGCATTGATGAACGGGTTATCGACTGGGCGCATGAACATTTCACGGTGCGCCCTGTCAGCCTGGGGGACTACGTCCTGAACGGTGGCGAAGTGGCGGTGCTGGCGATGGTGGAAGCAATCGGCCGTTTGTTGCCCGGTGTCGTGGGCAACCCGGAGTCCCTGGTTGAGGAGTCCCACTCCGATGGGCTGCTGGAATACCCGGTCTACACCAAGCCTTCATCATGGCGGGAGCATGACGTGCCGGAGGTCCTTCTCAGCGGCAACCACGGCAAGATCGCACAGTGGCGCAAGCACCAGCAGTTCCGCCGCACAGCGGAACGCCGGCCGGACCTCCTTGCCGGTTTTGACGCCGCCGGACTGAGCCGCGCAGACCGAACCGCACTGGCTGACCTGGGCTACGACGTCGTTGACGGGCGCCTGAGCCCCCGCCCTGCTGCCGTCCCTGACGAAAGGTCCTGATCGCCGTCGGGCGCTGACCACCGTCGGGCTGACCGGCGTGATTGGCTCGTTGGTGCCGCTTATGGCAGAATTAACCCTTGTGTCTACTGGGCTGCCACCTGCCACAGGGGGAGTTCAGCCAACAGTCGGACAAACGGTGGCGCCAATCAGCGGCGGCACCGTTCACAAAGAATCTTCGGCGGAAATTTCCGTGGGCCTCAATGCCCCGGGCTTGTCCGCCGTGACCCAAAGTGAATGACCTGTGGCGTTCACCAGGAGTGGATTAATGCATATCCTCGATAGCGTAGATGCAGCCTCGCTGCGTAACGATGTTCCGGAGTTCCGCGCGGGCGACACCCTCAAGGTTCACGTCAACATCATCGAAGGCAAGAACTCCCGTGTCCAGGTATTCCAGGGCTTCGTCCTGGGCCGCCAGGGTGACGGCGTTCGCGAAACCTTCACCGTACGCAAGGTTTCCTTCGGTGTCGGCGTAGAGCGTACCTTCCCGGTACACTCCCCGATCATCGACAAGATCGAGGTCGTCACCAAGGGTGACGTCCGCCGCGCCAAGCTTTACTACATGCGCGCACTGCGCGGTAAGGCTGCGAAGATCAAGGAAAAGCGCGACTTCGCCAAGTAAGTCCACCAACTTACGCAACGGGTCCAGGATTCGTGCCCGGAGGGTTCCGGAGCAATCCGCAACGCAACACAGGATACGAGTCATGGACACAGCAGAACGCCAGCCCCGGAAACAGGGCTGGCGTTTTGCGTTGCTGGCGCTGGTGCTCGCCGTGGCCATCAGCGGCCTGGTCCGGTCGCTGTGGATCGATGTCTATTACATCCCGTCCGAATCCATGGAACCGCTCCTGGAAACAGGCGACAGGATCCTTGTATCCAGGACGGCCTTCAGCGATGAACCCATTGCCCGGGGCGACGTCGTGGTTTTCGACGGCCGCGGTTCCTTTGCGCCGCTCAGCAGTGGAAAGGGTCCCATGGTGGACGCCGTCAACGCCGCCGGGCAGTGGTTCGGCCTGGTAGGCAGCGATACCACCTATGTGAAGCGGGTCCTGGGTATTCCCGGTGACCACGTGCAGTGCTGCGATGACGCCGGACGCGTGACGGTCAACGGCCAGGCCGTTGAGGAGCCCTACCTCTTTCCGGGCGACGAGCCAAGTAAGCAAAACTTCGACGTCGTTGTGCCCGAGGGGCGCTTGTGGCTGATGGGCGACCACCGCTCCCGTTCCGCCGATTCCCGGGCGCTGCTGGGGGCGCCAGGTGGCGGTATGGTTCCGATCGACCGGGTTATCGGTAAGCCGGTCCGGATTATCTGGCCACTTGATAGATTTGCAGAGATGCCTCGCTACCCGCAGGCCACCCCGACGAAGAACGGATACTAAATGCCGGACAGAGTTCCAGAAAATCCCGAGAGGCACGACGACGACGCGCGGCTCTTGGATGGAACCCCCGGCACCGACGGTGCCACTGAACGGGAAACGGGCACCGCAGGTGCCACTGAACGGGAAACGGGCACCGCAGGTGCCACTGAACGGGAAACGGGTACCGCAGGTGCCGACGATACCCGGGCTTCGCGTAACGCACGGGCAGGCAAACGCACGCAGAACGTGGCGATTGTGTGGCTCAAGGAAATCGTCACGGTGGTGGCCATCGCGCTGGTGCTGTCCTTCCTCCTGAAGACCTTCCTGTTCCGTGCATTCTGGATTCCGTCCGAGTCGATGGAAGCTACCTTGGACGTCAACGACCGGATCTTCATCAACCTGCTGGTACCGGGGCCCTTCGATGTGGCCCGCGGGGACGTGGTGGTCTTCAAGGACTCCCAAGGGTGGTTGACGCCGATCGAGAAGAAGCCGGCGGGCCCCATGGACTGGGTCGGGGACACCCTTGAGTTCGTTGGCCTCATGGCCGATGACAGCGAACAACACCTGGTCAAGCGTGTTATCGGATTGCCCGGAGACCATGTGACGTGCTGCGACGCCGGGGGACGGGTGAGCATCAACGGCGTTCCCTTGGACGAGACCTACATCAATCCCGCAGAAGTGCCCACCCCGGACACCTTCGACGTGGTTGTTCCCGAGGGCAAGGTCTGGGTGATGGGGGATAACAGGAACCACTCGGCGGACTCACGCTTGCATCAGGAGGCCAACGGTGGCTTCATCAATATTGAGGACGTGGAGGGCAAAGCGGAAGTCATCGCGTGGCCCATCAGCAGGTGGAGCGTCCTGGACAGCCACTCCGACGTTTTCAAGAATGTACCCGCCGGCACAACAGGTAAGTAGATGGCAACGGCACCAAACCGAACCAAAGGCACGGCCCCGGCCAAGGCAAAGGCAAGACCCAAAGGCGGCCTGAAGGCCAAGGCGAAGCAAGTTGTGCAATTTCCCACTCTGGACGTCGAACGCACCTTCCTGGCCTCCGGTGCCCGGCTCCTCGCCGGCGTTGACGAGGTAGGCCGGGGTGCGCTGGCAGGTCCGGTGACTGTGGGAATTGCCGTGGTGAACCTTGAGGATCATCCGCTGCTGGCCGACGTCCGGGACAGCAAGCTCCTCAAGCCCGAGGACAGGGACAGGTTGGAGCCCTTGGTCAGGGAGTGGGCTGTTGCCAGCGCGGTGGGGCACGCATCGTCGCAGGAAATCGACTCGATCGGGATCATCGCCGCCCTTCGCCTTGCCGGCACCCGGGCATGGTGCGAAATCCTCGCCGGAGGCATCACTCCGGATGTGGTGTTGTTGGATGGCAGCCACAATTGGCTTTCTCCTGAAGTGCAGGCTTCGCTGTTCGATGCGGCACCGGAGGGGCCCGGCTGTGAGGCTCCGGTCCACACCCGTATCAAGGCGGATATGAGCTGCTTGAGCGTGGCCGCAGCCAGTGTCTTGGCTAAAGTCGCCAGGGACCGCATCATGATTGATTTGCACGCCGAAGTTCCGGCCTACGGATGGAACGAAAACAAGGGCTACGCCACTCCCGCGCACCGTGAGGTTATCCGGACCCAGGGCCCAAGCGCGTACCACCGGACAAGCTGGCATCTGACGGGCCCGGAGGTCTCCTGACGAGCCGCGGAGTGCCGCCCGACGCTCCTGGCTTTGTGGATCAGGCCAATGGTGCAAGATGGAACTATGAGCGCCGAAGACCTTGAGAACTACGAAACCGACATGGAGCTGCAGCTGTACCGCGAGTACCGGGATGTGGTCGGGCTGTTCAGCTACGTGGTTGAAACGGAACGGCGTTTCTACCTGGCCAATCACGTGGACCTGCAGGCCCGGAGCGCCGATGGTGAAGTCTACTTCGACCTGACCCTCCAGGATGCCTGGGTTTGGGACGTCTACCGTTCGGCGCGCTTCGTCAAGAACGTCCGCGTGATCACGTTCAAGGACGTGAATGTGGAGGAACTTCCCCGCAACGAGGACCTGGCGCTGCCCAAGGATGGCGACCTGGGGGATCTCGGCAACTAGCTCCCGCTCCACTTTTCCTCCACAGCGTCCCGTGTGAATGGATTGTCCACATAGACGCATCATGAGCTGCCCTCAGTGGCCGCCAGCCGGAAGGCTTGGTGGCGGAGGTGGTGCTCATGCGAGCAAAGGACGTTCTTGGCCGCGAAGGCGAAAGCGTGGCCGCTGCATTTCTTGAAGGCCAGGGAATGCAGGTTGTCGATCGCAATTGGCGGTGCGGGGAAGGCGAAATAGACATCGTCGCCCTTGACGGTGACACCCTGGTCATCGCCGAGGTGAAGACCAGGCGAAACGTGGCCTTCGGCCACCCCTTTGAAGCAGTGGGACCGGAGAAGCTGGCCCGGCTTCATCGGCTGACATCCTCATGGTGCAGGGAACGCGGGGTGAACCCGTCGCGCCGCCGCGTGGACGTCGTGGGAGTTATCCACGACGGCGTGGGGTCGCCGCACGTCGAACACCTCCGGGATGTGTGCTGATGGCTGTCGGGCGCAGCTACGGAGTGGCCCTCGTGGGGCTGAACGGCTACATCGTGGAGGTCGAAGCCGATATCGGTCAAACGCTCCCCGCCTTTGTGATCCTGGGTCTTCCGGACGCTGCGTTGAATGAGGCCAAGGAACGGATCCGGTCTGCTGCCAGGAACTCCGGGATTCCCTTGAGCAGGCGGAAGATCACCGCCAACCTGATCCCCGCATCGCTGCCTAAGCGGGGTTCGGGGTTTGACCTTGCTATTGCCATGGCGGCATTCCAGGCTGCCGAGGACGTCAGTTCAACCAGCGGCACAGTGTTCATCGCCGAACTGGGCCTGGACGGCAGGCTGAGGCCCGTGAGGGGTATCCTGCCCGCCGTCATGGCTGCGGTGAATGCGGGCTACCCGGACATTGTGGTGGCCGAAGCAAACGCAGCAGAGGCCAGGTTGGTGCCGGGCGCGAACGTCCGCGGGTACACCACGCTCGCGCGGCTTGCCTATGATTTTGGCGCGGATCCCAAAGAGCTGGCTTTGGACTTTGACCCACCAGCGGAGGACGCAGCTGAGGGGGACGGCTGCACGGAAGCCCTGCCGCCCGACCTGAGCGACGTATCCGGCCAATCCGAAGCGCGGCAGGCATTGGAGGTCGCAGCGGCCGGTGGTCACCACATGCTGCTGACCGGACCGCCGGGGGCCGGTAAGACAATGCTCGCAGAACGTCTCCCGGGCCTTCTTCCGGACCTGGGGGACACAGCTGCCATGGAAGTGACGGCGATCCATTCCCTTGCGGCTGTGCGGTCTTCACCCGTGACGTTGATTCGGCGGCCGCCCTTCGAAAGTCCACACCACAGCGCTACAGCAGCCGCGATCATCGGCGGCGGATCGGGCCTGCCCCGCCCCGGGGCGGCTTCGCGGGCACACAGGGGCGTGCTGTTCCTTGACGAAACACCCGAGTTTGAACGCAGGGTCCTCGATGCCCTTCGCCAACCGTTGGAGAACGGGGACCTCGTCATTCATCGCTCCGCCGGGACAGCTGCCTATCCCGCGCGGTTTCAGCTGGTCTTGGCGGCCAACCCCTGTCCCTGTGGCAATGCTTCTGGCAAGGGCAAAGACTGCACGTGTACGCCGTTGATGCGCAGGAGGTACTTCGGCCGGATGTCCGGCCCCCTGTTGGACCGGGTGGACATCCAGTTGCAGGTGGACCGTGTCTCGCTGTCCGATTTCGGGCACAGCGGTACCGAGGAGAGCACAGCCGATGTGGCCCTCCGGGTCATGGCGGCCAGGCAACGTCAGGTGGACCGCCTCCGGGAGTACGGCTTCGAGACCAACGCGCAGGTGCCGGGGCGCGTGCTGCGCGGCGGACTGCGCCTTCAGCCAGGGACCACCAGGATTCTGGACACGGCGCTGGAACGGGGAATCCTGACGGCCCGGGGGTATGACCGCGTCCTCCGTTTGGCATGGACTTTGGCCGACTTGGACCACGCGGATGCTCCGGTACCGGATCACGTCGGGCAAGCCCTGGGCTTGCGCCAAACGAACGCAATGCCATGAACGGAACATCGAAGGGAGCAACGGAGTTGGGGGAACTGACCATGCAGGAGAAGGAGCGCATCGCCAGGGCGGCGCTGTCGCGTTTGATGGAACCGCAGGACATCGTCGGGCTGGCGCTGGTGAGGGCTGTAGGCGCCCTTGATGCTCTTGGCATCGCTACCGGAGAGCTCTCAGCAGGTGCCTCAGTGGAGCGGGAAATTACGGCACTCCTCTCGCAGGATGGCACCACCCCAACGTGGACTGGCATGGCCACAAGCCAACGACGCTGGGCACCGCGCGTCCGTGATCTGGCGCCCGAGCGTGACCTTGCGACGATGAGGAGACTGGGTGGGCGACTGGTCATTCCCGGAGACGAGCTGTGGCCTGAACAGCTGGCGGACCTGGGACTTCAGGAACCGTTGTGCCTGTGGTGGTGCGGCCCCGAGCGCCCGATTCCTTCGCCCCGGCGGACCATTGCTGTGGTGGGTTCCCGTGACAGCACCAGCTACGGTGCTTCTGTGGCCGGGGACTTCGCCCATGGCCTGGCCCAGCGCGGCTACTCGGTTGTGTCAGGTGGTGCCTACGGCATCGACGCCCATGCGCATCGGGGTGCTTTGAGCGGCGGCGCCTCCGACATGCCGACCATTGCCGTGATGGCCGGCGGAGTGGACCGCTTCTATCCGGCGGGCAACGAGGATCTGCTGCGGGCTGTCACCCATCAGGGAGCGCTGATCGCTGAGGTGCCACCCGGTTCAGCCCCCACCAGATACAGGTTTCTCCAGCGCAACCGCCTGATCGCAGCATTGGCTTCCGTGACGGTCGTGGTCGAGGCCAGATGGCGTTCGGGGGCCCTGAACACCGCCCATCATGCCGAATCCATCGGAAGGATCGTCGCTACCGTTCCCGGTTCCATCCATAGTGCCAACTCCGCCGGATGCCACAGGCTCCTGAGGGACGGCGGAGCGGTGTGCGTCACCGACGTGGGAGAGGTTGCCGAATTGTCCGGCAGGAGCGGCGAATGGATGGCTGCCGACAAAGAGACTCCGGCGGAGCCGCAGGACGGGCTGTCACTTGAGGACCTTATCCTTTTGGATGCGCTGCCGCTGCGCTCAGCCAGCTCCGTGGACAAGCTTGCCACCGTGGCAGGGCTGAGCCCCGATGCAGTTCGGGCGGGCTTGGGGCGCTTGGGACTTCTTGGGCTCGCGTCCTCGGAAAGGGGTGCGTGGAAACGGAGTGGGAACGCTTGATGGTCAGAGGCTAGTGCCATGTCCTGCAGCGATCCCGCACCGGACAGTGGCAAAGTGGAAAGGTGGATGGACAATCACTGCCCCCGGACTTTGGTAGAGCGGTCGAGGGCTTCAGGCGTTATCTGGAAGCGGAGCGGGCCAGGTCGGCCCACACGGTACGGGCCTACATGTCGGATGTTGAGAGCCTTCTTGGCTTCGCGGTACAGGAGGGGACCACTGATCTTCGCTCGGTGGACCTTGGAACGCTCCGCCGTTGGCTGGGTGCGCAAAGCGAATCGGGCATGGCGCGGTCCACCTTGGCCCGCCGGGCCGCGACTGCCAGGTCCTTCACGAAGTGGGCTCTTCGCGAAGAACTGATCCAGAGTGATCCCGCCCTGCGCTTGCAGGCTCCAAAACGCAGCAAGTCATTGCCCGGGGTCCTTCATCAGCGGCAAATCAGCAGGGTGGTCGATGAACTCGATGCCGCTGCCGCGGCGGGGGACCCGCTATCGGTGAGGAACCGTGCCATGGTGGAGTTGCTTTACGCCACCGGCATACGCGTGGGTGAGCTGACCGGCCTGGACGTCGACGATGTAGACCCTGACCGGCGGACCTTGCGGGTGCTGGGCAAAGGCAACAAGGAACGCACGGTTCCTTTCGGGGTCCCCGCTGCCGTTGCCCTGGACGACTGGTTGCGACGCGGACGCCCGGCCCTGGTTGTCTCCCTGAGCGGTCCCGCGCTTTTCCTGGGGCAGCGCGGCAAGCGCGTGGACCCGCGGCAAGTCAGGAGCGTCGTGGGCAATCTTCTCGAAGCCCTCGGCGACACCGCCGCTACCGGTCCGCACGCCCTGCGCCACAGCGCGGCCACCCACTTGCTGGACGGCGGTGCCGATCTCAGGGCAGTGCAGGAGATCCTCGGTCACAGCAGCCTTGCCACTACCCAGATCTACACACATGTCTCCGTGGAAAGACTGCGCAACAGTTACCGGCAAGCGCATCCGAGAGCCTAGCGCCCGGCAAATGTTGCACTGGCGGAAAAGTGACGTGTACGGCAAAATGTAAGCACCACCGCGGAACCTTCAATTTCAAGTTGAGGGTTCCTTGTTTGCCACAATGAACTCGTGTGCCACAATCGAGCAAAGTGATTCCATTGTGAAAGACTGGTTCTTATTAGCGGCGACCAGCGGGATTGGGTCGTCTTCAAATAACTGAATATCCCGCAGGGTTCACGGCATAGGTCAGTGTTGTCGTCCATGCAGAGGTCGTTGGGGAAGACGTACCTACAGCTATGGAGGATGGAATGTCTGTTGCAACAACCCGCGGTGTCCTGTTCGTGCACTCGGCTCCGACTGCTTTGTGCCCGCACGTCGAATGGGCCATTGGATCGGTCGTGGACAAGCGAACCGATCTTGAGTGGACCCCGCAACCAGCTGCGCCCGGAATGTTCCGGGCGGAATTGTCGTGGGTTGGCCAGCCGGGCACAGGTGCCCAACTGGCCTCTGCGCTCAGGGGCTGGGCACACCTGCGGTACGAAGTGACCGAGGAGCCGAGTCCCGGGGTGGACGGTGCCCGATGGTCCCACACGCCCGAACTCGGAATCTTCCACGCCGTCACGGATGTCCACGGTAACGTCATGGTCAGCGAAGACCGCATTCGTTACGCCTACGAGTCCGGTGCCGGCGATCCTTCGGCGGTCTATCATGAGCTTTCCCTTGCCCTCGGCGAAGCGTGGGACGAAGAGCTCGAACCGTTCCGCCATGCCGGCGAGGGCGCACCTGTTCGCTGGCTGCACCAGGTGGGCTGACTACCTCAAGCCTCCACCACTTTCCCATAGCAACCAGCAGGGCCCCCACCATACGCGGTGGGGGCCCTGCTGGTTCTGCGCGTCCGTTTCAAGGACCCGCTTTAGACGTTACGGACCGCGATGACTGCGTTGTGTCCGCCGAATCCGAAGGAGTTGCTCAAGGCCACGATGTCCCCGGCAGGGAGATCCCGCACCGACGTCACGACGTCAAGGGGGATTTCCGGATCCTGGTTCTCAAGGTTGATGGTTACCGGTGCCTTGCGTTCGTAGACAGCCAGGACCGTGAGGACAGCTTCGACGGCGCCGGATGCACCCAGGAGGTGGCCCATCTGGGACTTTGTGGCCGAAACCGCGACGTCGTCCACGTGGGTACCCAGGGCAGCCCGGAGCGCCGTGTACTCCGGCTTGTCGCCCACCGGAGTGGATGTGGCGTGGGCATTGACGTGAACCACGTCCTCGGCCTGGATGCGGCCATCGAACATGGCTGCTTTCAGCGCACGGGTAGCTCCGAGGCCCTCAGGGTCCGGAGCCGTGATGTGGTAGGCGTCTGCCGTGACCGACGTGCCGGCCAACTCGGCGTAGATGCGTGCGCCACGGGCGATCGCGTGCTCTTCGGCTTCAAGCACCAATGCTCCGGCGCCTTCACCCATCACAAAGCCGTCACGGTCGATGTCGTAGGGCCTGGAGGCGCGCTCCGGCTCATCGTTACGACGGGAAAGGGCCTGCATGGAGGAGAAGGCAGCCAACGGCATCGGGTGGATAGCCGCTTCGGCACCGCCGCACATGACTACATCGGCCTTGCCCGAACGGATCAGCTCCAAGCCAAGGTGGAGTGCTTCCGTGCCGGAGGCGCAGGCCGAGACCGGCGTGTGGGCTCCGGCGCGGGCCCCCAGGTCGAGGCTCACTGCGGCGGCAACGCCGTTCGGCATCAGCATGGGAACGGTCATGGGCAGGACCCTGCGGGGTCCCTTTTCCTTGAGGGTGTCCCACGCGTCCAGAAGCGTCCAGACGCCGCCGATGCCGGTAGCGAAGGCCACTGCAAGGCGGTCGTGGTCAATTCCTTCGATTCCTGCGTCTGCCCAGGCCTCGCGCGCGGCGATGACGCCGAACTGGGTTGAGGGGTCCATGCGCTTGGCTTCAACGCGCGTCAGGACGTCCAGTGCGGGTGTCGAGCACCTGGCAGCAAAGTGCACGGGGAGGTCGTACTTGGAAACCCACTCGTCTTCGAGGGTGTGGGCTCCTGAGACCCCTTTCAGCGCGTTCTGCCACATTGTGGGAACATCGCCGCCGATGGGAGTGGTGGCCCCCAGACCGGTTATGACTACTTTGCGTGCCATGCGATCACTCTCTGTCGGATGTGCCGTCCCGCCTGCAGTTCATGCAGGGGCGGCAGAAAAAATCTTTGGGCGGTAATGCGGCTGTGCCGGGCGCAGGATCAGCAACCCCCGCCCGGCACAGCTGGTGCCAGGACTAGGCCTGTGCGTTTGCGATGAAGCTGACGGCGTCGCCCACGGTCTTGAGGTTCTTGACCTCTTCATCCGGGATGCGCACGCCGAACTTCTCTTCGGCGTTGACCACGATGGTCATCATGGAGATGGAGTCGATGTCCAGGTCCTCGGTGAAGGACTTGTCCAGTTCCACGGCTTCGGTGGCAAGGCCGGTCTCTTCGTTGACGATTTCAGCCAGGCCGGCCAGGATTTCTTCGTTGCTAGCCATGATTGGCTCCTTTTCTTGTTGTGCCGGCTGCTGCCGGAAAGGGGGCAAACCGCGGTTACGGTTTGGATTTTGACTGCGTATTCAGTTGGCTGGAGACACGGCTCCGGTTACGGCAGCACGATCACTTGGGCGCCGAAGACCAAGCCGGCGCCGAAACCGATCTGCAACGCCAGGCCTCCGCTCAGGCCCGGGTTCTCCTGAAGGAGCCGGTGGGTGGCCAGGGGGATGGAGGCCGCGGACGTGTTGCCTGCTTGGGCGATGTCACGTGCAACGACCACCGACTCGGGCAGCTTCAGCTTCTTGACCATCTCGTCGATGATGCGCATGTTCGCCTGGTGGGGGACAAAAGCAGCCAGGTCGCTTGCCTCGATGCCGGCGGCATCCAGCGCCTGCTGGGCTACCTTCGCCATTTCCCAGACTGCCCAGCGGAAGACGGTCTGGCCGTCCTGGCGCAGGGTGGGCCACACGTCCTGGGTGGCGGAGAGGATGGCGGGATCGTCTATCTCGTCCGAGTGGCGGGCTGATTCGCCCAGCTTCCTGACTTCGTCCAGCGAGTGGGTCATGCCGATGGCGTTCCACTTGCTGCCGTCCGATCCCCAGACGGACGGGCCAATACCCGGAGTGTCCGAAGGTCCCACCACCACGGCGCCGGCGCCGTCGCCGAGGAGGAACGAGATGGTGCGTTCGTGGTTGTCGATGACGTCCGAAAGTTTCTCGGCACCAACCACCAGGACGTAGTCGGCGGCTCCGGACCGCACCAGCGCATCCGCCTGGGCAACCCCGTAGCAGTAACCCGCACAGGCGGCGGAGATGTCAAAGGCAGGTGCCGGCGTCGCGCCTAAACGGTCGGTGAGTGCAGCAGCCGCCGACGGCGTTGCGTACGGGTGGGTGACCGTGGAGACGATGACGGCGCCCAACCGGGATGCCTCAATGCCCGCCTGCTGGAGGGCGTCGCGGGCGGCCCCCTCGGCCATGTCGATCACGCTGACATCGGCAGCGGCGCGATGGCGGGTGATGATGCCGGTGCGCTGGCGGATCCATTCGTCCGAAGAATCAATCCACTGGCAGACGTCGTCATTGGTGACGATGACGTCGGGCCGGTAGGCGCCGATCCCGAGGATACGGCTGTTTTCGTGAACCGGAGCCTTCTTCAATACGGGCGTGCTCATGCTTCTCCCTCCAGTTCGGCAAACAGGGCAAGGGCGGCAGACAGGTCCTCGGGCGTCTTGACTGCTACGGTCTTGACGCCGGGCATGCCGCGCTTTGCGAGGCCGGCGAGGGTTCCCGCGGGGGCCAGTTCGATGACGCCGGTAACACCGCGCTCAACCAGGTTCTCCATGCAGAGGTCCCAACGGACCGGCCGGGAGACCTGGGCGATCAGGCTGTCGACGACGGCGGAACCGGCCTTCACTTCCTTGCCGTCGTAGTTGGACAGCAGGGGAACCGTAGGGTCCTGGGGCGCAAGCGAGGGCTTGAGTGCCTCAAGTGCGTCCACTGCCGGTGCCATGTGGGAGGTGTGGAAAGCGCCGGCAACCTTGAGCGGGATGACGCGGGCCTTGGCCGGTGGGTTGTCCGCAAGGGCCTTCAACTGCTCGAAGGTGCCGGCAGCCACGGTCTGGCCTGCGCCGTTGACGTTGGCCGGAGTAGCGCCGGAAGCCTCGATGGCTGCGAGGACGTCAGCCGGGTCCCCGCCCACCACGGCACTCATGCCCGTGGGAGTGACGGCCGCAGCGGCTGCCATGCTGTTGGCGCGTTCGCGCACGAACGTCATGGCCTCCTCGTCCGTGAGGACGCCCGCAAGCGCGGAAGCGGTGATTTCACCTACCGAGTGCCCCGCAAGAATAACGGGAAGAGTATTGAGTTCAACGTCGAACAAGGATTTGGCGGCGACGAGGCCCGCGGCCACAATCAGCGGCTGCGCCACGGCAGTGTCCTTGATGGTTTCTTCATCAGAGGTGGTGCCGTGGGCTTTGAGGTCGATGCCTGCGATCTCGCTCAGCTTGGCCAATTGGCCTTCGACGGAGGGGAGTTCCAGCCAAGGGGCCAGAAAACCTGGGGTCTGGGAGCCCTGTCCAGGGCAGACGATTGCAAGCACGTATCCAGCTTTCCAAATTGCCACGTGATCCACTGGTGTTTCGGTACACCAAGCTCACTGGGTCAGTTTGTAGGAAGTCTACAACGGTTCAGTTCTGCGAACGCGATGCGTGACGGTCGGCAGCGGCCTTCGGTTGGGCTGAAAGGCGCCCCACCACCAAGGCGGTTTGGAGAACGAAAGCTTCCCTCGGCAGTAGGGGATCCCAGCCCGTCACGTCGCAAACACGCTTCAAACGGTAGCGCACCGTGTTGGCATGGACGAACAATTCGCGCGCCGTGGCTTCCAGCGAATGTCCCAGCTCAAGGTAGGTGCCAAGGGTTTCAACCAGCCCGTTCGAGGCGGCCAGCAGGGGGCGGTAGATGTTCTTGATCAAGGACCTTCGCGCTGCGTCATCCCCGGAAACAACACGTTCAGGCAGCAGGTCGTCGGCCGCGACCGGCCGGGGAGCGGACGGCCATGCACGCGCCGCGGTCAGCCCCGCGAAGGCGGCCTGGGCGGAACTGCTTGCCTCGAGCAGGGAGCTGGCCTCGGGGCCGTACACCACCGCGCCGGGCGCAAAGAGTTCGCTCAGTTTTACATAGGCGGTGTCCCGGTCCTGGACTCCGCCGAGAATGAGGATCAAGCGGTCGCCTTGGATTCCCACGAGTGCGTCCTCCGCGAAACGTCCGGCCGTGCGGCGGAGTTCGCTGACGTAGCTGGCGCTCGGTTCGGAAGGGGAATTGCCCACCATCACCGTGAACCGTTCCTGGGCTTTCCAGCCCAGGGCCGCGATTCGAGAGCGCAGGGCGTCCGTGTTCTCGCCGCGGAGGATGGCGTCCACGATCAGCGCTTCCAGCCGGGTATCCCACGAGCCGCGGGATTCGGCCGCGCGGGCATACACGTCGGCTGCAGCGAAAGCCACCTCGCGGGAGTACCTCAGTACTGCTTCGCGCAGGGAAGGCTGGTCGGACTCCGGTGCGATGACCGGAACCTGGTCCTCCACTACCTCCACCACTATCCGGATCAGCTGCAGCGCTTTCTGCAGGCTGATGGAGCGAGTCAGTTCGGTAGGGGCATTGCCGAAGACGTCGGTCAGGATCCAGGACGGGGAACTCGGCCGCTCGTACCAGGTCACAAAAGCCGCGATGCCGTTTTGCGCAACAAGTCCCAGCGCGGAGCGTTCGTCCGAGCTCAACCGGCTGTACCACGGCAGTGATTTCTCCAGCTGTCGCATGGTGCTGGTGGACAGTTGTCCCACGTTTGCGCGGAGCTGGCGCAAGGTCTCGGCCTTCTCCGGGGACACCGCCGGCGGGGCTGCTTTGCGCTTGGTAGTGGTCTTGGTGGGCTCGGCCATGGAATGAGCATACGGTGCATCAAGACCAAGCTCCATTTGTGCGAAGGCTACAACTTCGCATGGTCCGGCTCACGTCACCGCGTGACGCTGCAAACGGCGTGCTTAAAGCCCGACGGCGGCCCCCACCTTCCGGTGGAGGCCGCCGCGCGGATTGATGCCGGGCTTGGCCTGTCAGGGGACTGGCCTGGGCCTTGGCGAAAAGGTCAGGCCTCTCCGCCTGCGCCTCCGGTGGTGCCGGCGTTCACGTCAAGCAGCCGGTACTTCGCGATGGCCTTCTCCGTGGCGTCTTCTGCGACTTCGCCCTTGGCGGCGAGAAGTTGCAGGGTTTTGGTGACGATGGAGTGGGTGTCGTTTTTGAAGTAGCGGCGGGCGG
>NZ_JAPDNV010000013.1:0-108715 GCF_026013155.1 Paenarthrobacter sp. PAE-2 | reverse complement strand
CCCGTGTTCCTGGTGCCAGGCATTGAGCCCTGCCAGCCATGCTGCTGCTTCGGCCGGGGCGTTGATCCGTGTCAGCGCCCGTCCTAGCCGCAGCAATGCCCTGCCTGCCTCTGTTCTGGGCCGGCTGGTCAGGTAGGTGCGGACGTTCCGCTGGACATGGACCAGGCAGCGTTGGACCGCGGTTTCGGACCAGCACTCCGACAGGGCAGCGGCGATCCCGGACCCGCCGTCGGTGATCACCACCCGTGGTGCCGGGAACCGTTGCAGCAACGCCGCCCACGCGGTCTTCTTCTCGGTGTCACACCACTGCCAGCCCAGCACATGTTCCCCGGCAACAGCGATCAAACAGCACCACGAGCCGACGTAGATCCCATCGACCTGGATCTGGTCATGGACCTCACCGGTGGCAGGGATCCGCGGGACGATGTTCCAGCACCAGGCAGTGCGCCGACGGAAGGACCGGGCCGTGCCAAACGAGGCAGCAGCGGCCTGGCCGGTGGTGCCCATCAACCAGCCAAGGAACGCTTCCAACTCGGCCCTGCGACTGACATCCGGGCGTTCACCAGAGCGGCTCGACCCGCAGTTCAGGCACCGGTAGCGTTGTTTGCCCGCTGACGTTTTCCCGTTCCGAACCAGCGTTTGGCCACACACCAAACATTTCCCAGATATGCAAGCACCCCAGCCACACTAAGCTCCAAAAGCTTAGCTACCCCGAATTTCGCCCGCCGATACTGAGAAGCAAGCCCCTCCGTTACACACGTTTTGTCCTATAACCCGTACCTGCCCCTAGTGTCCTCGGTATGGAGCACGTCTATATACGTAACAAAGCTGACGGCACCCCCGAGTCGGTGGTGCGGGGAGCCAGGGAATGGCAGATAGCGGTCGAGCCCGTTCGCTGGTTTGAACGGGTGGCCTGGTGGGAGACTACCAAGCGCATGCCTCGCGGGCAGGGCAGGGCGGACATTGAAGTGTGCCAGGTCCAGGTCCGCCTCGGAAGCAACCCGGGTTCGGCCCTGGCCACATGGGAACTCGTGCGCGACGGCGCCGGCGGAGGGTGGTGCATCAGGGAAGAAATGAACGCTGTTGCTTAAGGCAGGACCCGCTGTTTCGCGGAAATGGCTGAGCTCTCCACCGCGACTATTGGGGGATGCCGCGGTGGAGAGCTCGAAAAAGAATATACAGCGAACTCCGGATGAATGGAAAGCAATCACTGCAATGAACAGTTCTGTGTCTTTTGCCGGAACGCCGGGACGGAAATCGTAGGTTCTCACTCTCCGAAACCCACTATGATGGGATCTGTTCAGCAGACTGAACAGCAGGATCCAACGACGAAGGAGAATCATGGCTGATTCCCGAACCGCCCGTTCAGAAGGGTTGGGAGCATCGTCGCCGGCTCCGGCCGTGACCCGGGCTGCCGCAGTGCTGGACGCCCTTGCCGGGTCCCCCTCGGGGAGACTGACCCTGAGTGACCTCGCCAGGGAGCTTGGGATCCCCAAATCGTCCACCTCGAATCTGCTGCTTGCCCTTGAAGAGGCGCGGCTTATCACCCGCCAAGGAGCCGATTTCGCGTTGGGTCGCAAGCTCGTTGAACTCGGCGCTGCGTATCTGAGCCGTCTTGATGAGGTCCAGGAGTTCTACAAGTACTGCGAGCAAGCGCCCACCCTCTCCGGGGAGACGGTGCGCATCGCCATGCTCGACGGTGACCACGTCATTTATCTGGCCCGCTATGAGGGCCACCCCGCTGTCCGGTTGACGTCCAACATCGGCGACAAAATGCCCGTGTCCCTGTGCGGCGTGGGCAAGGCGCTGATTGCCCAGCTCCACGACCATGACATTGAGGCCATGTTCCCGGACGGCATGGCACTGCCCGTTATGACGGCAAATTCCCTCAGGACGGCCGAGGAGTTAAAGGCCCAGATTGCGACCATACGGAAGCAAGGCTTCGCCTTCGAGGATGAGGAGTCGACCGTCGGCGTCGTTTGCCTGGCCGTGCCGGTGCCTACTCACGGCGCCCATGGACCCAGCCTTGGACTGTCCGTAACAGCACTGAAGGCCACCTATTCCGAAGAGCAGGGCGCGCTCATGGTCAAGGAGTTGAAGGAATTGGCCCGGTCCTTGGGTAACCCAATGGGATGACACGCTCAGACCTGCAAATAAATCTGATTTCAATATTGGCATGTGATTCAACTCGCTGTACGCTGTTCAATATAGTGACCTTGGCGGTTGAAGCCATCACTATCTCGCCGGGCCAACGGGGGCCTCGCGTGATGTTGAGGGAGTGCTTGTGATTACTCAAACCAATGCAAAGCTCGCAGCGGAGGCTGACGACGCGGTTGTAGAACCGGACCAGCTTCGAAGGGCAACGCTGGCCAGTTCCGTAGGCTCCGCACTGGAGTACTACGACTTCTACATCTACGGCTTGGCTTCGGCCTTGATCTTCGGGCCGTTGTTCTTTGCTCCTCTGGGGCCTGACGGCGCCCTCATCGCGTCCTTCGCCACGTACGGCGTCGGATTCGCGGCGCGTCCCTTCGGCGGGCTGATCTTCGGCTTCATCGGTGACCGGTTCGGCCGCAAGATGGTATTGATCCTGACCATCGCCTTAATGGGCACCGCCAGCTTCGCCATCGGGTTGCTGCCCACGTTCGAACAGGCGGGCATGCTGGGCGCAGTTCTGCTGGTAACCCTCCGGATCATCCAAGGCCTCGGTGCCGGCGCGGAGCAGGCCGGCGCAACGACGCTCATCTCGGAAGTGGCCCCGCGCCGCCGTCGTGGGTTCTTCGCATCCCTGCCTTTCGTGGGTATCCAGCTCGGCACGCTCCTGGGCGCCGGCACGTTTGCCCTGATTGCCATGGCGGACACCTCGGTCCTTCAAGGCTGGCTGTGGCGCGTTCCCTTCCTGGCCAGCTTCATCCTTATCATCGTTGCGGTCTTCATTCGCCTGAAGCTCAAGGAAACTCCGGCTTTCCAGGAACTTGAGAAGCACAAGAATGTCGTCAAGAACCCCATCGGTGCGCTGTGGAAGCATTCCAAGAAGAACGTCCTGGTGGGCATCGGGCTCCGTATGGGAGAAAACGGCAACTCGTCCATCTACTCGGCGCTGCTGGTGTCGTTCATGAGCATGCCGGCCGGTGTTTTCGCGGGCAATAACTCCATTGGCCCCGTCGGCCTGCTGATTGCCGCAGGTTTCGCAGCCATCCTGGTGGTTACCTTCGGTGCTTTGTCCGACAGGTTCGGCCGTGTTCCGGTCTACCGTTACGGTGCCCTCTTCCAGGCGATCATTGCTGTTCCGGCCTTCTACCTGGTCACCCTGGGCAACGTCACGTTGGTATGGATCGTCATGGCAGTGGGCATCGCGATCGGCGTACAGTCCATGCTCGGCCCGCAGTGCCCCTTGCTTCCTGAGCTTTTTGGTTCGCAGTACCGGTTTACCGGCGTGGCCATGAGCCGGGAGATTTCCGCAGTCATCGCCGGTGGTATCGCCCCGCTGCTTGGAGCAGTATTGCTGGCGGCCACCAACCATTCGTGGCTGGTCCTTGCCATCTACTCGCTCGTCTTGGCGCTGATCTCCTTCGTCACCACCTTCTTCACCCCGGAGACGGTGGGACGCGACCTCGTCAGCACGGAGGACGCCAAGTAGGCGCTGTAAACCCCTGAAAGGGCGGCTTCGCACTGCGAAGCCGCCCTTTCGCGTGTGCGGCTGCTTTCCGGCGACGGGAGCGGGCCCACGCGTTCGCGGGAAAGCTGGCGTTCGCGGGCCCGCGTGTTCGCCGGAAAGCTGCCGTGCCCGCGCGAAGTTTCCCTGGGTGCCCGCAGGATTCCCGCGAACCCGCCGCGGGTGGGCCACACAGCAAAAGGCTCCAACCCCCGGCGGCCTGTTCAGTTCGGGGGTTGGAGCCTTTGTTGGCGGCGCGGGTTTAGTAGAAGTGCACCGGATCCACGAGGTGCGGGAGATCTTCCCCGTCGATGAACTTGCGGAGGTTGCTGCAGAAGCGTTCTGCAATGAGGCGGTTCTCGGCAGCGCTGAGTGCTGAGGTGTGCGGGGAAACCAGCACCTTGGGGTGGCTCCAGAGCGGGCTGTCCTGGGGGAGCGGCTCAACGGCAAAAACGTCGAGGCAGGCATAGGAGACCTGCCCGTTGTTGAGGGCTTCGAGCAGCGCGTCCTCGTCCACTACCGTGCCGCGCCCTACGTTGACGAACACTGTCCCGGGCTTCATTGCGGAGAAGATCCCGGTACTGAAAAGCTTCTCCGTGTAGGGGGTGCCGGGCAGGGTGTTGACCACGGCGTCGGCGTCGGCAACCAGGCCGGCGAGTCCGTCGTTGGTGGTGACCTCGTCGATTCCTTCAATGGCTTCGACGTTGCGCTTGGTGCCGCTGACCTTCATGCCAAGGGCCCGTGCGATGCGCGCCGTTTCCATGCCGATCTCGCCGAGGCCTGCAATGACAACCTTGGAGCCATTGGCAAGCCTGGTGGGGGTCCGCAGCTCAGGCCACACCTTGGCAGCCTGGTCCTGGGCCAGCTCGGCACTGCGCTTGAATCCGTTCAGGATGCCGAAGGCGGAGAATTCAGCGAGGGGGAGCGCGTGCACGCCCGCTGAGGTGGTGACGTGGAACTTCCGGAGGGTTTCGGTGTCGAGGCCTGACGCCTTGACGGCGCCGCCTGCTCCCGCGGCCATGGCGTGGATCCATTGCAGGCGGGGGTTGCTTTCGGCGATCCTGGCCAGGCCTGCCGGGCTCTCGTTCGGGAAGCCGTACAGAACCTGGGCTTTGTTCAGCATCGACCAGTAGCGCTCTTCCTGCTCAGGGGTGCGCTCGAAGCGGGGGTCGCCGGCGTGGTCGGCCGGGAAACGCTCGGGGGGCAGCAGGTCCGGCTCGTAGAGGACGGTCACGGAAGGGTCAACAGCACGGATCTGCTCTACATACTCAGCTTCGAGGGGTACAGCGATCGCGATGGTAAGTTCATCAGTCGTCATAGTGTTCATCATACTGAATGGCGGCTAGGATATTGAACAGATTTCTCCGACATGACCACGAAGAAGTGAGGGCGAACCCATGAACAGCACCGGATCGGCTCCCGGCAGGCGCGCAGGCTTCATAGGCCTGGGCCTAATGGGGGCTCCGATGGCCGCGAACCTGGCTGCGGGCGGCTGGGACGTGACGGGATGGAACAGGTCCGAAGGCGCCTTCGACGCGGTTCCGGCCATTAAGCGCGCGGCCAGCGTCGCCGATCTGCGGGATGAGCCGGTCATCGTGTTCATGCTGCCTGACCTGCCCTTCATCGAGGATGCAGCCGCTGGCCTGCTGTCCGCGTGGCGGGCCGTGCCCCCGGCGGCAGGTACCGCCGTCGTCATCATGAGCAGTGTCTCCCCGACTGAAGTCCGACGGTTCGGTGGCACCGTGGCCGAGGCCAGTGCCGGGAATGTTGTAGTGGTGGACGCGCCGGTCAGCGGCGGCACGGTGGGCGCAGAGCAGGGGACGCTCGCCATCATGGTGGGCGCATCCGAGACGGACTTCGAGCGGCTTCACCCGCTTTTTTCGACCATGGGTTCCACGGTCCGGCGCATGGGCGGACTGGGATCCGGATCGCTCGCCAAGGCGTGCAACCAGTTGATCGTGGGAAGTACGACGGCGGCACTCGCCGAGGCGGCGGAACTCGCCGAACACTCGGGCATGGATGTGGAAGCCCTGTTTGACGTCCTGTCCGGCGGGCTGGCGGGAAGCCGTGTCCTGGAGGTCGTTGGACCCCGCCTCGCAGCCAAGGACTATCACCCCACGGGTCCTGCCAAGTTCATGCACAAGGATCTCGGCTTCGTCCTGGACAGCGCCCGGGCAGCCGGGACCGCCGTGCCGATCGCGACGGCCGCTACTGAGCTTTACGCCGAACTGAAGCGCCAAGGGCTGGGTGACCAGGACCTGGCCGTTGTCCGGCAAGCCATCGCCAACCTGGGCGCCATTCCCGCCTGGTCACCGCCCGCCGGGGCGCCGGCCAACAGCTAACAAAATCCCATCCGACCGGCACGAACAAGCCCTTGCCGGATCCGAACACGAAGGAAATCAACATAACCATGAGTGGACTATTCGATCTGACCGGCCGCGTTGCGCTGGTCACCGGTTCAAGCCGGGGGATCGGCAACGCCCTCGCCCGGGGCCTTGCCGACGCCGGGGCGACGGTGGTGCTGAACGGAATCAACAGCGAGCGGCTGCAGGCTGCGCAGCAGGCAATGGCCGCCGATTACCCCGAAGGACGGGTCCAAAGCCGGGCTTTCGATGTCACCGACGCTGCCTCTGCCGCTGAGGGCGTGGACTGGGTCGAGAAGAACGTCGGCCCACTGGACATCCTGGTCAACAATGCCGGCATCCAGCACCGGGTTCCCATGCTCGACCTTGACGTCAAGGACTGGGAACGCGTCATCACCACCGACCTCACCAGCGCCTTCCTGGTGGGCCGTGAAGCCGCCCGGCACATGATCCCCAGGGGCAGCGGCAAGATCATCAACATCTGCTCGGTGCAGACCGACCTCGCACGCCCCACCATCGCCCCCTATGTTGCGGCCAAAGGCGGCTTGCGGAACCTGACCCGCGCCATGACCGCGGAATGGGCAGCTTCCGGGCTGCAAATCAACGGCATTGCACCGGGATACATCCACACGGAAATGACCCAGAACCTGGTTGACGACCAGGACTTCAACTCGTGGATCCTGGGCAGGACGCCCGCCAACCGCTGGGGCACGGTGGCTGACCTCGCCGGACCCACTGTCTGGCTGGCGTCGCAGGCCTCCAACTTCGTCAACGGCCAGACGATCTTCGTCGACGGCGGAATGACGGTGGTGGTCTGATGGGCATCACGCTTCCAGCAACAGGACCCGCCGTGGTGGCCCACGGCAAGGGCGACCTGCGCATCGAAGACCTTCCACTCACCCGCCCCGCACCCGACGAGGCGATCGTTGAGATCGCCTACGGGGGAATCTGCGGATCAGACCTGCACTACTGGCTCCATGGCGCAGCCGGTGAGTCCATCCTCAAGGAACCGATGGTCCTTGGCCACGAAATCGTCGGGGTCGTCCTCCGGCAGGCGGCGGACGGCAGTGGTCCGGAAGCCGGCACGCCGGTGGCTGTTCACCCTGCCACTCCCGCCCCGGGCGACGTCCGGTATCCGGAGGACAGGCCTAACCTGTCTCCTGGCTGCACCTACCTGGGCAGTGCTGCGCGGTACCCGCACACCGACGGCGCCTTCAGCCGCTACTCGAACCTTCCTTCCAGGATGCTGCGGGCCTTGCCGGAAAACCTGGACCTCCGGACAGCCGCCCTCGTGGAACCGGCGAGCGTCGCCTGGCACGCCGTAGCGCGCGCCGGGGATGTTGCCGGGAAGACTGCCCTGGTCATCGGCAGCGGGCCGATCGGCGCCTTGGCTGTTGCGGTGCTGAAGCGCAACGGCGCGTCGCGGATCGTCGCCGTCGACATGCATGACAAGCCTCTGGAGATTGCACGCGCGGTAGGCGCGGATGCGGTTCTGAAGGGCGACGACGCCGAGGCCATTGCCGCCGTCGACGCCGACATCGTCATCGAGTCCTCGGGCAGCCACTTCGGGCTGGCGTCGGCCATCAAGGGGGCCACCAGGGGAGGCAAGGTGGTGATGGTGGGCTTGCTGCCCTCAGGTCCCCAGCCGGTCTTCATTTCATTGGCCATTACCCGGGAACTGGAACTGCTCGGTTCCTTCCGCTTCAACGACGAGATCGACGAGGTCATTACGGCATTGGCCGACGGCTCGCTGGCCGTGGACCCCGTGGTTACGCACGAATTCGACCTCAACCACGGCCTCGAAGCGTTTGAGGTGGCAAAGAACTCGGCAGAGTCCGGGAAGGTACTGCTGAACTTCCGGGATTAGGTCCTGGCCACCGGAACGAAGACGCGGGGCTGGCTCTCCCAGATGGGGGCCAGCTCCGCAATAGTATGCCGCATGATCTGATCCGAGGCCTCCCGGGCCCGGGGGCCGTCTCCTGCATGGATCGCCTCGGCAACATCGATGTGCCATTGCAGGGCCTGTTGCTGCGGGTGCTCAGGCATCAGGCCGTGAACGGTGCGGCCGGTCAACGTTTCAGTAACCTGGCCGATCAAATTGGCGAACATCTCGTTGCCTGAGCCGGACAGCACCAAGGCGTGAAACCGGATGTCCAATTCCAGGAAGCGGGCTGTGTCTCCGGCATCGCCCGCTTCCCGCATGGCAAGGGAGATGTCCATGAGCTCCTGCCGGAGGGCGTCCGGTGCGTTGCCGGCGGCGAGTTCGGCAGCTACGGGCTCGACGGCGGAGCGCAGCTCAGCCAGCGACCGCAACTGGGCGCCGCGGGCTTCACCGGCCAGCCGCCAGCGGATGACCAGGGGATCGAAAGGGTTCCAGCGGTGGGCAGGCAGGACCCTGATGCCCACCCGCTTGATGGTTTCCACCAGTCCCAGCGATTGGAGCACCCGGACTGCTTCGCGCACGACGGAACGGGAGACGTTCAGCTCTTCTTCCAAGTGCTCGGCCAGCATGACGTGGCCTGTGGGGAGGGTGCCACCCACGATCCGGGTTCCCAGGTGCTCGACGGCGCGGTGGTGGAGGCTGGTTGACATAGTGGTAAGCATAGTGGCGCACACTCCGCCCGGAAGGCAGGCTGCCTGCTTGTGCCCTGTTCGGCACGTGCGGGACGTTTGTGCCGCCCGCGCCGAAAAGCCGCGTCATCTTAGACTGTTTTATGACGCGGCGCTGTCCCACAACGTGAGCCAGGCTACCGGCCCGCGAATTTAATACGTATGGTTTATTACAGCCCCTGTTAACGAAATCGCTTCCTGCTGCCTGCAGGACTATGCACGATCGAATTGGAGTTTTGATGTCAGCACACATCGGTGTCACCGGCCTTGCGGTGATGGGCGCCAACCTTGCCCGTAATCTTGCCCGCAACGGCTTCACCGTGGCTCTCCACAACCGTTCCGTGGAGAAGACTGATGCTCTTCTTGAAAAGCACGGGTCAGAGGGCGATTTCATCCGCACGGAAACGCTGCAGGAGCTTGTCGACTCGTTGGAGAAGCCGCGCCGTGTCCTGATCATGGTCAAGGCCGGTGCCCCCGTGGACAACGTCATCGAACAGCTTGAACCGTTGCTCGAGGCCGGCGACATCATCATCGACGCCGGTAACTCGCATTATGAGGACACCCGCCGCCGGGAAGCCGCGCTGGCCAAGAAGGACCTCCACTTTGTGGGCGTCGGTGTCTCCGGCGGCGAAGAAGGCGCGCTCAACGGCCCGTCCATCATGCCCGGCGGTTCCCGGGAATCCTATGACGCCCTGGGCCCGCTGCTGGAGAAGATCTCCGCCAAGGTCGACGGCGAACCGTGCTGCGCCTGGATCGGCACCGACGGTGCAGGCCACTTCGTCAAGATGGTCCACAACGGCATCGAATACGCCGACATGCAGGTCATCGGCGAAGCCTTCGATCTCCTGCGCTCGGGTGCGGGCATCGAACCGGCCGAACAGGCCAGGATTTTCGCTGAATGGAACAAGGGCGATTTGTCCTCCTTCCTGATTGAGATCTCCGCCGAGGTCCTTGGCCATGTGGATGCCAAGACCGGCAAGCCTTTCGTGGATGTTGTGGTTGACGCCGCAGGGCAGAAGGGCACGGGCCGCTGGACGGTTATTTCCGCGCTCGAGCTGGGTTCGCCGGTGTCCGGCATTGCCGAGTCCGTCTTCGCCCGCGCACTGTCTTCGCAGGCTGAGCAGCGCAAGCTGGGCCAGGAGCTGCTGGAAGGGGCGGAAGCCGCCGTCGAAATCCCCGAGACGTTCGTCGAGGATGTCCGCCAGGCGCTTTACGCCTCGAAGCTGGTTTCCTATGCCCAGGGCCTGGACATGCTGACCTCTGCGGCCAAGGAATACGGTTGGGACCTGAAGCTGGACGAGATCGCTTCGCTCTGGCGCGCAGGCTGCATCATCCGTGCTGAGCTGCTCAAGGACATCACCAACGCGTACGCTGCCGAGGAAAAGCCCGCCAACCTGCTCTTCGCGCCGGCTTTCACCAAGGCCATCGCGGAGGTCCTGCCGGCATGGCGCCGCGTGGTGGCCACCGCTGTTCAGTTGGGTATCCCGGTACCGGTCTTCTCCTCCTCCCTGGCCTACTACGACGGTCTGCGCCGCAAGCGCGTCGCCGCTGCCCTGATCCAGGGCCAGCGCGACCTCTTCGGTGCACACACCTACGGCCGCGTCGACGCCGAGGGCACGTTCCACACGCTGTGGGGCGAGGACAAGTCCGAAATCTCGGCAGTGGACACCCACTAACCACGATCACCGCAAAGGCCGGTTCCCCCCCTCATGTGCAGGGCGGAGCCGGCCTTTGCCGTCCCAAAAACGCATCGATCACCCGGGCCTTGAAGACAAAGAAATGCCCCGGGAACCCTGCCGTGAGGCGAGGGATCCCGGGGCGCCAGGATTCTTCCGGACCGTGCTTGCTAGATCCGGTATTCGATGTAGTACTCGGCGGGGTCCACCGCCGGCTTGGTCTCCGACCTTGCATCCCTGTGCCGCCACGTGGCGGGGATGCCGGTGATGATGGACTCCGGGGGAGCGTTCTTCACCACCACGGCGTTGGCGCCGATGGCGCTGTCCGCACCGATCGTGATGGGACCCAGCACCTTTGCCCCGGCGCCGATGGTGACCCGGTCACCGATGGTCGGGTGCCGCTTGACCTTGGCCAGTGAACGGCCGCCCAACGTCACCCCGTGGTAGATCATGACGTCGTCACCGATCTCCGAGGTCTCTCCGATCACCACGCCCATGCCGTGGTCAATGAAGAAACGGCGCCCGATCGTGGCACCGGGATGGATCTCGATTCCGGTCATGAACCGGGCCAGCTGTGATATCAGCCGGGCAGGAAAACGGAGGGCCGGATTCTGCCACAGCTTGTGCGTCAGACGGTGGGCCCAAATGGCGTGCAGGCCGGAGTAGGCGAAAAAGTTCTCAAAAGAACCTCGAGCCGCCGGGTCGTGGGACCGGGCGGCGTCGAGGTCTTCCTTAAGCCTTGCGAAGAAACTCACAAAGACCTTTCTACAGGAACGGGTTGGGTGCGGGCGAAGGATCAGCCGCGGATATCGTCAAACAGCACAGTGGAGATGTAACGTTCGCCGAAGTCGCAGACCACAGCCACAATCAGCTTGCCGGCGTTTTCGGGGCGCTTGGCCAGTTCCAGTGCGCCCCACACGATCGCGCCGGAGGAGATGCCGCCCAGGATGCCTTCGCGGGCACCGAGTTCGCGGGCAACACGGACGGAATCTTCGAGCGTAGCGTCGAGCACCTCGTCGTAGACGTTGGTGTCCAGGATTTCGGGAACGAAGTTCGCTCCAAGGCCCTGGATCTTGTGCGGGCCCGGGGCGCCGCCGTTCAGGATGGGGGAGTCCTTGGGTTCGACGGCCACGATCTGGACGCCGGGCTTGCGTTCCTTCAGGACCTGTCCGACGCCGGTGATGGTTCCGCCGGTGCCGACGCCGGCAACGAAGATGTCCACTTCGCCGTCGGTATCTGCCCAGACTTCCTCGGCGGTGGTGTCACGGTGCACCTGGGGGTTGGCCTCGTTGGCGAACTGGCGTGCCCAGATGGAGTTCTCGGTGTTGGCTACGATTTCCTGGGCTTTCTCCACCGCACCGCGCATGCCTTCGGAACCCGGGGTGAGGACGATTTCGGCGCCGTAGGCGCGGAGCATGACACGGCGTTCCGTGGACATGGTCTCCGGCATGGTGAGGATGACCTTGTAGCCGCGGGCTGCACCCACCAAAGCAAGGGCGATGCCCGTGTTTCCGGAGGTTCCTTCGACGATGGTGCCGCCGGGCTTCAGGGCACCGGACTTCTCGGCGGCGTCGATGATGGCCACGCCGATGCGGTCCTTGACGCTGTTGGCCGGGTTGTAGAACTCCAGCTTGACCGCAACAGTGGCGTCAAGTCCTTCGGTAAGGCGGTTCAACCGGACAAGCGGGGTGCGTCCGACTAACTGGGTGACGTCGTCGTAGATCCTTGCCATGAAAATGTATGCCTATCTCTGAAGAGGGATTGCTGAGGTCAGCCTAACCAGCGGGGCGGAAACCCCGCTAAGCAATTAGCCATGCGGAGTAATATTTCCTGGCCTTGGCCAGCTTTGGGTTAATAATCACCTGGCAGTAGCCCTGGTTCGGGAATTTTGCGTAGTAGTTCTGGTGGATATCCTCTGCATCGTAGAAATGACCCAGCCTGCTCACTTCCGTAACAATCGGATTCGACCACAATGCCTGGGCGCGCTCGATGGCTTCCTCGAAAAGGATCTTTTCCTCAGTGGTGGTGTAGAACATCGAGGAGCGGTACTGCGTGCCCACGTCGTAGCCCTGGCGGTTCAACGTGGTGGGGTCGTGCAGGGCGAAGAACATGTCGAGGATGACCTCTTCCGGAACCGAGGCTTCGTCAAAGGTCACCGCCACCACCTCGGCATGCCCCGTGGTTCCGGAACACACCTCGTAGTAGTCGGGATCGGGCAGATGGCCGCCTGTATAGCCGGAGACAACCGAGCTGACACCGCGGGTCTTTTGGTAAACGGCATCAAGGCACCAGAAGCAGCCGCCGCCAAGTACGAAAGTTTTCATGATCTCTTCAATGGCTCGCAGGGCGTGATGATTCCCGCAACACCTTACGGGACGGTGACGGAATCGAGCAGCCTTCCTGCACTTTGGCCCGTGGCCGGACCCTGACCGATCCGGCTGCGTAGGTAAGAATAAGAGTATGGAAGCAGTAGACACCGCCCTTTCCAACGGGGACACCGGCGATGAAGCCGGCACGATCGACGCGAACGGGGAACCGACCCTGGGCCAGGTCCTGCTGGCAGTGGAGGAACTCTGGCCCGAATCCCTCGCGGAGGACTGGGACGAGGTGGGGCTGGTTGTTGGCCGCCCCGATGTTCCGGTCACCAAAGTCCTCTTCGCTGTTGACCCCACCCTGGATGTCATTGATGAAGCGATCGAATGGGGCGCCGAACTCCTCATAACCCATCACCCGCTGTTGCTCAAAGGGGTGAACTCCGTGGCTGCCACCTCGGCCAAGGGCCTGGCCGTGCACCGCCTCATCGAAGCCGGAACGGGACTGCTCACCGTGCACACCAACGGGGACTCGGCGGTAGGGGGAGTCTCCGACGTCCTTGCCGATGCCATGGGGCTGGACAACGTTACGCCATTGGCCACCGCGGCCAACGGCTTGCCGGAGGAAGGGATAGGCCGGGTAGGCGACCTCCCCGAGCTCATGACACTCGGCGACTTCGCCGCCAGGGTTTTCGGGATGCTGCCGGCGGTGGCCGGCGGTGTGCGCGTGGCAGGGGACAAGGACGGCTTGGTGCGCAGGGTTGCCGTCTGCGGCGGGGCAGGTGACAGCCTGTTCGACGCCGTCCGCGCCAACCACGCCGATGTCTACGTGACCGCGGACATGCGCCACCACCCTGCCTCTGAAGCCCGCGAAGGTGCGGTGAACGGCAGGCCTTACCTCATTGACGTCTCGCACTTCGCCAGCGAATGGCTGTGGCTTCCCGTCGCGGCCGAAGCGCTTGGCAACGTGCTCATGGACCAGGGCTTCGACGTCGAGATCCGCGTCAGCAGCACCAACAGCGATCCCTGGGACTTCATCCTGACTCCCGGCGGGGACTAGAGTCTAGGAACATACGGGCAAACCGTAGGGAAAACACAGACCAGCGGAGGTAAGCGTGGCGAAAGCAGCACCGGCAGAACAACTGAAATTGCTTGATCTGCAGGGACTAGACGCCAAGCTGAAGTCGCTGGCCGGACGCCGGAAGGTCCTGGAGACGGATCCCCGGATCGTGGACCTGACTGATGCCCTCACCGTAGCCAACGGTGAACTCGGTGCGGCCAAGCTGGCCGTACACGACGCCGAAGCGGAGCTGCGCCGCGCGGAAGCTGACGTGGAGCAGGTGGTTTCACGGATCGACCGGGACGAGGCCCGGCTCAACAGCGGAACAGGACTTTCCAAGGACTTGGTTGCGCTGCAGAACGATATCGCCTCCCTCAACAAGCGCCGCTCGGACCTGGAAGACATCGAGCTGGAGATCCTTGAACGCCTGGACGGACTGCGGGAACGGCAGGCAGCGCAACAGGCGATCGTGGACGACATCCAAGGATCTTTTGGTGCCATCAGGGCCGAACTTGATGAGGCCATCGCGGAGGTTGCCGCGGAAGAGGCGGTTGTCCGCGGGCAGCGGGCAGCTTTTGCGGAGACCCTGGACCCCACCATGCTCGCGATCTACGAAAAGACCATTGCCAAGCGCGGCGTAGGTGCGGCCCGGCTCTTCCACGGCAAGTCCGAGGGGTCCGGCATGACACTCAGCCCCGGCGACCTCGCGGAAGTGAAAGCAGCCGCCGAGGACGAGATCGTCTTCTGCCCGGATTCGGGATGCATCCTGGTCCGGTCCGCCGAGTGGAACTAGCCGACTAGCCCCTCAGAATGATGTTGAGCGCGTGCGGTTTGCGTGCAGTGCCCTCAACAAGTTCGGCGGTCCACGCCTCGTTGGTGGCTTTAAGGAGCTGAACAGGTGTGGCCGGTGTTTTTCCGCGACGTGTCAGCAGGTGCCTGGCCAGTTCGCCGCGCGTGTGCTTGGCGAAGTGGCTTACCACGGTCCTCTTGCCGTTGGCCTCCGTGAACACGTTGACAGAGACGGTCTGCGCCGGCGGGGGAGCCCAGGCAGCCGCGTAGGTACTGGAGCGGCAGTCCACCAGCAGTTCCCCCTCGGTGCGGCCGGCGAGGGCGGCCGTCAGTTGGGGTTTCCAGTAGGAGGCAAGGCGTCCGACGTCGGGCAGTGCGGTTCCCATGGACAGCCGGTAGGCGGGCACATGGTCGCCAAAGCCAATCGCGCCCCAGAGGGCGGAGACCACCAGAATGGACTCCGTTGCCTTCCGTCGCTGGGTCGGCGTCATGGTGCCAAAGCCCAATGCGTCATACAGCACACCCGAATAGACCTGGTGGGCAGGCGCCGCCGGTTCGGCGTGTAGCCGGGTATTGCGTTCGACGTCGTCCCGCAAGGAGGCGCCGACGCCCAGCAAGGCGAGGGCGTCCTCGTGGGCGCTGACCGTCCCCAATGCGTCCAGCACCCTGGCCCGGTAAGGGTTCAGCTCCGGGAAGCTCAAAGCCTCCCAGTCAATGGCGGGGCCTTTGGCAGCGGGGGTCTTGCCTTCGGAAGGCGGCAGGAGAATCAGCACCCGTCGATATTACCGGTGACAGGGCGGGCGCCTGACGCCGGTAGACTGAAGGACGGATGGGTTGGCCAGGCGGTCGCGCGCCACGCAAGTGGCTCGAGGAACGTCCGGGCTCCGCAGAGCAGGGTGGTGGGTAACGCCCACTCGGGGTAACCCGCAGGCCAGTGCCACAGAGAAAAGACCGCCCGCGTCCTGGTGCCCGCACCGAGCGCAGGTAAGGGTGAAACGGTGGTGTAAGAGACCACCAGCTCCCCGGGTGACCGGGGAGGCTAGGTAAACCCCACCCGGAGCAAGGCCAGACAGGACACGTTCGAGGGCTGCTCGCCCGAGTGTCCGGGTAGGCTGCTGGAGGGCGTCGGCAACGGCGTTCGTAGATGGATGGCCGCCACTCCTCTGCCGGCAACGGCAGGCGAGGACAGAACCCGGCGTATCGGCCAACCCATCCACTCTCCCGCTGCACTTCCTGCAGCGGTGGCCGCCCCTTTTCGGTTGTACCTGCCCTGCTTTCCGATTGTGACGCCGCTGTGAGTGATTTCACGCCCCTCGGCGAGGAAGTGGCGCCAATGGCGCCCTAGAATGGTTAGCGAACGTAGAGGTTCTGCCGCTGGTCTGCGTTCGCAGCCGGCGGATTTTCTTTGCTCTCGTTCAAGGCGCTGCGGGTGGACCGAAGCCTGCGGCGCATGTGCCGCAGGACTACTCCGGGCGGCCGACGCCATCTGCATACGAGGACGTATGTGGTTGACCCAAGGAAGGTAGTTCTGTGAGCCAGACGTCAGATTCTTGTCTTGATAAGTGGATGGGCCGGGAGGCCCTCGCCGAAGCCATGATTCCGGTGATCGGCCGGCTGTACCGGGAAAACAACGTGGTCACCAGCATCCACGGCCGTAGCCTGATCAACAAGTCCACCATGAACATCCTGAAGGCCCACCGCTTCGCGCGTCGGATGAGCAACACTGAGCTGCAGCTGGAAGAGACTGCACCGCTGCTGAATGCACTGGCTGAGCTGGAGCTCGGCGCGGCAGCAATCGACATCGCACGCCTCACCGAGAAGTACCGTGCTGAAGGTGAAGGTGCGTCCCTGGACGCTTTCCTCCGTACCGAACTGGCGGACATCGTCGGCAAACGCGGCGCTGACAACCGCACCAGCACCGACGTCGTACTCTACGGTTTCGGCCGCATCGGCCGCCTCCTGGCACGCATCCTGATCGAGAAGGCCGGCGGAGGCCACGGCCTGCGCCTGCGCGCCATCGTGGTCCGCAAAGGCGCGGACAACGACCTCGTCAAGCGAGCCAGCCTGTTGCGCCGCGACTCGGTCCACGGTTCCTTCGAGGGCACGATCCGCGTGGACGAGGAAGCCAACACGATCACCGCCAACGGTGTCCAGATCCAGGTCATCTATTCGGACAACCCCGCCACGGTGGACTACACGGCCTACGGCATCAAGGATGCCCTGGTAGTGGACAACACCGGCCGCTGGCGCGACGCCGATGGACTGGCCCAGCACCTGCAGAGCAAGGGCGTGGCCCGTGTGCTCCTGACGGCTCCCGGCAAGGGCAACCTGAAGAACATCGTGCACGGCATCAACCAGGGCGACATCACCGACGAAGACAAAATCGTCACCGCAGCTTCCTGCACCACCAACGCCATCACTCCGGTCCTGAAGGCCATCAACGACAAATTCGGCATCGTCCACGGCCACGTTGAGACGGTGCACTCCTTCACCAACGACCAGAACCTGATCGACAACTTCCACAAGGGCGACCGCCGCGGACGTTCCGCCGCGCTCAACATGGTCATCACGGAAACTGGTGCTGCCAAGGCCGTTGCCAAGGCCCTCCCGGAGCTGCAGGGCAAGCTGACGGGCAACGCCATTCGCGTTCCTACCCCGGACGTGTCCATGGCTATCCTGAACCTCAACCTCTCCACTAGCACCACCCGCGACGAGGTCAACGACTACCTCCGCGAGATGTCCCTGCATTCCCAGCTGCGGAAGCAGATCGACTACATCGACTCCCCGGACGTCGTTTCCACGGACTTCGTTGGTTCCCGCCGTGCGGGCATCGTTGACGGGCTTGCCACCATCTCTACCGACAAGAACCTGGTTCTTTACGTCTGGTACGACAACGAATTCGGGTACTCCTGCCAGGTGGTACGCGTGATGGAAGAGATGGCAGGGGTCAACCCGCCGTCGTTCCCTGCGCGTGACGTGGTCGCTCCCATTGCGGTGCTTGAGGCAGCCAACGCCTAAGCATCGGTACTCAGACCGGGGTTTCCCGGCCGGATCACTGGAATCGGCCGGGAAACCTGCCCACAATGGGTGCATGGAAAACGAATCGACGCTGGAACACGCGCTGGATGTCGCGAAGGCAAACCACAAGCAGGCACAGAAACTCCTGGACCAGGCAGTCAAAGCCAACGCCGCCGGGGACGTCTCCGATGAACGCGTTGCACAATTGCGGACTCTCCTGGAAGTTGCCGCCGACGACCTGCGGCGCGTCATGCGCGAACAGTAGCCACGGCGACAACCACCCCATGGCTTGCTCCACCGTGTGACTTCTCCTGCACACTGTGGATACAGGCTCCGATGTCGGTGCTTTGTCCTAGTCTCAAAGGGCAATAAGTCACCAACCGGATGGAGCCTCCTTGAGCCGCACTTGGCCTGCCTACACGCGGGCTCGCCGCCGGAACCGTCTGGCCTGGGCCATTCTCGCAGCGGCATCCGCTGCTCTCGCGGCAGGCCTCGGCTGGTTCTTCACCGCAGGGCAGTTCGACGCCGCCGGGCCCTGGAACACCGGACCCAGTGCTGCCCCGGTCTTCAATCCGGACTGGATGAAACCCCTCCCGGGAGCGGCACGCGTACCGGCCCGGAGCGCTGTCGCAGCGCTTGAACAGCTGGAGGTCAAAGGACGCGGGACAGCCAACGACTACGATCGGGCCGCCTTCGGGCAGGCATGGCTGGACGCTGACCGGAACGGGTGCGATACCCGCAACGACGTGCTCCGCAGGGATCTGAGCGCCGTGGAGTTCAGCGCTGGATCACCATGCAAGGTAACGGCAGGGCGCCTTCAAGAGCCCTACACCGGGGCAGAGATTTCGTTTCGCCGCGGACCTAAAACCAGTGCCGCCCTACAGATCGACCATGTGGTGGCATTGGCTGACGCGTGGCAGAAAGGCGCCAAGCAGCTCTCCGCAGGACAACGGCAACTGCTGGCCAACGATCCCCTGAACCTCATCGCAGCCGACGGCCCGCAAAACGTCAAGAAGGGGGCCGGCGACGCCGCAACCTGGCTTCCGCCCAACAAGAACTTCCGGTGCCACTACGTAGCGCGCCAGATCTCGGTCAAAGCAGCGTATCGGCTGTGGGTCACACAGGCGGAGAAGGACGCCATGAAGCGGGTGCTCGATTCCTGTCCGGATCAGCAAACTGTGAGTCAGCCCAGGTAACGGCTTTGCTGCCGGCCGTCCGGGCGGGCTAAAGGGCCAGCCGGCCGTGGCCGAGCTGCCAGCTGCCGCCGTCGTCGATTCTTTCCAGGACCACACGCTGCAGGGAAGTTTTCCGCGGCAAAGCCTCCAAGCCCTCAAGGCCACGTTGCCGGAACGTAAAATACACGGCGTCGGCGGGGGCATCGGTGCAGTGGCTCACCGTGAAACGCCGGGCAAACGAGGCAATGTTGCCCGCGGGAAGGTGCTCCGCGAGATAGGGGTCCAGCATCCATGAATCGCAGATGGCCTCAGTCACCGGTTTGTCAGGGAAGTGCTGGGCGAAGAAGGTACGGGCTTCCGCAAAGGCCTGATCGACTACCCCGGGAGAGAGGCTCCCGTCTTCGGGAATGTGCACGCCCAGTTCCCAGCCGGAAGCCGCAGCGGACGATGTTGGGGATTCGCTGCCATTGCTGCGGACAAGGTGGAACTGCAACCGTCCCAGGCGGAACATATTTCCTGCCATATGGAGCGTCATCCAGCCCCAGGTGTCCAGCCCGAACCGGCCGTGGACACGCCGGTTGACGCGCAGCTGCAAACCGAGGTCGGCCAAGGACGCCCAGGACGTCGCTGCGTTGATGCCCAGGCCGAGGTGGTAGTCGTGAACGGTCGGTGCGAAGCGTAGGAAAGCCTCGATCCACTCTGCTTCGCTCTGGCCTGCGCTTGGAAGGCCCTCTGAAGGGAATGTCCCAAGCTTATGTTCCATGGCGGTGATGGCGTCGCGGACGCCCGGTGAAGGTTTCAACGCGAGCAACCCGGCACACTCAAGCGCATCCTCACCCCTGATGTCCAGGTGTTTGAGGAGTCCTCTGAGGTGTGCAGCGTCCACGGTCAGTGTCCGAACGGATCCGGATCCACGCCGGGCATCCAGGTCAGGCCCGGGACACCCCAGCCGTTCTTCTTGGCCTGCTTCATGGCTTTCCTGGCATAACGGTCCACCAGCCTGTTGACGTACAGCTTGCCATCCAAGTGATCGTACTCATGCTGAATTACCCGGGCGAACCAGCCCGTCGCCACGAAATCAAGCGGCTTGCCGTGGCCGTCGAAGCCCTGGACCCGTGCCCAGTCGGCCCGCTGCAAGGGATAGTGCTCGCCGGGAAACGACAGGCAGCCTTCCACATGTTCGTCGGGATCGGGGAGGGCGCCGGACACTTTTGAGAGTGTCAGGACCGGGTTGACCACCACGCCTTCATCAGGGGCGTCGTCATCGTTGGCGTACTTGAAGACAAAGATCCGCTTCCCGACGCCCACCTGCGGCGCTGCCAGGCCAACCCCATTGGCGGCCTCGTTGGTCTCGAACATGTCGGCGATCAAGGTGCGGAGCTCGTCGTCGAAGGTTTCCACTTCGCTGGCCCGGCGATGCAGGACAGGTTCGCCCCAGATGGTGATCGGCAGGACCGTCATGTCAGTTCTTCCTTGTCAGTCGCTGGACGCCTTCGACCGGACCGCTGGACCCGGCCGATCCCAAACACAATGAAGGCCGCACCGGATAACCGGTGCGGCCTTCATGGAAACCGGCTTTCCAGCCAATCTCGGTGGGGTGAGCGACGGGGGTTGAACCCGCGACCTCCTGGACCACAACCAGGCGCTCTGCCAACTGAGCTACGCCCACCATGTGCCTCGTGGATTGACCGTTTGACCGGCTTTCCGTGAAGGCAACGACAAATAGCTTACCTGCTGTTTTCGGGTTCAAAGTCCACTTTTGCCGGTTTCGCCGAAAAAACCTTTAAAAATGGCGCAGATCACACTCCGATGGAGCCGGTGAGGGTCTCGGCGGAAGCGGTTGTCTCCTTGGAAATGCGTTGCGCGGTGGCCGTGTCCGGGCCCGGTGCCGGAACGAAGACAGCCTGGCGGTAGTACCGGAGTTCATCAATGGAGTCCTTGATGTCTCCAAGGGCCCGGTGTCCGCCGTGCTTGGCAGGTGCTTGGAAGTAGGCGCGGGGGAACCAGCGGCGGGAGAGTTCCTTGATGGTGCTGACATCGATTACGCGGTAGTGCAGGTGCTCAATGACGTTGGGCATGTCCCGTGCGAGGAACATGCGGTCCGTGCCGACGGAGTTTCCGCCCAGCGGCGCCTTGCGGGGATCCGGAACCCATTTTTCGATGTACTCGAGCACCAGGGCTTCGGCTTCGGCCATCGTCTTGCCGTGCGGCAGTTCGTCCAGGAGCTTGGAACGGGTGTGCATGTCGCGGACGAAGTCGTTCATCTGCTCCAAAGCGGCGTCGTCGGGTTTGATGACCACGTCCACGCCGTCACCGAGGATGTTGAGCTCGGAATCCGTGACGAGGGCGGCGACCTCGATGAGGGCGTCGTTCACGAGGTCCAGGCCGGTCATTTCGCAGTCGATCCAGACGATGCGTTCATTAGTAATAGGCACGCGCCTAGCCTATCGTTCAGGCTGATCCAAGTGCTCCGATGGTACGATTTTTTGGACATGGCGGTGACTTTTTCCCGCTGTGACCTGCCCTTGAGACTCGAAACTTCGTCCCGAAACATGCCGGGCAAACGATTGGATGCAAACCACATGACGGTGCCCGTACCCGCCGCCTCGAAGGCAGGGAAAATTGCGCCGACGCAAGATGCGGCCACCGGGGAAGTGGACAACGCCAGGTCCCCGCTGATCGCCGGTTTCATCGGTTCCATGTTCCTGGTTGTTGGTTCGCTCGGGGTTGGCTGGCTTGCTCCGGTTTCTGAACTCCGCCGCCTGCCCCTTTTCATTTGGATGCGGACAGAGGGCGTCGGCGTCGGACTGTCGATCGTGCTCCTCGCCGTGGGCGGCATGCTTCTGGTGAGGGCATGGCTCCGGTTGGGCCAGAGGGTCCGTGTGTGGGGCCTGGAAGCCCGGAAAGCCACCCTTCAGGCCGTGGTTGCCTGGGGACTGCCAATGATGTTTACTGTCCCGTTGTTCAGCAGGGACGTGTACGCCTACATCGGCCAAGGCCGGCTGATGGTCGAGGGGATGAACCCCTACGAGAACGGGATTTCCGCCCTTCCCAACTACTTCCAGTTGGGCGCAGACAAGATGTGGACCGAGGCGCCCGTTCCCTACGGTCAGCTTTTCCTGTGGATCGAACAGTTCGTGGTGTGGGTGACCAACGTCCAACCTGAAGCGAGCATCATGCTGTTCCGCCTGGTGGCAGTGGTCGGAGTAATCCTCTGCATTATCTACGTACCAAAGCTGGCGGAACTTCACGGCGTCAACCCCCACCGTGCGCTGTGGTTGACGGCCGCCAACCCGCTGTTCCTCACCAACTTCATTGCCAGCGTCCACAACGATTCGCTGATGATCGGTCTGGCCCTGGCAGGCCTTTACTACTGCGCCACGCGCCGGGTAGTGCTTGGAATCGTGCTGGTGGCGCTTTCCATCTCGGTCAAGCCCATCACTGTGGTCTTCCTTCCCTTCATTGGCCTCCTGTGGGCCGGTAAGGGCGCCTCTTGGCCGCGGAAGTTCCTCTTCTGGTTCCTGACTGCTGCGCTGACGTTCGGGCTGCTCTATGCCATGAGCCTGGTCAATGGCTTCGGCTTCGGATGGATCAAGGGCCTCTCGGCACCGGGCAGTGTGTGGATTTGGTATGCACCCGTTGGCCTGATCGGACTGGTGGTTGCTTCCATTTCGAACGTGTTCGGGCTCGACGGCTGGGGCATGGCCAAGTGGGTGTACGACGCCGGCAAGGTACTCATGCTGGCCGCGGTGGCATGGCTCGTCTTCCGGGGTGAGCACGACCGCCTCATGCGCCGGTTGACCCTTGCTTTCGCAGCGATCGTCCTGTTGGCCCCCATGATCCAGTCCTGGTACGTGGTGTGGCTGATACCGCTTTTCGCGGTGACCGGAATCCGCAATGACTGGCAGGTCAAGGCGCTCTACTTCGTGGTCTCCTTCTTCATGGTCTATGCCATCTCCGATCAACTCGACGTCTTCCCGTACCTGCAGAGTGAAGATCTTGGGCTTGCCCTCACCTTGGCCAGGAACGCCGCGGCCATCATCGCTTTGCTCTTCGCCGTGTACCTGATTTTCGTAGACCCCAAGACGAAGACCCTCTTCCGGAAACGCGACGAGCCCGGGACCCGTCCCATTATCTAAGACGAGCCAGGGACCCGCCCCATTATTTAAGGGCCGGCCGCGTCTCCCGGGGCTATGGCGTGGACAGCAAGCGCAAAGCCTCCCGCGCGGACAGGGGACTGAGCCGGGATGCATTCTCCTCGGCGAAAGCTTTGACCCAGCCTGGATCCGTCTTGCTGTATTCGCGCAGCGCCCAGCCGATGGCTTTGCGGATGAAGAACTCCTTGTTGTCCATGTTGGGACGGATTACCGCGGCCAGCAGGGAGGTGTCCGTGGCTGCCTTGGATCCCAGCTGGGCGGTGATGGAGGCCCTTCGGATCCACATGTCGCTGTCTTTGGACCACTGGAGAAGGGTCGGCGTCATGGTCTCCGGGTGTTTGAGGAGCAAGGTCCCGAGGCGGTGGGCCACACCATCGACCAAGTCCCACCAGGCTCCTGTCCGGATGATTTCTTCGTAGACAGGCAGCATGCCGGGATCGTCCCTGACCATGCGGATGCCGGTCAGATCGATGGCCGCATAACGTTCCTCGCGCACTTCCGCCTTCCGCCACAAGTCCAGGACGGCCTCGCGAAGGTCCTCCGCCGAACGCGGCGGGAACTGCTTGATGGCTTCCTTGACGATCCGTCGGACCTCGGGGACGCGGACTCCCAAGGACGGCATGTCGGACTTCATATAGGCCTGTGCACCGCGCCCGCGTTCGGCGTCGGCCGAAGAACGAAGGGTGGAACGAATAGCCCTGGGAAGGTCGCTGTTGTCCATGCCTCAACTCTAGGGCGGGAACGGTCACCGTTCCGGGGAGGGCGGCCGCCATTGCGGTGCATCGCCCGTGCCCCGGAACTCGCAGCTCTCAGGCGGTGGCATCCACGAGCTCTCCTGTCCGCGGGTTCACTGACATGCCCTCGCCGGTCTCAACGTTCACCACAACGTCGTCATCTTCCGGCGGAGCCGCGGACTCGGGAGTTGAATCCCACCCCACGTCAGAGGCCGGAGGTGCAGGAGCCTCAGCCGAGTCCTGCGGCTGGGGCGCAACTGTTTCCGACGGCGCTGAGGTGCCGTTCATGCGTGTGAAGTTGGCTGAGCCCCACATGAGATCGTGCCCCACCGCCTCGGCATCCACCTCGGCAACGTGGTAAACCTTGCCCTCATGCTCCCACTGCCTGAGCCGCAGCCTTCCGAGCACGATCACCCGCTGGCCCTTCTTCACGCTGCAGCCCACATGCGCGGCCAGGTAGCGGAACGATTGCACGGTGTACCAGTTGGTATTGCCGTCCACCCATGTGTTGCTGGCCCTGTCGTACCGCCGCTCTGTTGTTCCCAGCCGGAAGGAAGCTGTGGAGGTTCCCCGGGCAGTGGTGGAGGTTCTGACTTCAGAGGCTACGAAGCCGCGGAGGGTGAGGATGTCGTTCATGGTGATCCTTTTGACGTAGGAAGCTGCCTGTCCGGCTTTCTCAGCTTCAACCAGCCACGCGGAAGGGTCGATGATCTATCGGCGCTATGTGCATAACCGGCGCGGGGGCAGCATGTTGAGGAGCAGTGGACCGTTGGTGGCGGGTGTCTTGGCAGGGGCCGGGAGGAATGCACTGTAAACTCTTTGTGGCGCCAGCAGCTTCAGCCTGCGTGGCAGCCGGTATGCCCCAGTAGCTCAGGGGATAGAGCAGCGGCCTTCTAATCCGCCGGTCGGGGGTTCGATTCCCTCCTGGGGCGCCAGTTACCCCCGGAACTCCACAGGGGTTCCGGGGGATTGCTGTCAGTGCGCAATGAGTGGGGGAATTGATGACACGGAGCGGGACAACGCCGGGCAGGAATACTCCGGAGCGCCTGAAGACCCATAGGCGCCGCAGCGTCATGGTGTTGGCGTGCGTCGCAGCGGCCATGGCACTTGCCTCCTGCACGCCGCCTGCACAGACCACTCAGACCGCACCGGAGCCCACCGGGTCCGAGCCGCCGGCCATATCCGGGACAGCATCCCCCGGGCCTACGCTCGCGCCGGAAGTTTCCGCGGCAACAAAGACTGTCGAAGCTACGCTCAAGAAAATAGTCGCCGCGACGTCCAAACCGGAACGGGAAGCGGTTCGGAGCGCCCTGGTTGCTGCCGGCATCCCGGCAAGCAACGTGGAGGTATCAGTGAGCCGGACGCCCACCGGGCTCGATGTCGACGCAATGGAAGCTGCCGCCTTGGCCGGGAGCAGCTGCGTCGTGGGGCAAATCCGCGACGGCGGGGTGGTGATGACGGTGCTTCCCGTCCTCGCCAGCGGGAAATGCTTTGTTGGTGACGTCCGGTAGGCGCCAGTCCACCGCCGGAATGTGAGTTCCACGTCCAAATGTGAGTTCTGCCCGCCTAGCCACTAGATTTAACGGCATGGCGGAATTCATTTACACGATGACCAAGGCCCGAAAGGCCGTTGGCGACAAACTTATTCTGGACGATGTCAGCATGTCGTTCTTCCCCGGTGCCAAGATTGGTGTCGTGGGCCCTAACGGTGCTGGCAAGTCCACCATCCTGAAGATCATGGCCGGACTGGACACCCCCTCCAACGGCGAGGCCCGCCTGAGCCCCGGCTACACCGTGGGCATCCTCCTGCAGGAACCGCCGCTGAACGAGGAAAAGACGGTCCTTGGGAACGTCCAGGAAGGCGTTGGCGAGATCTACGGCAAGATCCAGCGCTTCAACCAGATCTCTGAAGAGATGGCCAACCCTGACGCTGATTACGACACCCTCCTTGAGGAAATGGGCAAGCTGCAGGAAGCCATTGACGCCGCTGACGCGTGGGACATCGATTCCCAGCTGGAGCAGGCAATGGACGCGCTCCGGTGCCCGCCGGCGGACGCGGATGTGACCGTGCTTTCCGGTGGTGAGCGTCGCCGCGTGGCGTTGTGCAAGCTCCTGCTGCAGAAGCCGGACCTCCTGCTCCTCGACGAGCCCACCAACCACCTCGACGCCGAAAGTGTCCTGTGGCTTGAGCAGCACCTGTCCTCGTACCCGGGCGCAGTCCTGGCCGTCACCCACGACCGCTACTTCCTGGACCACGTAGCCGAATGGATCGCCGAAGTCGACCGCGGCCACCTGTACCCGTACGAAGGCAACTACTCCACCTACCTGGAGAAGAAGAAAGCCCGTTTGGAAGTCCAGGGCAAGAAGGACGCCAAGCTGGCCAAACGCCTCACGGAAGAGCTTGAGTGGGTCCGGTCCAACGCCAAGGGCCGCCAGACCAAGTCCAAGGCCCGTCTGGCCCGCTATGAGGAAATGGCTGCGGAAGCCGAGCGCACCCGGAAGCTGGACTTCGAGGAAATCCAGATCCCGCCGGGACCCCGCCTGGGCAATTTGGTGATCGAAGCCAAGAACCTCAAGAAGGGCTTCGACGATCGCGTCCTCATCGAGGACCTGTCCTTCTCGCTGCCCCGCAACGGCATCGTGGGCGTCATCGGCCCGAACGGCGTGGGTAAGTCCACCCTGTTCAAGACCATCGTCGGAATGGAGTCCCTCGACGGCGGCGAGCTGAAGATCGGAGATTCCGTCAAGATCTCCTACGTGGACCAGTCCCGTGGCGGCATTGACCCCAACAAGACCCTGTGGGAGGTCGTTTCCGACGGCCTGGACCACATCCAGGTCGGCCAGGTCGAGATGCCTTCGCGTGCCTACGTTTCCGCTTTCGGATTCAAGGGCCCGGACCAGCAGAAGAAGGCCGGCGTCCTCTCCGGTGGTGAGCGTAACCGTCTCAACCTGGCATTGACGCTGAAGCAGGGCGGAAACCTCCTGCTCCTCGACGAGCCCACCAACGACCTCGACGTCGAAACCCTGAGCAGCCTTGAGAACGCCCTTCTGGACTTCCCTGGCTGTGCTGTTGTGGTCTCGCACGACCGCTGGTTCCTGGACCGGGTGGCAACCCACATCCTGGCCTACGAAGGCGATGACGAGAACCCCTCCAAGTGGTACTGGTTCGAGGGTAACTTCGAGTCCTACGAGGAAAACAAGGTGGAACGGCTCGGTCCTGACGCGGCAAAACCGCACCGAGTCACGCACCGCCGCCTGACCCGCGATTAATCGCAATCGCGACTAACCGCAAAATCGCCCAAGCACAAAAGCGAATAAGCGTAATAACGACGAATGGCCGCCCCGAAAGGGACGGCCATTCGTCGTTGGTCACGGAATCCGGACCATGCCTTCCTGCGCGACTGTGGCGACGTGCAGTCCTTCCCGGTTGAAGATCCGCCCCGTGGCCAAGCCCCGGGCCCCTTGTGCACTGGGTGATTCCTGCACATAGAGCATCCATTCATCCACCCGCACCGGTCGGTGCCACCACATCGCGTGATCCAGGCTGGCCACGCTCATGCCCGGAGTCATCCACGCGAGGCCGTGCTTGCGCAGGATGGGTTCCAGCAAGGTGTAGTCGCTGGCGTACGCCAGGGCAGCACGGTGCAGGTTGGGATCGTCAGGGAGGGGGCCCATCGTTTTCATCCACACGGCATTCGTTGCCACGTGCCGGGTTGGCGCGGTGACGTAGAGCGCGGGATCGACGTGCCGGACGTCGAACGGCCGCTCCGAGGACATGTGCCGTGCCAACGGGTGGTCGAAGGAGGACAGCAAATCCGCTGTGCTGGGCAATGACTCGGGATCCGGGATGCCTTCCGGCATGGCCGTCTGGTGATCCAACCCTTCGTCCGCAACCTGGAACGAGGCAATCATGGACAGGATCGGCACACCGTCCTGGTAAGCATGGACCCGCCGCGCGGAGAAGGAACGCCCGTCGCGCAACCGCTCGACTCCAAAGGTGATGGGCTTGTTGGCGTCCCCGGGACGAAGGAAGTAGCCGTGCATCGAATGGGCAACGCGGTCCGCGTCAACCGTGCGCATGCCGGCCATCATGGACTGTGCCAGGACCTGTCCGCCGAAGACGCGGTGCCTGGGCTGCCTTTGGGACGGGCCCAGGAAGATGTCCTCGTTGGTCCGTGCTCCGTCGAAGTCGCCCAGGTCCAGCAGGCCGATCAGCACTTCCATGGGGTCTTCTGCGGGTGCCTCCGCGTCCGGGTTGGCCTTCGTGTCAGTCATGGTTCGACTCTAGACGGCGCCCCAACCCCTCTCAACCGAAGACATGCCGGTAGAGTCGATGCTGTGACAGACGTCTTGACCCAGTCCTTCCGTTTCGCCGACCCCCACGATCTCAGCGACCTGCGGACCTACGTGACACGCGCCAAAACCATCGATGACGGCGCCATCCGCCTGCAGGCTGCCGGCAAGGTTCTGGCCGCCTATGTGTGCGTCCTCAGGCCGCGGATCCTGGGTGAATCCACCCCCACCATCCTCGGGTTGCGGACAATGGCCCTCGCCGAGGAAGCCCAAGCGGACGCCACCGTGACGCTTGCCTCCGTCCTGGATCGGCTGGCCCGCTCGCGTGCCGGGGACGTTGAGCTTCCCATCCCGCCGTCCACGGTGTCGGAGTCGTGGGCCGGCGTCGGGGCTCCGCGCTCCGGTTGGGAAGCCTTGGGCGCGATGGCCGACGTCGAACTCAAGTCCGCAGCCGAAGGCGGTATCGCCGAGGTGGCAGAGGCCGTGCCCGCGGTGGCAGGCGCTGCCGTGGTCAACAGTGCCCGTGCCGCCGTCTGGAGCCGGCCCCTGCCGGGGCTTGAAGAGCTCCCGGCAGGGGCGGCCTTTGCCGCTTTTGCTTTGGGTTTCCTTGCCGGCGGAGAGCAGCAGGTATTCCGCAACGGTCGCTGGTTCCGGCTGAGCGGATCGCGCGGACACGTTCTGGTGAGGACGGCCGCCGGCCTCGGCTTCCGGTACTAGCAGCGACGAACCCAAGAACCCAAGAACGGAAGAACTACTGCGCGGACGGACTGTTGACCATGGTCAACGCTGCTCGCTCCATGTAGTCCCACAGGGTTCCCTCGTGCAGGGGTGACAGGCCCAGCGAGTCCACGGCCGTGCGCATGTGGAACAGCCATCGGTCCTTCGCTTCCGGCGTTACCCGGAAGGGCATGTGCCGCATCCTCAGCCTTGGATGGCCGCGTTCCTCGCTGTAGGTGGTGGGGCCGCCCCAGTACTGCTCAAGGAACATGAGGAAGCGCCGCTTGGCGGGCCCGAGGTCCTCTTCGGGGTACATCGGCCGCAGCAGGGGATCCCCGGCCACACCGTCATAGAAGACGTCGATCAGCTTCACGAAGGTGTCGTGCCCGCCGACTGCCGCGTAGAAGCTGTCCGTGTAGGCAGGCTGGCTGAAGGGATCGTTTTGCATCAACTGGCGTCGCGGCCCGGCCTGCGGTGCGCCCGGTTGCCCGGAATTGGCATCATTCACTTGACTTCTCCTCAGGCTTCGCGGCCGTGCCTGCGGGGGCTCCGGCGCTCACTTTGGTTTCTCCGTCGTCGTCCGGCGAAGGTGTGTCGATGGGTACGTAGTCTCCTTGAGAGCGGTTGCCTACCCGGAGGATCTCGCCGTTGCGGAGGTACCAGATGGCGCCGTCCTCCGCCCTGACGCGGGTGATCCGCAGGCCGACCGATTCCACCGTGCCAATGACTTCGCTGGTGACGATCACGTCGCCAATGCCGTATTGGTCTTCGATGGTGATGAAGATGCCGGCGAGGAAGTCCCGGATGAGCTGCTGGGCACCAAAGCCGATGGCCACACCCAGGATGCCCACACTGGTCAGCAGGGGTGCGACGTCGACGTTCATGTACTTCAGGACGTAGATGATGACGATCACCACCACGATCACGCTCACCAGGCTGGTCAGCAGCGAACCGATGGTTTGGGCCCGCTGCGAGCGGCGCTCGTGGTCCAGTGCCCGGATGGCAGGCTGCACCCATTTGAAGTGCGGTTTCTTGAAGAGCGAACTGCCGGAGGCGACCCTTCGGGTGATGCGAAGGATGATGAAGCGTGCCACGGTCCATACCAGCAGGCCCACGCCTACGGTGATGAGGATTGAGACAACGTCGATTTTTTCCGGTTCGATCGTGAGGGTTTCCATCCAAGAGATGAAGGTCAAGGTGTATTGGCTCCTTGTCGTCGGCCCGTGTTCTCCCAGGGGTGAACACTCTGTCCACCATTAACCCTAGCGCCGTTGCATGATCGCGCCGTAGCGTGGCCGCATGCGAATCCTCGTCCTGGGTGGTACGGCTTTCCTGTCCGCTGAAATCACGCGGCAAGCCCTCGCCGCCGGGCATGAGGTCACCTGCCTGGCGCGCGGTACTTCCGCGGCAGTGCCCGACGGCGCCACGTGGGTCCGTGCGGATCGCGCCGTTGGCGCGGCGGCCTTCACGGACCTCGACGGTCACTGGGATGAGGTAGTGGAGGTGGCCCGGGATCCGGTCTTCGCGAAGGCAGCCCTTGACGCCCTGGCCGGCCGGGCGGGGCATTGGACGTTCGTTTCGAGTTGCTCCGTCTATGCCGATCCGTCGGTTCCCGGCGCAGCAGAGGACGCCGGATTGCTCCAACCCCTGCCGGAAGGAGAACACGGAACGCCGGAGACGTACGGCGAGTCAAAGTCAGCCATCGAGGAGATGACGCGCCGGGCAGCAGGGGAGAAGGCCCACATTCTCAGGCCCGGCCTGATCGGAGGTCCCGGGGATGCTTCGGACAGGTACGGTTATTGGCCCGCCCGGTTTGCCGCGAAGGCCGGCCCCGTCCTGGTCCCGGACATTCCGGACTCACCGACCCAGATCGTCGACGTCAGGGACGTTGCAGCCTGGGTTCTTTACGGTGCGGACCGGGGACTGTCGGGAACCTTCAACGCTGTGGGGGAAGTGGTTCCCTTTGCGGGGTATATCGCTGCGTCACGGAGTGCGTCCGGGGCTACGGAAGAAGTTGTCCCCGTCAGCGAAGACTGGCTGGTGCAGCAGGGGATCGACTACTGGGCCGGCCCGGACTCGCTTCCCTTGTGGTTGCCGCCAGGGCACGAAGGGTTCCAGGCCCGGAACAACATAGCCGCCGTCGCGGCAGGCCTTGCGCTGCGGCCCTGGCAGGAAACCCTCAAGGACACCCTTGAGGACGAACGGAACAGGGGCCTCGACCGCGAACGCAGGGCGGGCCTGAGCCGTCCGACGGAACGCAGGCTGCTGGAGCTCTGGAGGGACCGCAGCGGCGGGCCACCCGGCTAGGCAGCCGTCGTCGTCGTGGTTGGTTCGTGAAGCACGGGGAAATTGACGCTGCGCGCGATGAAGCAGACTTGGTTGGCTTCGTGGTGAAGCTGCGACATGAGGCTTTCATCAACGGCATCGACGATGGTGACGCGGGGCTTGAGGGTTACCGACTCGAATTGCCCGCTGCCGTCCCGGTTGAGCTTCATGAGCCCCTCGGCATTGTCCTCGTATCCGGTGACCACCACACCGTGCTTGACCGCGACGTGCAGGAAGGACAACATGTGGCACTGGGCCAAAGCTGCCAGCAGCAATTGCTCAGGGTTGTAGCGTGTCCGGTCACCGTGGAACGTGGGATCGGCTGACCCTTTCAACGTCGGTAGTCCGGGAATAACGACGTCGTGGTCCCGGGAGTAGGCCCGGTAGCCTGCCGTGCCGTCACCGCGGTTTCCGGTCCAGCGGACGGTCAGCGCGTAATGGTGTTCATTCAGGCCCATGCGGACAGTCTAGCCAGCGCAGACTGTCCGCATGGGAGGAGGCGAACGGCTAGTCGACGTCGGCGGCCCGGGCGCGCAGGGCGCGTGCCACGGCGTCGCGGTTCTCCAGCATCATGCGCCTGAGCGCCGCGCTGTCTTCCGGCAAAGCCGCCAGGAACTCGTCCGTCCGGTCGATGGTGGCTTGGGTGGTCAGCTGGGCGGGGTAGAGGCCTACTACGATTTGCTGGGCCAGCGCATGGGTCCGTTCCTTCACGATTCCAGGTACTGCCTGGAAGTACCTCTCCGCGAACGGTTCCAGCAGCGCGGTGTCCGGAACACGGGTGAAGCCGGCAACGGCTGAGGACTGGAGTGCATTGGAGAGCTCGCCCTTGACCACGATCGACTCCCATGCAGCGTCCTTGGCCTCTGCGGTTGGTATCGCAGCCTTGGCGAGGGCGGCTGCGTTGTGGCCGTTGGAGGTGTTGTCCCGCTCGAGTTCTTCCTCGATCCGGTCCTGCCCGTGGCGGCCGCCGACTACCAGTGCTGTCAGCAGTTCCCACCGCATGTCCTGGTCCACAGTCAGGCCTTCCAAGGTTGACGTGCCGTCGAGGAGGGCCTGGATCCGGTCCAGTTGGGAGTCGCTGCGTGAGATCTGGGCGTAGGACTTCACGAACTGCAACTGGGCATCGGATCCGGCTTCCACGCTGGAAGCGAGCTCCCACAAGCGGTCGGCGGCCCTGACTGCCGTTTCCTCCTTGTGCTCTGCGGCCACGTAGTAAGTGAGGGTCGTTGCCAATTGGCGGAGCTGGACGAGGATCACCGACGAGTCCGTCTCGTGGGCGATGTTGGCCAGGATCAGGTCCACGTAGCCGCGGGCGGGAGTCTCGCCGTCGCGGGCCGCATCCCACGCCGAACCCCACACCAAGGTGCGGGGAAGGCTTGAGGTGAAGTCCTTCAGGTGGGCCTTCGCGGTGGCGAGCGACTCCGGGTCAAGCCTTACCTTCGCGTACGCGAGATCGTCGTCGTTGAGGAGGACAAGGTCGGGCCGGGCCTTGCCCACCAGGGTGGGGACCTCCGTGCGGGCGCCGTCGACGTCGAGCTCTTCGCGGTGGACGCGCTCAAGCTTGCCGTCGACGACGTCGTAGAAGCCCACCGCCAGGCGGTGCGGGCGGATGGTGGGCTGTTCGGCGACGGCGGTCTGGAGAATGGCAAATCCGGTGATGACGCCGTTTTCATCAACAGTGACCTCGGGGGCGAGCGTGTTCACGCCCGCAGTCTCAAGCCACAACCCGCCCCACTGGTCCAGGTCACGGCCGCTGGCGGCTTCGAGCTCCTGCATAAGGTCCGAAAGTTCCGTGTTGCCCCAGGCATGCTTGGCAAAATAGGTCCGGACCCCGGCCATGAACTGTTCCGGGCCCACCCAGGCCACCAGTTGGCGCAGCACTGAAGCGCCTTTGGCGTAGGTGATGCCGTCGAAGTTGACCTCCACGTCCTGGAGGCTGTTGATGTCCGCGAAGATGGGATGCGTTGTGGGGAGTTGGTCCTGGCGGTAAGCCCAGGACTTCTCCACGGAGGCGAACGTGGTCCACGCGTGGTCGAATTCAGTGTTCTCCACCGCTGCGAGGTGGGACATGTATTCGGCAAAGGACTCGTTCAGCCAGAGGTCGTTCCACCAGCGCATGGTGACGAGGTCCCCGAACCACATGTGGGCCAGTTCGTGCAGGACGGTGATAGCGCGGCGCTCCACTTGGGCGCCGGTGACCTTGCCGCGGAAAACGTAGCCTTCGAGGATAGTGACGGCACCGGCGTTTTCCATGGCACCGGCGTTGAACTCCGGCACGAAGAGCTGATCGTACTTTTCGAACGGGTACGGGCAGCCGAACTGCGCCTCGAAGAATTCGAAGCCCTGCCGGGTCAGCTCGAAGATGTTGTCGGCGTCGAGGTACTGCATGAGGGACTTCCGGGCGAATACTCCCAGCGGGACCACCCGGCCGTCCGAACTTGTCACTTCCGAGCGTACGGATTGGTACGGGCCGGCGATCAGTGCGGTGACGTACGACGAGAGCCGGGGGGTGGGGGCGAACTTCCACACTGAGCGCGCACCGCCGTCGTCCCCGGCCTCAATGGTTTCCGGGGCAGGCGTGGGGGAGTTGGAGACCACGTCCCAGTGTGACGGAGCCGTGACGGTGAAAGTGAAGCTTGCCTTCAGGTCGGGCTGTTCAAAGACGGCGAACATGCGCCGGGAGTCGGGCACTTCAAACTGCGTATAGAGGTATACCTCCCCGTCCACGGGGTCCACGAAGCGGTGCAGGCCCTCGCCGGTGTTCATGTAGGGAGCATCGGCAACAATGACGAGTTCGTTGTCTTCGGCGAGGTCGGGGAGCTGGATCCGGACGCCGTCGGAAACGACCGCCGGGTCAAGTTCCGTGCCGTTCAGCGTAACGCTGTGGACGGTGTCGGTAATGGCATCGATGAAGGTCGAGGCTCCGGCGCGGGCCGAGAAACGGACGGTGGTGGTGGAGCCGAAGACGGTCGGCCCCTTGGTCAGGTCCAGGGTGACGTTGTACGACTCGACGTTGAGGAGTTCAGCGCGGCTCGCGGCTTCCCCGCGCGTGAGATTAAGGCCTGGCAAATGTGCCTCCGGAAGTTGGACTGGGCGGCCGGTCGGTTCTCCCGCCGCTGGTGTGAAGTCATTCTTTCACTCTCTGCCGCGATCGCAAGGGATGCCCGTACGGTGTCGTGGAGTCCACTCCCTGCATGTCGATGCTCCGGAGTAGTTTGGAACCATGGGAACGTTTCGCGACTCTCTTGACACCCGCGCTTTGCGGTTTGCGCTGTTTTTTCCGCTTCTGCTGGCCATCGGCTTCGTTGTTTGCGCCCAGATGTTGAGGAACAGCCTCCCGGACCCTGTGGCTGTCATGTGGAATGCCGACGGCGGAAGCGCCTTTGCGCCCTTCGGCGCCTATGTTGCCGGCGGCGCAGCCATGATCACCTTGTTTGGCTGGCTCGCCTTCATGCAGGCCGTTCCGCTCTCCCGGCCCGTTGTCATGCGCCGGGTCATGATGGGGCTGGGCCTCATGGTCAGTCTCTTCGTCACCACGGTGCTCGCTGCCGGGCTGGTCGGCCAGTCGGGGATCGGGGAGGCCAGAGTGTCCCATGTGGACCCGATCGTCCTGGCCATGGGAAGCGGCGCGGCCCTGGCGCTGGGTGTCGTCATGATGTTCGCCTTCAAGCCCGATGCCCGCTGGACCCCTGAGGACGACCAGGCCCTGGAAACCGAACGGATGCTGCTTGCCGATCCGGACCTGACCCGGGACACCCTCCGGATCTGGGTCCACGCCCGCAGTTCAGTGTTCATCATGATCATCGTTTCTGCCCTGTTCCCGGCAGCCCTGATTGCCGTGGCGCTGCCCTGGCTCGGAGCCCTGGTGGCCGCCGTGGCGCTGCTGGGTGCGGGCTTCCTTTTCGCCCGTGTCCGTGCGGACAGGGGAGGACTTCGGGTGCTGGCCGGCGGACTCGTCCCGGTGCTGAGCGTTCCCGCCGTCGATATTGCCGCAGCGGCACCCGCCGACGTCAAAGCTGCCGACTACGGCGGCTGGGGCCTTCGGCACCACGACGACGCGACCGCGATGCTGGTGAGCAGCGGGCCCGCCGTCGTCGTCAGGAAACTCAACGGCGGCCGGGTGGCCCTGAGCGCCGGAACGGCGGCAGCAGCTGATACGTTGGCCGGAATCCTCAACCGGGCCGCTGCCCGGGCCCATGACGACGGGCAGCCCCAATGAAGCCGGTCACGGTAATCTAGGTAAGCATCCCTCCCCGCCGCGCCTGGCCCGGGCTGTGCACCTGCCCAGCGGCTTACCGGCGCTCCACAAAGAACGGACTACAGTGACTACTCCCCGCGTCCACATCGCTACGGACCACGCAGGCATGGAACTCAGCGCACACCTGGTCAGCTACCTCACGGCCAAGGGCTATGAGGTTGTGGACCACGGGCCCAGGGAATATGACGCCCTGGACGACTACCCGTCGTTCTGCATCAATGCCGGGGAAGCCGTCGTTGCCGACCAGGCAGCCGGAGTCCATGCGCTGGGCATCGTGCTGGGCGGATCGGGCAACGGCGAACAGATTGCCGCCAATAAGGTCAAGGGAGTCCGCGCGGCCTTGGCATGGAACCTCTCCACCGCCAAGCTTGCTCGTGAGCACAACGACGCGAACGTCGTGGCTGTAGGCGGCCGGCAGCACAGCGTCGACGAAGCCACCGAAATCATCGAAGCGTTCCTGCAGGAACCGTTCAGCAATGACGAGCGCCATGTCCGCCGCATTGGAAAGATCGCTGTGTACGAGACCACGGGCGAGATCGTCGAGTAGTGCCTGAAGGTCATTCCATCCACCGGCTGGCCCGCCAGTTCCAGGATGTCTTCGTCGGCCGGCGCCTTCATGTCAGCAGTCCGCAGGGACGCTTCACCGAAGGCGCCGCGCTGTTGGACGGACACGTGCTGGTGGAGGCGCTCGCCCACGGAAAGCAGTTGTTCCTGGCCTTCGACCACGGGCTCTACCTCCACGTCCACCTGGGCTTATACGGTGCGTGGAGCTTCGGCGGGGACAGTTCCTTTACGGGTGCCTCGAGCATCGGAGCACCGCGCAGGATCGGTGAGCGTGAATCCGGGCCTGCCGGTGGGGACGCGGAATACTCCGGGCCGCCGGAACCGGTAGGGGCCGTGCGCGTCCGCCTCGTGTCGGACCATGGCTGGGCCGATCTCCGAGGGGCGACCACCTGCGCCGTAGTGACGTCCGATGAGGCGGCCAAGGTACTTGACCGCCTGGGGCCGGATCCCCTCCGTAACCTTCCGGGGGACCGCGATGAGTTCATCCGCCGGCTGCGCAAGCGGAAGACCGCCGTCGCGCTCCTGATGATGGACCAGTCCGTCCTCGCGGGAGTCGGAAACATCTACCGCGCGGAAGTCCTTTTCCGGCAGGCAGTGGATCCCTGGACGCCCGGAGCGGCCGTGGATGTCGAAACTGCCGGCCGCCTCTGGGACGATGCCGTGTCCACCATGTCCGACGGCGTCCGCGACGGCAGGATTGTGACGACGCCCCCGGCTCTGTGGACCGAAGGTGCACCCATGGTGTCCGACGCCGACGCCCACTTTGTCTATAAGCGGCACGGATTGCCCTGCCGCGCGTGCGGGACAATCGTGGGCATGGCGGAAATAGGAGCCCGCAAACTCTATTGGTGCCCGGGCTGCCAGGTCTGAGCTTCCCCGCCGGGCCTGAGCCTCCGGGGACGATGGTCCGGCACAACGCAAGAAGGCCTCCGATCCTGGGATCGGAGGCCTTCTTCCTTGGAGGGGACGACGGGAATCGAACCCGCGTAATCAGTTTGGAAGACTGAGGCTTTACCATTAAGCTACGTCCCCAGAAGGATTCCCTGTTCAGGGCTTCTTTCCGGTTGGCTGTTCAAGCCGGATATAACTAAACCTAATTCGGGCGGCGCTGTCAAATGTGCATTCGCGGCGCTCTTGCCCGTAGACTGTCCTGTGCATTCGGGGTGTAGCTCAGCTTGGCTAGAGCGCCTGCTTTGGGAGCAGGAAGTCGCAGGTTCAAATCCTGTCACCCCGACTCTGTGTTTCGCATTCTTTTCCTTGAGTGCGGCAGAACCCCATACCCACCAATTCAGGAGTACTTAGACTGTGAAGAGCGCTGTCGAGAACCTCACCGCAACGCGGGTCAAGCTCAATGTTGAGGTTCCCTTTGAGGAACTGAAGCCGAGCATCGATGCCGCGTACAAGACCGTTGCTTCGCAGATCCAGGTGCCCGGATTCCGCAAGGGCAAGGTTCCTTCCAAGCTCATCGACCAGCGCGTCGGCCGCGGCTACGTTCTGGAGACGGCTATCAACGACGGCCTCAATGGCTGGTACCAGGCTGCTGTCCAGGAAACCGGAGTGCGCCCGCTGAGCCGTCCCGAGGTGGAAATCACCGAGGTTCCGGATCCGTCCGCTACCGACGGCGAACTCAAGTTCCAGGTCGAGGTTGACGTCCGTCCCGAGATCGAACTGCCCGACTACGCTGGCATCAAGGTAGAGGTTGCTGCAGCCGAGTCCTCCGACGCTGACGTTGACAAGGCCCTGGATGAACTCCGTGGCCGCTTCGGCACCCTCAAGTCCGTTGAGCGCCCGGCGCAGAACGATGACTTCCTCACCATCGACATCACCGCCTCGATTGACGGCGAAGAGATCGATTCCGCTTCCGGCCTGTCCTACCAGGTTGGTTCCGCCACCATGCTCGAAGGCCTGGACGAGGCTGTTTCCGGTCTCTCCGCCGACGAGGAAGCGATCTTCGACACCACCCTCGTTGGTGGCGAGCACGCCGGCGAAGCCGCCCAGGTCAAGGTAGTAGTCAAGGCCGTCAAGGAGCGCGAGCTTCCCGAGGCAAACGATGACTTCGCACAGCTGGCATCCGAATTCGACACCCTGGCTGAACTCCGCGAAGACCTCGCCAAGCAGGCCGCTGAGTCCAAGGTTGTTGGCCAGGGCGTGGAAGCCCGCGACAAGGTCCTGGACAAGCTCGTCGAGCTGGTTGAGGTTCCCGTCCCGGCATCCGTCGTCGAAGAGCAGGTCGAGGCCCACTTCACCCAGGAAAACTCCCACGGCGAAGGCGACCACGACACCGAGGAGCACCGCGCAGAGGTGAAGGCAAACACTGAGCGCGCCTTCCAGAACGAGGTCATCCTCGACGCCATTGCGGACAAGGAAGAAGTCAACGTCAGCCAGAACGAGCTGATCGACTACATCGTCACCACCGCCAGCCAGTACGGCATGGACCCCAACCAGTTCGCCCAGATCATCGATCAGAGCGGCCAGGTCCCCATGATGGTTTCCGAGGTTCGCCGCCGCAAGGCACTGGCAGTAGTGCTGGGCCAGGCCGAGGTTGTGGACTCCGAAGGCAACAAGGTTGACCTGACCGACTTCGTGCGCCCTGCCGGTGAAGTTGCCGCTGAAGAAACTGCAGAAGCCGAGGCTGAAGCAGAGACCGTCTCCAGCGACGACCCCGCAGCAGTGAAGTTCTAATACGGCTTCAACCGGCCCCGGATCCTTGGATCCGGGGCCGGTTCGCTTTAAGGGCAGAACACAAGGCCCGGGCCCTCCCGTGCGCCGTCAGCGAACAGTGCGATTCCGGCGAACAAAACGCCGGCCAAAGCGGTTAGTGTCCAATGTAGTGAAGTTCAGTGAGGTCACTGGCACCAGCGAGAGGTAAGTACTTATGTCACAGCAATCAGAGGCTCCCCGGATGGCAACTGTCGATCCCGCGGCCCAGGACAACTACATCTACAACCGCCTGCTGAAAGAGCGCATCATCTGGCTCGGCTCCGAGGTCCGCGATGAGAACGCCAACGCCATCTGCTCACAGCTTCTCCTCCTCTCGGCCGAAGACCCGGAGAAGGACATCTACCTTTACATCAACTCCCCGGGTGGCTCGGTGACCGCCGGCATGGCCATCTACGACACCATGCAGTTCATCCCGAACGACGTCGTCACGGTCGCAACCGGCCTTGCCGCGTCCATGGGCCAGTTCCTGCTTTCCTCGGGCACCAAGGGCAAGCGCTACGCCACCCCCAACGCCCGCATCCTCATGCACCAGCCTTCCGGCGGAATTGGCGGCACGGCATCGGACATCAAGATCCAGGCTGAGCTGATCCTCCACATGAAGAAGGTCATGGCCGAACTGACCGCGGAGCAGACGGGACAGACTGTCGAAACCATCCTCAAGGACAACGACCGCGACAAGTGGTTCACGGCCACCGAGGCGCTGGAATACGGCTTCTTCGACAAGATCTCGGCACACGCCGGTTCCGTGGCCGGAGGCGGCGGAACGGCAAACCAGTCGGACTCCAACAACAACTAGCCGGCATTAGAACCACTGAAACCAGGAGCAATTGACATGAACTACAACTTCGGATGGTCTGCCGGCAATCTTCCTACCAGCCGCTACGTCCTGCCCCAGTTCGAAGAGCGCACGCCCTATGGCTTCAAGCGCCAGGACCCGTACACCAAGCTCTTCGAGGACCGGATCATCTTCCTCGGCGTGCAGGTTGATGACGCATCGGCCGATGACATCATGGCCCAGTTGCTGGTCCTTGAATCCACCGACCCGGACCGCGACATCACGCTGTACATCAACTCGCCCGGCGGTTCGTTCACGGCCATGACGGCTATCTACGACACCATGCAGTACATCCGGCCGGAGATCCAGACGGTCTGCCTTGGCCAGGCTGCCAGTGCCGCAGCTGTGTTGCTGGCGGCCGGCACGCCCGGCAAGAGGCTGGCGCTTCCGAACGCCCGCGTGCTGATCCACCAGCCGGCGCTCTCAGGTGGCCAGGGCGGCCAGGCATCCGACCTGGAAATCCAGGCAGCGGAGGTCATGCGTATGCGTACCTGGCTGGAAGACACCCTGGCCCAGCACTCCGGTCGGACCTCCGAGCAGGTCAACAACGACATCGAGCGGGACAAGATCCTTACCGCCGAGGAAGCCCGGGCCTACGGCCTGATTGACCAGGTCCTGGATTCCCGGAAGATCAAGCCCCAGGCTATCGCCCGGTAGCACACGGAAATCGACGCCGGTGCGGTTCGCGAAATATGGACCGCACCGGCGTTCTGTTTCCACCCAAGCGGCACTTTGTGACCTAGAGTGGAAGAAGTCACGGTGGTGCCGACCGCGGCAAGGCCGCACACTTGAGTACGGCGCGGAGCCGCATCACCCGCATGCAACGAAGGGATTCCCACATGGCTCGGATTGGCGAGAGCACGGATCTGCTGAAGTGTTCTTTCTGCGGAAAGAGCCAAAAGCAGGTTCGGAAGCTGATTGCCGGGCCCGGCGTGTACATCTGCGACGAGTGCATCGAGCTCTGCAACGAAATCATTGAAGAAGAGCTGGCAGAAGTATCGGATCTGGGCAGCTTCGAACTTCCCAAGCCCCGGGAGATCTTCGATTTCCTCCAGGAGTACGTCATTGGCCAGGAGCCGGCCAAGCGTTCCCTTGCCGTGGCTGTCTACAACCATTACAAGCGGATCCAGGCAGGCCACGCCCCCAAGAGCGGCAGCCTTGGCGACGGCGCCCACCACGAGGACGTGGAGATCGCCAAGTCCAACATCCTGCTCATCGGCCCCACGGGCTGCGGCAAGACGTACCTGGCCCAGACCCTGGCCCGCCGCCTTAATGTCCCCTTTGCCGTCGCCGACGCCACAGCCCTGACCGAAGCCGGGTATGTTGGCGAGGACGTCGAGAACATCCTGCTCAAGCTCATCCAGGCCGCGGATTACGACGTCAAGAAGGCTGAGCAGGGAATCATTTACATCGACGAGATCGACAAAATCTCCCGCAAGAGCGAGAACCCTTCGATTACCCGCGATGTGTCCGGCGAGGGCGTGCAGCAAGCACTGCTGAAGATCCTTGAGGGCACCGTGGCCTCGGTACCGCCCCAGGGTGGCCGCAAGCATCCGCATCAGGAATTCATCCAGATCGACACCACGAACGTCCTTTTCATCGTGGCCGGTGCTTTTGCCGGGCTGGAGGACATCATCGGTTCGCGGTCGGGCCGCAAAGGCATAGGCTTCGGCGCCCAGCTCAACGAAGTCCGGGACAACGTGGACTCCTACGGGGAAGTCATGCCTGAGGACCTGCTGAAGTTCGGCCTCATCCCTGAGTTCATTGGTCGCCTTCCCGTCATTACCACGGTGTCCAACCTGGACAGGCCGGCTTTGATCCAGATCCTGTCCACGCCCAAGAACGCCTTGGTCAAGCAGTACCAAAAGATGTTCCAACTCGACGGTGTGGAGCTGCAGTTCGACGACGACGCCCTGGATGCGATTGCGGACCAGGCGTTGGAGCGCGGGACGGGAGCCCGCGGACTGCGGGCCATCATGGAAGAAGTCCTGCTTCCCGTCATGTTCGATCTACCCAGCCGGGACGACATCGCCACGGTGGTCATCACCGCCGATGTCGTGGCCAAGAAGGCGCAGCCGACCATGATCGCGCACGACGTCGTGGCCAAGCGCCGGAATAAGTCGGCGTAAGCGCCGGTTGCAGCCCACAGGAGGTTGATCCTCCGCATCTCACGTTTCCGCGTGCCGTTTTCACCCTTCCGAGGAGTTTCTTGTGCCTGAAAAGACATCGACAGATCAAGCAGTCAACAAAGCCGACTTCTGGTTCGACCCCGCATGCCCTTTCGCTTGGATCACCTCACGCTGGATCGGCGAGGTTGAACAGGTCCGCGGCATCGAGACCGAATGGCACGTCATGAGCCTCTCCGTGCTGAACGAAGGCCGCGATCTGCCGGAAGACTACCGGGCGCTGATGGATCAGAGCTGGGGTCCTGTGCGGGTGATCATCGCTGCGCAGGAACTCCATGGCAGTGAATACGTCAAGCCCCTCTACGACGCCATGGGCGAAGAGATCCACCATGAGGGCAACAAGGACCGCCCGTCCGTGATCCGTAAAGCCCTGGCAGAAGTGGGCCTACCGGCGGAACTGGCCCGCTTTGCCGATTCCGACGAATACGATGCCCAACTGCGGGCCAGCCACGAGGCCGGGATATCACTGGTGGGCCAGGACGTGGGAACGCCTGTGGTTGCCTTCAACGGGACGGCATTCTTCGGCCCGGTACTGACCCGGATTCCCCGCGGCGAAGATGCGGGCAAGCTCTGGGACGCCACGGTGGCCTTGGCTGGTTTCCCGCATTTCTTCGAGCTCAAGCGGAGCCGCACTGAAAGCCCTGAATTCAACTAGCTCACGGTTGACCAGCCACCCCGGCTACTTCAGGAACCGTGAGGTCCTCCTGTCAGCAAGGATCTTGCCGTTGGTTTGGCAGGTAGCGCAATACTGCAGGGAGGTGTCCGCGAAGGACACCTCCCTTACTGCGTCCCCGCACACGGGGCAGGGCTGGCCGGTCCTGGCATGAACCCGGAAGTTGCTTCGCTTGGTGTCCTTCAATTCGCTCGACGGCTTGCCGTAGGCAGCGGTCACCGCACTCACCAGGACCTCCTGCATGGCGTCGTAGAGCCTGGAAATGTGCTCCTCGTCCAAGGACTTGGCGATGGCGAAAGGTGAGATCTTCGCGGCGTGCAGGATCTCGTCACTGTAAGCATTGCCTATACCCGCAATGACGCTTTGGCTGCGCAGCAGGCCCTTGATTTGCTGGGAACTGGACCGGACGATCGCCGCCAGGGCGTCGACGTCGAAATCCGGGCTGAGCGGTTCCGGCCCCAGGCTGGCGATGCCCGGAACGTCCTGCGGATCACGGACCACGTATATTGCGAGGCTCTTCTTGGTTCCGGCCTCCGTCAGGTCCAACCCGATGTGGGTGTCATCTGCTGACCGGTGGAACAGTAAGCGCGCAGCAATGTTGCTCTTGCCCATGCGCAGGGCTGCAGATGACGGGTGCTCGGTGTAGCGGACCCATCCGGCCTTGGCCAAATGGAACACGAAGAACATTCCGCCGGCGTCGAGGCACACGAATTTGCCGAACCGTTGGACGCCTTCAATCGTGCGGCCCTCAAGGGCGTCATACGGAGGATCCGCAGTCTTGAGCGCGGCAATGGAGTTGATGCGCACGCCCGTCAGTTCGGCTCCGCGAAGTTGGGTGTCCAGGTAGGTGCACAGGCCGTGCACTTCGGGCAGTTCCGGCATGGCATAACTCTGCCACAACCCCATTGGAAATGGAGTCTGGAAAACGAGTCCGGAAACCTGCTGGTAGACGTGTCCGAAAACTACAATTCTGTAGTTCCCGCAAAGACCTTGCGCAAGCCCAAACGCGGGACAACAATAGTTCTTACCAACTTCGAAAGAAGCTGGACACGGAAACCGAAGATTCAGTGATTGCGACCAACGCAGCCTTTGGCAAAGTTGGAAACAAGCTACCAGTGACGTGGTAGGACGACCTGAAATTCCAAGGATTCCGCCAGACTGTCAAGCCGTCACCGGACAGCCGAAAAGTCGAAGCCCCACCAACGGCAAAACGCTGATGGGGCTTCCCCTTTGCCCGAAAACTGCTGGGCCGCAACCGGCTACGAAGCCGTTGCCTGTTTACGAGGCCGGCGCCTCTTCCGGCTGGGCCAGGACAACGTCGCTGACAGCCAGGTCACCTTCACCCGACTGGAGGCTGATCTCCTGGGCGTTGGCGGCGGCCTTCAAGTCGCCCAAACCGGCCTTCAGCTGTGCAATGAGCATCTCGTTGGCCGTGATCGAGGCTGAAAGCACCTCGGTGCGCTGCTTGACCTTGGCCTCGGACTTGGCCTTGCGGATGCCGCTGAGCGCCAAGCCGACCGTGCCCAGCATGGTGGTGTCGCCGTCGGCGATTTCCAAGGCTGCCGGCCAGGCTGCGCGGTGAACCGAACCGGTCCGCCACCAGCTCCACACCTCTTCGGTGGCGAAGGGCAGGAAGGGGGCGAAGAGGCGCAGGAGGGAATCGAGCGTGGTTGCCAGGGCCGCCAAAACGGAGGCCTGCTCGGCGTCGCCGGCCGCTCCGTACGCACGGTCCTTGATGAGCTCGACGTAGTCGTCGGTGAACTGCCAGAAGAACGATTCGGTGATCTGGAGGGCGCGGGCGTAGTCGTAGTTGTCGAACGCCTTGGTGGACTGGGCCACCACGTCGGCGAGCTGCGCCAGGAGCGCCCGGTCCAAGGGGTTGGTCAGGACCGAGAGATCGGCGGAGACCACGGAGTTCTCGGTTGCTCCCAAGTTGAGGACGAATTTGGAGGCGTTGAGCAGCTTGATGGCCAGGCGGCGCCCGATCTTCATCTGGGCGATCTCGTAGGCGGTGTCCGCGCCGAGCTTTGCGGAAGCGGCCCAGTAGCGCACGGCATCGGAGCCGTATTCGTTAAGCACATCGGTGGGTACCACCACGTTGCCCTTGGACTTGGACATCTTCTTCCGGTCCGGGTCGAGGATCCATCCGGAAATGGCCGCGTGCTTCCAGGGTGCGCTCTTCTGCAGAGCATCGGCCCGGACAGCGGAGGAGAAGAGCCAAGTGCGGATGATGTCGTGGCCCTGGGGGCGGAGGTCGAACGGGTAGACCTTGGAGAAAAGGTCCTCGTCCCGGCTCCAGCCGCCAACGATCTGCGGGGTGAGCGAAGAAGTGGCCCAGGTATCCAGGACGTCCGCGTCACCGGTGAAGCCGCCCGGTTGGTCGCGCTGCGACTCGTCGTAACCCGGGGCGGCGTCGGCGGCAGGATCCACGGGAAGGATGTCGTCGGAGGGCAGGATCGGGTTGTCATAGTCCGGGTTGCCCTGGGCATCCAGCGGGTACCACACAGGGATGGGCACGCCGAAGAACCGCTGGCGCGAGACCAGCCAGTCGCCGTTCAAGCCGGCAATCCAGTTCTCGTACCGGGAACGCATGAAGGACGGGTGGAAGTTGATTTCCTGGCCGCGGGCGATCAGGCGTTCACGGCGGTCCTCGTCGCGTCCGCCGTTGCGGATGTACCACTGGCGTGAGGTGACGACCTCAAGGGGTTTGTCGCCCTTTTCGAAGAAGTTCACGGGGTGGGTGATCTTCTTGGGCTCGCCGTCCAGGAGGTCCGCGGCCTTCAGGAGTTCCACGACGGCTTCCTTCGCGGAGAACGCCGTCTTGCCGGCAATTGCGGCGTAGGCTTCCTTGCCTGCCTCGGTGGTGATCCACTCGGGGGTTTCGGCAATGATGCGGCCGTCGCGGCCCATGATGGCCCGGGTGGGCAGCTGCAGCTCGCGCCACCATGTGACGTCGGTGAGGTCGCCGAAGGTGCAGACCATGGCGATGCCCGAGCCCTTGTCAGCCTTGGCGAGGGGGTGGGCCTTGACTTCGAGCTCGACGTCGAACAGCGGAGACGTGACCGTCTTGCCGAAGTAGGGCTGGTAGCGCTCGTCGTCGGGGTTCGCCACCAGCGCGGCGCAGGCGGCCAGGAGTTCGGGACGGGTGGTCTCGATGAAGATCTTGTCCCCGTCCTCGGTGAAGAAGGGGTAACGGTAATAGGCGCCCGGGACTTCCCGGTCCTCGAGCTCGGCCTGGGCCACAGCCGTGCGGAAGGTGACATCCCACAGCGTAGGGGCTTCTGCCATGTAGGCGTCACCGGCGGCGAGGTTCGCGAGGAAGGCACGCTGGGATACGGCGCGGGAGGTGTCGTCGATGGTCCGGTAGGTCAGGTTCCAGTCAACCGACAAGCCAAGGGTCTGGAAAAGGTTCTCGAAGACTTTCTCGTCCTCGACGGCGAGTTCCTCGCACAGTTCGATGAAGTTTTGGCGGGAAACGACGTCGAAATCGCGCTGGTTCTTGGCCGGCTGGGCAGGCGGCCGGTAATCGGCGTTGTAGGGGATGGCGGGATCGCAACGCACACCGTAGTAGTTCTGGACGCGGCGCTCCGTAGGCAGGCCGTTGTCATCCCAGCCCATGGGGTAGAAGACGTTCTTGCCCGTCATGCGCATGTAGCGGGCCTGGACGTCCGTCTGGGTGAAGGAGAACATGTGTCCCACGTGCAGCGAGCCGGATGCGGTGGGCGGGGGAGTGTCGATCGAGTAGACCTGCTCCCGGGTGGTGTCCGGGTTGAACTTGTAGGTTCCTTCCGTGAGCCAGCGCTGCGTCAAGGCAGCCTCCAGGCCTTCAAGGGCCGGCTTGTCGGGAACGTTGATCGGGGCGGTGGCGGGCGTGTCTGTACCCTGCGTTGATTCAGCCATGGCTCAATTGTTTCATGGTCCGCCGTTACAGTTTGCCTTCGGCTGCGGCGGGATCGCTCTGTAGGGTGGTCCCATGACTTCGGCAGCACAGACGCAGAACAAAACCGCAGTAGTAACGGGCGCCAGCACGGGCATCGGGGAGGCCACGGTGCGGACCCTCGCCGCCGATGGCTGGAAGGTCTTCGCCGTGGCCCGCCGCGCCGAACGCCTCGAGGCGCTGGCCGCCGAAACAGGGGCAGTGCCGTTCGCTGCCGATGTCACCAGTGACGACGACGTCGCGGCCCTCCTTGCCGCCGTGGCTGACACCGGGGGAGCAGGCACGCTCATCAACATCGCCGGGGGCGCCCGCGGGGCCGACACCATTGCCAACGCCAGCACAGAGGACTGGGAATGGATGTACCAGGTCAACGTGCTGGGAACCATGAAGATCACCAGGGCCTTTCTGCCCATGCTCCGGGCCACGGGCGAGGGCACTGTCCTCAACCTGACGTCCACCGCGGGGCTTTCGGCCTACGAAGGCGGCGCCGGCTACAACGCAGCCAAGTTCGCCCAACACGCCATGACCAATGCTTTGCGGCTTGAAGAAGTGGCGAACAACGTCCGGGTCATCGAGGTAGCGCCCGGCCTGGTCCAGACCGAGGAATTCGCCTTGAACCGCCTGGGGGACAAGGACGCGGCGGCCAAGGTCTACGCCGGAGTGGAGAAGCCGTTGACGGCGGCGGACGTAGCGGACGTCGTGAAGTACGCGGTATCCCTGACCCACCACATCAACCTTGACCACATCACTGTCCGCCCCGTGGCCCAGGCCGCCAACCACAAGCTCATCCGCAAAGAGAACTAGCTGAGCCGGGCTGCGTTACCGGGCAGGGACCTGCAGCGTAGCCACAAGGGCAGCGTGATCCGTCCCCGCAACCCTGTGCACTGCGTAGCCGGTGCTGCTGATCTGTGGAGTAGTGACCACGTGGTCCAGGACAATGCCGGGCAGGGCCGGGCCTTCCATGGGCCACGTGGGGGAAAGACGGCCCCACGACACCACACCCGCATCCACCAAGGTTGACCCGTCACGTCCGGAAGCCAGGAAGTCGCGGAATTCCCGGTGATCGTACGTGGCGTTGAAGTCACCCATGAAAACCTGCCGGCCCGCAGCTCCGGCTTGCCAGGCAGCCGACTCGAGGTCGCTTCGCCACTGTGCCAGCCGTTCGTCCACAGGCGGCAGGGTATGGACACTGGTGAGGGTGAAAGCCGCGCTGAGTCCGTCCAGGCGCGCGTCTACCCTCACCACTGGCATGTGGAAGGGTGAGTCCGGCAAGCGGCCGGCGTACTCAAGGGGAAACACCGAGTACACGGCGTTTCCGGCGGCGTCGTCGGTTGGATCGCTGACCAAGTGCGGCAAAGTCTTGGGCAGCCCGGCCTGCTCAAGCCGGTCCTGCAAGGCTTGCGAGAACTCCTGCACTGCCAGCACCTGGACGGATTTCTCCCGGACCAGGCGAACCACCTCATCCGCATCAGCCTGGCCGAATTCCGAGTTGAGCGTCATGACCGTCACCGGAACCGCCTGCCGTCCCTCCGGAAGGGCTTCCGGACGGCCGTAGTCCAACGGAAACAGCCAGAACAATTGAACCGCCAGCACAACCGCCGTCGTGAGCACCGCCCAAGCCCGCCGGCCGGCCACAGCAAGCATCAGCGCCAGCCCCGCCGGCACCACAAGCCACGGCGTGAACGCCACCAACTGAACAACCAGTAACGGCCACTCTGCCGGGACAGCACGGAAAACCGACAGAACCACCACTGGCAACACCACCAGCAGCGCCAATACCGTCCAAACACGCGGCGCCCCCGGCCGCCGGGAACGGACAACCGGCAGGGCAGCAGCTTCAGTCATGCGGTCGAGTCTATGCAGCGGCTCCGGCAAACACGGTCCTCCCAAGGGATGAACCTTCAAGTGGAGCATGGGGCTTCGCTGCCGCTAGACTGATGGAAGCAGCTTTGACCCGGCCATCACCGGTGAGCTTCCGGAAGAACGGCACTGCAAGCCCACAGCCAACAGTGCCCAGTAGAACCGGACGGGTAAGCCCGTCACAGCAGTAATGAGCGGCCGGGAAATCATTTCCGGTAAGTGAGGTGGTACCGCGGTACCTGCGCTGTCGAAAAAGCAGCATGGGAGCCGTCCTCGCATCCTGACAGTCAACCAGCTATCACCAGGATATGAGATGACCCACTACCCCAAGGCCTCAGCATCGCCTTCCGGCACGCACGGCGTGTCCGCCTCCGTGAAATTTCCGGAAATCGAAGAGCGCATCCTCAAATACTGGGACCAGGACGGCACCTTCCAGGCAAGCATCGACCAACGCGAAGCCGACCTTCCCGGGGGGACAGCCGGCAGCAACGAGTTCGTCTTCTACGACGGCCCGCCCTTCGCCAACGGCCTGCCCCACTACGGCCACCTCCTCACCGGCTACGCCAAGGACCTCGTAGGCCGCTACCAGACCCAGCGCGGAAAGCGCGTCGAACGCCGCTTCGGCTGGGACACCCACGGACTCCCCGCCGAGCTCGAAGCCATGAAGCAACTGGGCATGACGGACAAGACCCAGATCGAAGCCATGGGCATCGACAAATTCAACGACGCCTGCCGGGCATCCGTGATGAAGTACGCCAACGAATGGAAGGCCTACGTCACCCGCCAGGCCCGCTGGGTGGACTTCGACAACGATTACAAGACGCTGAACGTCGAATACATGGAGTCCGTGCTCTGGGCCTTCAAGCAACTCCACGAAAAAGGCCTGACCTACAACGGCTATCGCGTCCTCCCGTACTGCTGGAAAGACGAAACCCCGCTCTCCAACCATGAGCTGCGCATGGACGACGACGTCTACAAGAACCGCCAGGACCAGACCGTCACGGTCACGTTCCCCATCAAGGCGGGGGAGTCCGAGGTCTCGCAGGCGCTCGCAGGTGTCCAGGCGCTCGCCTGGACGACCACGCCCTGGACGCTTCCCACCAACCTGGCGCTCGCCGTCGGACCCGACATCTCCTACGCAGTCCTGCCTGCCGGGCCGAACGGCATCAAGGCCGCTGCTGCCGAAGCGCCGGTCACGGGTAGCTTCCTGCTGGCAGCTGACCTTGTGGCGTCCTACGCCAAGGATTTGGGGTACGGTGATGGTGCCGCTGGCGCGGCGGCCGCGGCTGCCGCCGTCACCGCTACGTACACAGGCTCCCAGTTGGCGGGCCTCGAGTACGAGCCGTTGTGGAACGACTTCGCCGACGCCGAAAAGTACGGTACGCAGAATGCCTGGCGCATCCTGGTGGCTGAGTACGTCACCACGACGGACGGTACAGGCATCGTCCACCAGGCTCCGGCCTACGGCGAGGATGACCAGAAGGTGTGTGAAGAGGCCGGCATCCCGGTTGTCCTCTCCGTTGACGAGGGCGCCAAGTTCCTGCCTTTGTTCGCCCACGGTGAGCTCGCGGGCATCGTTGGCCTGCAGGTCTTCGATGCCAACAAGCCCATCACCCAGGTCCTGCGCGCCGATGGCCGCCTGGTCCGCCAAGCCAGCTACGAGCACAGCTACCCGCACTGCTGGCGCTGCCGGAACCCGCTGATCTACCGCGCCGTATCTTCCTGGTACGTGGAAGTCACCAAGTTCAAGGACCGCATGTCCGAACTGAACCAGGACATCAACTGGATCCCGGGCAACGTCAAGGACGGCCAGTTCGGCAAGTGGCTTGAGAACGCCCGCGACTGGTCCATCAGCCGCAACCGTTACTGGGGTTCGCCCATCCCCGTGTGGCAGTCGGACGACCCCGAGTACCCCCGCACGGACGTGTACGGCTCGCTGGCTGAACTGGAGGCCGACTTCGGGCGCCTTCCCGTCAACAACGAAGGCCAGGTGGACCTGCACCGGCCGTTCATCGATGAACTGACCCGCCCCAACCCGGACGATCCCACAGGCAAGTCCACCATGCGCCGCGTGGAAGACGTGCTGGACGTGTGGTTCGATTCCGGCTCCATGCCCTACGGCCAGGTGCACTACCCGTTCCAGAACGAGGAGTGGTTCAACACCCACAACCCCGCGGACTTCATCGTGGAGTACATCGGCCAGACCCGTGGCTGGTTCTACATGCTCCACATCCTGTCCACGGCGTTGTTCGACCGCCCGGCCTTCCGCAACGTCATCAGCCACGGCATCGTGTTGGGCTCGGACGGGCAGAAGATGTCCAAGAGCCTGCGCAACTACCCTGACGTTTCCGAGGTCCTGGACCGCGACGGCTCCGATGCCATGCGTTGGTTCCTCATGTCCAGCCCCATCCTTCGCGGCGGAAACCTGATCGTCACCGAGCAGGGCATCCGCGACGGCGTCCGCCAGGTCATCCTGCCGCTGTGGAATGTGTACAGCTTCTTCACGCTGTACACGAACGCTGCCAATGGCGGTTCGGGCTACGATTCCAAGCTGCGTTACGACGGATACTCCGACACCCTTGACCAGTACCTCCTGGCCAACACCGGCGACCTCGTCCGCAACGTCACCGAAAGCCTGGACACCTACGACATCTCCGGTGCTTGCGATGAGCTGCGCAGCTACCTGGACATGCTCACCAACTGGTACGTCCGGCGCAGCCGCCAGCGTTTCTTCGACGAGAACGTTGACGCGTTCGATGCCCTCTACACGGCCCTGGAAGCGGTGTGCCGGGTGGCAGCCTCGCTGCTCCCGCTCGTCACTGAGGAGATCTGGCGCGGCCTGACCGGCGGCCGTTCCGTGCACCTGGCCGACTGGCCTGATGCTGCACTGTTCCCGGCAAACCCGGAGCTCGTGGAGGCCATGGACCGCGTGCAGCAAATCTGCTCCACCGGGTCCAGCCTGCGCAAGGCAGCGAACCTGCGCGTCCGCTTGCCGCTGCAGGAACTGACGGTCGTGGCACCCGGTGCTGACGCGCTGGAAGGCTTCGCCGCCGTCGTCGCCGATGAACTCAACCTTCGCTCCGTGCGCTTGCTGGACACCGCTGCGGCTTCGCCCGAAGAGTTCGGCATCCAGCAGAAGCTGGTGGTCAACGCCCGTGCGGCCGGTCCGCGCCTGGGCAAGAACGTCCAGCAGGCCATCAAGGGCTCCAAGTCGGGCGATTGGTCGGTCAACGACGCCGGCGTGGTGGTGGCCGGTGGACTCGAGCTGGAGCCCCAGGAGTACACGCTCGAAACCGTCGTGGCTGAAACGCCCGACGGCGGAGCTGCCGCGGCTGCCGTTCTACCGAGCGGCGGTTTCGTGGTGCTCAACACCGAGGTCACACCCGAGCTTGCCGCCGAAGGCCTGGCACGTGACATGGTCCGTGCAATCCAGCAGGCGCGCAAGGACGCCGGATTGAACGTGAGCGACCGCATCAAGACCACGGTGGAGGCGCAGCAGGATGTGGTTGAGGCGCTGCAGGCCAATGCCGGGCTCGTCAAGACTGAGACCCTGACCCTGGAGCTTGAGGTGCTGGTGTCCGGCGCCGACGAGCCGCGGGTCACAGTAACCAAGGCAGGGGCCTGATCCATGACTGACGAATTCTCGGTCGAAAGCGTCTATGCGGAACTGCTCGGCCGCGCACCGGAGAACAAGATGGAACCCCGCCTTGCTCCGCTGTTCCGTGCCATGGAGGTCCTGGGCGAGCCGAACAAGGCCTTTCCGATCATCCACATCACGGGAACCAACGGCAAGACCTCTACTGCCCGGATGATCGAGGCGGGACTGCGCGCGCACGGGCTCAGCACCGGCCGGTACACCAGCCCGCACCTTTCCAAGGTGACCGAACGCATCAGCATCAATGGCGAACCCGTCTCCGACGAGACCTTCGTCAGGATTTGGGACGAGATCCGGCCCTACCTGGAGATCGTGGACAACGAACTCGTCGCCGAGGGCCAGCCTCGCCTGACCTATTTCGAGTGTGTCACCATCCTTGGCTTCGCGATCTTTGCCGATGAGCCGGTGGATGTTGCGGTCTTCGAAGTGGGCCTTGGCGGCATCACCGATGCCACCAACGTCGGCGACGGCCAAGTATCCGTGATCACGCCCATATCCCTGGACCACACGGACCTCCTCGGCGATACCACGGAGGACATCGCCTACGAGAAAGCCGGAATCATCAAGCCCGGCGGCTTCCTGGTCAGTGCCGCGCAACCCGTGGATGCCGCCCAAGTGCTCCTGGACAAGGCCCGTGAAGTGGACGTTCCGTTCCGTTTCGAGGGCGTCGAATTCGGCGTGGAATCCCGCAGCGTGGCCGTTGGCGGGCAGGTGCTGACAATCCAGGGACTGGCTGGACGGTATGAGGAGCTGCTGCTTCCCCTGCACGGCGCCCACCAGGCGGAGAACGCTGCGGTGGCAGTTGCCGCGCTGGAGGCCTTCTTCGGCGGGGGAGAGAAAGAGCTGAACGCCGATGTCCTCCGCGAAGCGTTCGGCAACGTCACCTCCCCGGGCCGCCTGGAGGTAGTGCGGACCGCGCCGACGATCGTGGTTGACGCTGCCCACAACCCCGATGGCATCAAGGTCTCTGCCGAGGCCATCCATGAGGCCTTCAGTTTCAGCAAGCTCGTGGTGGTGGTCGGCATCCTCCAGGAGAAGGACGCCGAGGAAATCCTCAAGACACTCCAGGAACAACTGGGCGGCCTGGCTGAGGAGTTCTGCTTTACGCAGTCCAACTCTCCCCGGGCGATTCCCGCGGCGGAACTGGCGGAAATCGCCGTCGACCTCGGTTTTGGCGAGGAGAACGTCCACATTGCGGAGAAGCTCGACGACGCCCTCGAATGGGCGGTCGAACGTTCGGAATCCAATGACGACCTTGCCGGGGGAGTCCTCGTGACAGGCTCCATCACCTTGGTAGCCGAGGCCCGTATCCTCCTCGGAAAGGCCGGTGCCTGACCATGGCCAAGCTGACCAAGGCACAACGCGAGTGGCGTCCCGGCATGCCCAAGAAGCGTCGTTCCACCAAAGTGATGTTCGGTTCAACCGTGCTGTTGCTGGAGGCCTTCGTCGCCTTCTTCGGCACGCTGGTGGTCTTCGGGCTGAAGCGGGGAGAGGTTCCTCCCGCGATCATCCTCAGCGTTGGCATTGCCCTGAGCGTCGTGTTGGTCCTCACCTGCGCCGTGCTCGCCAAGCCGTGGGGCATCGGGCTGGGCTGGGGACTGCAGATAGTCCTCATCCTCACGGGCTTGGCCGAACCGACGATGTTCATTGTGGGCATCCTGTTCGCCATCTGCTGGTGGTACGGCATCCGGACGGGTATCCGGATTGACCGGGAGGTTGCCCAGCGCGACCGTGTACAGGCCGAGTGGGATGCTGCGCACCGTGACGAGCCCGGCGCCCCAACCCCGTAAACTGGCAGGGAAACCCCACCAAGAAACCACATTGGAGCAACTGTGAGCATTGAACGGACCCTCGTCCTGGTCAAGCCCGACGGCGTCGCCCGCAACCTGAGCGGAACCATCCTCGCCCGGATCGAAGCCAAGGGATACACCTTGGCGGAGCTGAAGAAGGTCAACGCGACCCGGGAGCTCCTGGAGCAGCACTACGAGGAGCACGTCGGCAAGCCGTTCTACGAGCCGCTGGTTGAGTTCATGCTGAGCGGGCCGGTTGTGGCAGCTGTCTTTGAAGGCCACCGCGTCATTGAAGGCTTCCGTTCGCTGGCGGGAACCACGGACCCGACGACGGCGGCGCCCGGAACCATCCGCGGCGACTTCGGCCGTGACTGGGGACTGGCTGTCCAGCAGAACCTGGTCCACGGCTCCGACTCGGTGGAGTCTGCCGAGCGCGAGATCAAGATCTGGTTCGAGTAAGACCTGGCGCACCTACAGCGAAATGACAGTTAAGGCCAATGTTCATCACGAACATTGGCCTTAACTGTCATCCCGCGGTGTTTGAGAAAGTGCTTAGTAGCCGGACGTTCCGGCGAAAACATGGAGGAACGCGAAGAAGATCGTCGCGATGACTGCCACGTAAAGCAGTGCCACGATGATCCACCCCGAATCGCCCAGCACCTTGGTCAGCCTGGCAGGCGCCTTAATGACCCCGTGGCTGATGTTGCGGATGGTGACCCACACAAACATGGGAATCATGGCTGCCCAGACCACCATGCAGAACGGGCACAGGACGTTGATCGCGTACAAAGCCTGCGACCATAACCAGACCACGAACGCGAAACCGAGCGTCACTCCAGCCTGTAGGCCCAGCCAGTACCCCCGGGAAAACCTGGCACCGGCAAGGATTCCCATGGCCGTGGTGATGATCACGGCGAAGGCGACGATGCCGATGAACATGTTCGGGAATCCGAAGAGGGAACTTTGCCACGTCTTCATCACTGTTCCGCAGGAGACCCATGGATTTACATCGCATGCAGTGACGTGGTTGGGGTCCTGGAGCGCCTGGAGCTTTTCCAGCACCAATGCCCCCGAGGCCAGCCAACCGACGACGCCTGTCACCAAGAGGAGCCAGGCAAACGGCTTGTCCCGTACGGCTGCAGGCAGCGTATCCCTGTGCGGTGCGGGTCCGGCAGCAGGGGGCGGGGCATGGTGGTCCAGGTTTCCCCTGGCAGTGCTTGGCATCGCGGATGCATCCTCTTCCAACGGGTGGCCCCGGTCTGGCCGGGATGGGTTCTTTGGAGGATTCTAACGCCGCATGCTGAACCCTGCGCCCAGCTTTCCCTTCCACAACCGGTAGGCGACACGGTTCCTACCCCGTGAATGTGCGGGGGTGTGAGAGAATGGACATGGCTGGAAGCCGATCCACATTCGTCATCCGGTCCGGTGACTTGTTCCCAAGACCGCCAGCATGAGCAGGGCCTGCACGGATCGACTGATCCGCTACAGGCCCGCCATGACAATGGACGGCACCTGGTTGTGGCAGCTGAACAACGGGTTTTAGAACCAAGGCACTGGCCTTCCAGGGCTGCCGCACCCCAAGGATGGTGCGAACCGGAAGGCATACTACTGACTTCTGTCAACGCCTGCGGGTTTTGACAATATTTGCCCCATTGGGTGCCGGATGTGGCGGCGCTTCCGGGGCAGGAGTGTTGCCACATATGGATAATGACCAGGTTGTAGCCGTAAATGATGGGGCGGAACCCGCGGAAGCAGCGGAGGCGCCCAAGAAAACCACCCGCGCCAGGACCGCCCGCGCGCCCCGCAAGACTGCCGCCAAGGCAGCTGCCGACAGTGCGGCAGAGCCGGTGACCGCCGAAGAAGCTGCCGATGCCGCTGCGGCTGTCCAGGCCCCCGATGCCGCTGCCGGCGCACCGGCTACTGAAGAACCAGCTGCGCAGGCTCCGGCACGTCGAAGCCGTGCCCGCAAGAAGGTTGAGCCTGCTGAGCCCCTTCCCGGCTTCGATGGGACCCCTGCGCCGGACGCGCAGGCAGAGACCACAGAACCGGCAGTGGCCACAGAACCGGCAGGATCTTCCGCTGAGGCCGCAGACGCAGCAGCAACCGCCGCTGAGCCCGCAGAAGCGCAAGCCGAGGCTGCACCGGAAAAGCCGGTCCGCCGTCGTCGTACTGCAAAAGCAAAGGTTGAAGCTCAGCAGGCCGAAAGCGCCGAAGCCGCTGCCGAAGCCACAGCCGGTGCCGCGGATGCAGAGCCCGTCGCAGAAACCAGCCAGGAAGCTCCGGCCGCAACAGCGGAGGAGCAGGCTGAAACGGACGCTGCCGGTTCGTCCTCCTTGTTCCTTGAGCCGGTCTCCATCACCTCGATGATCTTCCAGGCGCCCGACCTCAGTGCTGTTGTCCGCCCGGCCGAAGAAAAAGACGCCGAGGCCGACGATGAAACCGAGGCCAGCGGTGAAGCTGAGTCGGAAGATGCCGGCAGCCGCCGCCGCCGCCGCAGCCGGGGACGCCGCGGACGCCGCGGCAACGAACGCGATGACAACGATGCCGAGGGCAGCAGCGAAACCGAAGACGACGAAGCTCCGGCTGCGGAGGCCTTGGAAGAGGGCGTCACTTCGCGCCGTCGCCGTCGGCGCCGTCGGGGGGACCAGGACCTCGAACTGACCGGCGGATCGGATGACGATCCGCCCAACACGGTCACCCGGGTCCGGGCGCCCCGCCCCATCACCGAGACCGCTGCCTCCAACCGGGTGGCGAGCGTCAAGGGTTCAACCAGGCTCGAAGCCAAGAAGCAGCGACGCCGCGAATCGCGCGAAACCGGTCGCCGCCGCCAGGTCATCACCGAGGCCGAGTTCCTGGCGCGTCGTGAGTCCGTCGACCGCCAGATGATCGTCCGCCAGCGCGATGACAGAATCCAGATCGGCGTCCTGGAAGACGGCGTGCTGGCTGAACACTTTGTTTCCAAGACCCAGCAGGACTCCCTCATCGGAAACGTCTACCTGGGCAAAGTACAGAACGTCCTGCCGTCCATGGAGGCAGCGTTCGTCGACATTGGACGCGGCCGCAATGCGGTGCTCTATGCCGGCGAGGTGAACTGGGACGCGGTGAACCTTGAGGGCCAACCGCGCCGGATCGAGAACGCGCTCAAGTCCGGAGACTCCGTCCTGGTGCAGGTCACCAAGGACCCCGTGGGTCACAAGGGTGCGCGCCTGACCAGCCAGATCTCCCTGCCTGGCCGCTACCTCGTCTATGTCCCGGGCGGTTCCATGACCGGAATCTCCCGGAAACTGCCCGACGTCGAACGGAACCGCCTCAAGCGGATCCTGAAGGACCGTTTGCCGGAGAACGCCGGCGTGATTGTCCGCACGGCCGCCGAAGGCGCGTCGGAAGAGGAACTGACCCACGACATCAACCGCCTCCGGGCGCAGTGGGAAGGCATCGAGAGCCAAGCATCCTCAACCAAGGTCCTTGCCCCGGAACTGCTGTACGGCGAACCGGACCTCACCATCAAGGTGGTTCGGGACGTCTTCAACGAGGACTTCTCCAAGCTGATTGTTTCCGGCGACGAAGCCTGGGACACCATTGAGGCCTACGTTACGTACGTTGCGCCTGACCTGGTGGGTCGCTTGGAAAAGTGGACCAAGGACCAGGACATCTTTGCTGCCTGGCGCATTGACGAACAAATCCACAAGGCTCTGGAACGCAAGGTCTTCCTGCCGTCCGGCGGCTCTTTGGTGATCGACCGTACCGAGGCCATGACTGTCGTGGACGTCAACACCGGCAAGTTCACCGGCAGCGGCGGCAACTTGGAAGAGACCGTCACCAAGAACAATCTGGAAGCGGCCGAAGAGGTAGTTCGCCAGCTCCGCCTCCGTGACATCGGCGGCATCATCGTCATCGACTTCATCGATATGGTCCTGGAGTCCAACAGGGACTTGGTGCTGCGCCGGCTGGTGGAGTGCCTTGGCCGCGACCGCACCAAGCACCAGGTGGCGGAGGTGACGTCCCTGGGCCTCGTCCAGATGACGCGCAAGCGCATGGGCACAGGCTTGCTGGAGGTCTTCGGTGAGCAATGCGAGCACTGTGCCGGCCGCGGCGTGGTGACGCACGACGAGCCCGTGGAGCACCGCCGCGCGAATGTGGTGGCTGCCGAGCAGCACCGGTCCCACACCGAAGCACAGCAGCCGTCCCAGCGCAGTGAGCGTAAGCGTCGCCGCGGCAAGGGGGGCAACCAGGCACCGGAAGCTACGACGCCGGTCCAGCCGGCCGCTGCCCCGACGGCACCCGCTCCGGCTGAGTCCGTGGATCCCGCCCAGAAAGCCAAGGCAGAGGCTACCCGGGCCGCATTGGCGACGATCGCCGCTGCTGCGCACGCTGCACACCTGCACGATGACGAGGTGCACCGCGCCGAGGAAGCAGCCCGCGCCGCCGGTAAGGCGGAAGCAGGCCAGTCGGGTCCCGCCCAGGCGGATCCTGCCCGGAAGGCTCCTGCGCAGTCGGCTCCTGCCCAAGGGGATGCCGCCCAGGCCCCTGAGCAGGGCGGGCAGACGCAGGGCTCCACCCCGGCAGAAACTGCGGCCAGGGAGGGCCGTCCGGCTCCGGTACTGCGCTTCGGCGGAGAGGAAGTGGCTCTGCCTTTCGTGGAGCATCACGACGAACCTGCCAAGAAGCCTGCCATGAGCCTGGATCTGCTGGCTGAGGCCTTCTCGCACTTGGGTGGCACACCTGAGGTTGTCCCCGGGTCTGAGGTTGCCGGGTCTGGGCAGGACGCGCCCGGGAATGTTGAATCTGCTGAGGCTCCCGGGAGCGCCGACCCCTTGGCAGTCACGTCCGCTGGTACCGAACCCGTGGAGTCCCGGTCCGGCGCCCGTGGCCGGCGCGGCAGGCGGAACCGCAGCGCCAGCAGGGCCCAGGGCGCTGCCAACGAGACCAACGTTGAGCACCACGACGTTCGGGCCGCCACAGGTGGCGGGACCTCGCACGAAGCGAAGGCGCCGGCTGAGCCGGCAAAGAAGCCAACTGCAGCATCGGAGCCGATCATCCTGGGGGTGGGTGTTCCGGCGTCGGAGCTGTAAACAGGCACTGAAGACACAGGTGGAACGAAGGCCGCGCAGCGCATGCTGTGCGGCCTTCGTCGTGCAACGGGTCATCATCCGCCCGCTGGGGTCATATCCAGGCCGTTAGCCGCCGGGGTTCCCGGCGTGAGGGGCTTCCGGGCTAGGCTAGGACACTGACACGGGGTGCCGGGCATTGGGCCGGGCTGAGATCCAGACCCGTTGAACCTGTCCGGTTAGCACCGGCGAAGGGATGTCTCCATGACTTCAATGTCGTCTTCTGCTGTTTATCCGTTGCCAGCGGTCATCCGTACACATCCGAGGGTGTTGAGCATTGCTGGTTCGGACCCCTCCGGCGGGGCGGGGATCCAAGCGGACCTTAAAAGCATTGCTGCGCACGGCGGCTACGGTATGGCCGCCATCACCGCGCTGACGGCCCAGAACACGCGGGGCGTCAGCGGTGTGCATGTGCCGCCGGTGGAATTCCTCCGCCAGCAGTTGGAAACCGTCAGCAGCGACGTCGCTATCGACGCCGTGAAGATCGGGATGCTCGGTGATGCCGCCGTCATCAACGAGGTCCGGACCTGGCTTGCCAAGGTACGTCCCGCCGTCGTGGTCCTGGACCCGGTGATGGTGGCCACCAGCGGTGACCGGCTGCTGCGGGAATCAGCCGAGGCAGCGTTGCGTGACCTTCTGCCGATGGCGGACCTCATTACACCCAACCTTCCGGAACTGGCCATGCTGCTGGGGGAACCCGAAGCGGAGGACTGGCCTGCGGCGCTGGACCAGGGCAAACGGTTGGCCGGGGAGTGCGGCAATACGGTGCTGGTCAAGGGAGGCCACTTGCCGGGGGCGCAGTGTCCGGATGCGCTTATCAATACCAGCGGTTTGCTGCGTCAGGACGTGATCGAAGTCGGGGGCCCGCGCGTTCAGACACGGAACAGCCACGGCACCGGCTGCTCGTTGTCCTCGGCCCTGGCCACTGTCCAGGCAAGAACAGGAGATTGGGAGGCGTCCCTGCGCGAAGTCAAGCCCTGGTTGCGCGAGGCGCTGATGAGGGCTGACGACCTTGAAGTGGGCCAGGGGAGCGGTCCGATCCACCATTTCCACCACCTCGGGGAATCATCCCGGCCCGGAGCCTTCGCTGCTCTCCTGTGGAAGGAAGCCGCTGTGGAGCTGGAAGCCATCCACGGGCTTGCCTTCATACGGGACTTGGGGTCCGGGGAGTTGCCGGAGTCCGAGTTCAGCTACTACCTGGCACAGGACGCCCTTTACCTCAACGGGTATTCCAGGGTGCTTGCCCGGGCGGGTGCCCTCGCTCCGACGGAAGAAGAGCAGCTGTTCTGGGCCCGGGGTTCCCAACAGTGCCTGGACGTGGAATCCGAATTGCACCGGAATTGGCTGAGCGGCCGTGAAGCGACGACGCAGAGCGGCCCCGTCACCAAGGCCTATGTGGACCATCTGGTGGCGTCATCTGCTTCGGGAAGCTACGGCGTCCTGCTTGCTGCGGTCCTGCCCTGCTACTGGCTGTATGCGGAAGTGGGGCAGCAATTGCATGCCAACTTCGTCCAAGCCGGTTCCCCGGAGAACCATCCCTACGCGGATTGGCTGAGGACCTATGCAGACGAGGATTTTGCGGAGGCGACGAGGAAGGCGATTGCTCTCACGGATGCCGCAGCAGCTGCGGCATCCGGCCGTGAACGGGCTGCCATGAAGGAAGCCTTCGTCCAGTCATGCCGCTACGAGACCGCGTTCTTTGATGCGCCAAGACTGCATTCGTAACCCGGACTCCGCGCGTCGGATGGGAAATCAACGGCAAGGCCACGTAGAGGCTGTAAGCTGTATGGGCACGGTGCCGGGAACGTCCGTTCCTACTGGTGACAAGCGTCACGTGGTGGCTTCCGGACCCGGCCTCATTTGCAGCTGAAGGTCAAACTAGCGTAATCTTGATCTTCGGTGCTTACGCCAACACTTGGGTTATGCCCCTTGGAATTGTTCATGGGATGACTCGCGGGCTTCGATCTGAAGTCCACGGCGTTGAGGCACAGCGTGAACCAGGCCTGATTCCGGTTCGGGGTTCCGCACGCAAATTTAGTAAGAAACGTCGAGAGAAGTGAGTACCCAAGTGGTGTACGCGATTGTCCGCGCAGGCGGCCGCCAAGAAAAGGTTTCCGTTGGAGACTACGTAACTCTGAACCGCGTCCCCGGTGGAGCCGGCAGCACGCTTGAGCTGCCCGCCTTGCTCCTGGTTGACGGCGACAAGGTCACCTCCGCTGCTGCGGACCTGGCCAAGGTGAAGGTCACGGCTGAGATCCTGGAAGACCTCCGCGGTCCCAAGATTGTCATCCAGAAGTTCAAGAACAAGACCGGCTACAAGAAGCGCCAGGGTCACCGTCAGGAACTGACCAAGATCAAGATCACGAGCATCGCGTAACGTCCGTTACGTAGTTCAGATTTCAGTTTCCCCAGAAATTTAGAGGCAGGCATTTCACATGGCACACAAAAAAGGCGCGAGCTCCACTCGCAACGGTCGTGACTCCAACGCACAGCGCCTCGGCGTCAAGCGTTTCGGTGGCCAGGTAGTTTCCGCAGGCGAAATCATCGTTCGCCAGCGTGGCACCCACTTCCACCCCGGTGCAGGCGTCGGTCGCGGTGGCGACGACACCCTGTTCGCCCTCGAAGCCGGTGCGGTTGAGTTCGGTACTCGCCGTGGCCGTCGCGTGGTGAACATCGTTGCTGCTGCTGCCGCAGAGTAACAACACTTTCTGAACCGGTGGAGCGGGCCAACAGGTCCGCTCCACTGTTCTTTTAACCGCATTACAATCGTTCAGGGCGCCAGGCGCACTGGGCAAGGCGTTCGCGCTGTTGACAGCAATAGAGGAGATTCACGTGGCGAGCTTTGTAGACCGGGTAGTCCTGCACGTATCAGGCGGTACCGGCGGCCATGGCTGTGTCTCCGTCAAGCGCGAGAAGTTCAAGCCGCTGGGCGGGCCCGACGGCGGCAACGGCGGCAATGGCGGCGACGTCATCCTCCGTGTCTCGAGCCAGACCACCACGCTCCTTGATTACCACCATGCCCCGCACCGCCACGCCACCAACGGCGGCCCTGGCATGGGTGATTGGCGTGACGGCAAGAACGGGGAAACACTGGTTCTTCCCGTTCCTGACGGCACGGTAGTCAAGACCAAGGACGGAAAGGTCCTTGCAGACCTGGTCGGAGAAGGCACCGAGTTCGTTGCGGCCGCCGGCGGCATCGGGGGACTGGGCAACGCAGCACTCTCCTCGCAAAAGCGCCGCGCTCCGGGGTTCGCCCTCCTGGGAATCGAGGGGGAATCCAGCGACATCGTCCTGGAGCTGAAGTCCATCGCCGACATCGCCCTGGTCGGTTTCCCTTCCGCCGGAAAATCAAGCCTGATTGCCGCGATGTCGGCAGCCCGGCCCAAGATTGCCGACTACCCCTTCACCACGTTGGTGCCTAACCTGGGCGTGGTACAGGCCGGCGACGTGCGTTTCACCATCGCGGACGTTCCCGGGCTTATCGAAGGCGCCAGCGAGGGCCGCGGCCTCGGCCACAACTTCCTCCGCCACGTCGAGCGTTGCGCGGCGCTGGTCCACGTGCTGGACTGCGGAACGCTCGAATCGGACCGCGACCCGCTGTCCGACCTCGCCATCATTGAAGCGGAACTTGAGAAGTACGCCGTTGACATGAGCTACGCGGGAGTGGACGGGGAAGTGGTTCCCCTGAACGAACGCCCCAAGCTGGTGGTGCTCAACAAGGTGGACCTGCCGGACGGCAAGGACATGGCCGAATTCGTCAGGCCGGACCTCGAAGCCCGCGGCTACCGCGTCTTCGAAGTATCGGCCACCAGCCGCGAGGGCCTGCGCCCGCTCAGCTTCGCCATGGCAGAGATCGTCAAGGCTGCCCGTGACGCCGTCAAGGCTGCACCGCCCAAGGTTGCCCCGCAGGTCCTGCGGCCGCGCGCCGTCAACGAGGCCGGTTTCCGGATCCGCCGCGAGGAGAAGAACCTCGAGCCGCTCTTCCGCGTCCTGGGTGAAAAGCCCGTGCGCTGGGTCAAGCAGACTGATTTCACCAACGAGGAAGCTATCGGCTACCTCGCCGACCGCCTTGCCAAGCTGGGCGTGGAAACCGAACTCTTCAAGGTCGGGGCCAAGCCCGGAGACACCGTGGTGATCGGCGAAGACGACGGCGTCGTCTTCGACTGGGAACCCACCATGATGGCCGGTGCCGAACTCCTTGCCACTCCGCGCGGCACGGACATCCGCATCGCCGACATCGGCGATCGTCCCACCCGTGCCCAGAAGCGTGAGGAGCAGCTTGAGCGCCGCGAGGCCAAGGCTGCCGCGCGCGCCGAACTGGAAGCCGAGCGCAAGGCGGGCATCTGGACGGAATCCGCCAGCCGCCGTCGTGCCCAAACCGTCAAGGAAAGCAACCTGGACAACGGTGATGACGACTAGCACTTTCGAAGCACCGGAAGCAGGCCTCCACCAGCGCCGCGAGCTTGCCGAAGCCAAGCGCATTGTCGTAAAGGTGGGTTCCTCGTCGCTGACCAGCATCAAGGGCGGTATCTCCGAGAAGTCGCTGACGGCTTTGGTGAATGCCCTGGCAGGGAAGCGCAATGCCGGTGCGGAGATCATCCTGGTTTCCTCCGGTGCCATCGCGGCCGGGCTGGCGCCCCTGGGCCTTGCCAAGCGTCCCAAGGACCTGGCCACCCAGCAGGCTGCCGCCAGTGTTGGGCAGGGGCTGTTGATGGCGCGGTACACGCAGGCGTTCAACGCCCACGGAGTCACCGTCAGCCAGGTCCTGCTCACCGCAGACGACCTGATGCGCCGGACCCAGCACACCAATGCTTTCCGTGCCCTGAACAGGCTGCTGAACCTCGGAGTTGTTCCGGTGGTCAATGAGAACGACACCGTCGCGACGCACGAAATCCGCTTCGGCGACAACGACCGCCTTGCGGCCCTGGTGGCCCACTTGGTGCGCGCCGATGCCCTGGTGCTCCTGTCCGACGTCGACGCCGTCTATGACGGGCCGCCCGCCCACGGTGCGAAGCGCATTTCCCTGGTGCGCGGAGCGCAGGACCTGGAAGGCATCACTATCGGCAAGGCCGGCAAAGCCGGAGTGGGTACCGGCGGGATGATGACCAAGGTTGAGGCTGCCTCCATCGCCGCAAGCTCCGGAATACATGCCTTGGTGACGTCCACCGCCAACGCCGCAGCCGCCCTCGCGGGCGAGGACGTTGGAACCTGGTTCGCGGTGAACGGCAACCGCAAACCGGTCCGGCTTTTGTGGCTGGCCCACCTTGCGACTGTCCGGGGACGCCTGGTGCTCGACGACGGCGCAGTGAAGGCCGTGCGCGACAGGCACAGGTCACTCCTACCCGCGGGCATTTCGAACATCACAGGCGAATTCGAAGCCGGCGACCCCGTGGAGATGGTGGGCCTGGACGGAACAGTCGTCGCCCGTGGCCTGGTCAACTATTCCTCCGAGGAGCTTCCCCGCATGCTCGGGCGCACCACGCAGGAGCTGGGCCAAGCCTTGGGCCGCGGCTATGACCGTGAAGTTGTTCATGTTGATGACTTGGTGCTCGTACGCGCGCCCCGCTCATCTAAACTTGGAGCATGACTGAAGCGCTGACCCCTGATGCCCTTGTGACTTCCGACGTTTCCGGTGCTTCCGGCCAGACGCCGGCAAGCCCCGTGGCAGGCGCTGTCCCGGTTACACCCGAAGATGTCCAAAGCGCGGTTTACGCGATCGCCGACCGGTCCCGCAAGGCTGCCCGCCGCATGAGCCAAGCCAACCGGGCTTGGAAGGACCGCGCGCTCCGTGCCATCGGAGCAGCCTTGTTGGAGCAGCAGAAGCAGGTCCTGGAGGCCAACGCCAAAGACGTCGCCGCAGGCAAGGCCAACGGCACCTCCGCTGCCCTCCTGGACAGGCTTACACTGACGCCTGCACGCATTGAGGGACTCGTTGCGGCTTTGGAGAACCTCGCAGGCCTCCCTGATCCCGTGGGCAACGTGGTCCGCGGCCAGACCCTGCCCAACGGCTTGCGCCTGCGCCAGGTGAACGTACCCATGGGAGTTGTGGCCGCAATCTACGAGGCCCGCCCGAACGTCACCGTGGACATTGCCGGATTGGCCCTCAAGAGCGGCAACGCCGTCATCCTCCGCGGCGGTTCGGCCGCTGCCCATACCAACGAGGCGCTTGTCCGCATCTTGCGTGAAGCCCTGGATTCCGTAGGGCTTCCGGCGGATGCTGTCCAAACCGTGGACCAGTTCGGCCGCGAAGGCGCCAACGTCCTGATGCGTGCCCGTGGCAAGGTGGATGTGCTCATCCCGCGTGGTGGGCGTGACCTCATCCAGACCGTGGTGACCAACTCTTCCGTGCCTGTCATTGAGACGGGTGAAGGGAACGTCCACATTTTCATCGACGAATCCGCCTCGGAAAAGATGGCGGTGGAGATCCTGCTGAACGCCAAGACCCAGCGGCCCAGCGTCTGCAACACGGTGGAAACGCTGCTGGTCCATTCGAGTGCCACTGTGCTCCCTGCCGTCGCAAAGGCGCTGCGGTCAGCCGGCGTCAGGCTTCACGTTGACGAACGCATTGCTGCTGCCTTGGGTCCCGACGTCGAAACGGTGCCCGCGGACGACGAGGACTGGGCCACCGAATACATGGACCTGGACCTGGCCGTTGCCATGGTGGACTCCCTGGACGAAGCGGTCAAGCACATCCGTACCTGGACCACCGGGCACACGGAGGCCATCCTCACCAATAACCTCGCCAATGCCGAGAAGTTCATTGCGGAAGTGGACTCGGCTGCAGTGATCGTCAACGCGTCCACGCGGTTCACCGACGGCGGGGAACTCGGCCTTGGTGCCGAGGTAGGCATTTCCACCCAGAAGCTGCACGCCCGCGGACCCATGGGCCTGACGGAACTGACCACCACCAAGTGGATCGTCCAAGGCGAGGGCCAGGTCCGCAGCTAGCAACGCTGTAACATAGAACAGAAGTCCGGAACGGCGGGAACGCCCGCCGTCGTCATTTCTTGAGAACCAACTAGGGGAGAAGATGCTGTTTCAGCAGATCGCCACGTCCATTGCCGCCCAAACTGAAGGCGGCCACGAGCCCGCTCCGCTCTGGGCCGAGCCGTGGGTCTTCGGGATCGTGATGTTCGCCATCCTGCTTGTCCTCATGTTTGTGACTCTTTCCTACACCAACCTCGGCAACCGCCACGAGGCCGTCGAGGAGCACGCGGATCCTCACCGCCAGCACCCCAACAAGCACACCCACCACGCAGGCCACTAACATCATCGCTGCAACACCGCGCGGGGATTCGGAGCGCAGGCTCCGCTTGGGCGTGATGGGTGGAACGTTTGATCCCATCCATCACGGCCACCTTGTGGCTGCCAGTGAGGTTGCGGCCAAGTTCGCTTTGGACGAAGTCGTGTTCGTGCCTACGGGACAACCGTGGCAGAAGTCGAACAAAGAGGTCAGCAAGCCTGAGCACAGGTACTTGATGACGGTGATCGCCACGGCATCCAATCCCCGCTTCACGGTGAGCCGGGTGGACGTTGACCGGCCCGGTCCGACGTACACCATTGACACCCTCCGTGACCTCCGCGAGCAGCGCCCCGATGCCGACCTGTTCTTCATCACCGGCGCGGACGCACTGGCGCAGATCCTGTCCTGGAAAGATGTGGACGAACTGTGGTCCCTGGCGCACTTCGTGGGCGTCACCAGGCCGGGGCACGAGTTGCACAACCTTGGACGGGATGAGGATGTCAGCCTCCTTGAGGTACCCGCCATGGCCATCTCGTCCACCGATTGCCGAAACCGCGTGAACGAGGGCAACCCGGTCTGGTACCTGGTACCTGACGGGGTTGTACAGTACATCGCCAAGTACGGGTTGTACGCACCGCACCCGGACGCAGCAGAGTTGGCACCAGCACTGACCGGATCAGACGACCAAGCACGTACTGAATGAGTTTTTAATGAGCAGCCAGGAACAGCGACCCATCCGCAGCAGGCGCGAACTTCGACGTGCCCGGGAAGAGCAGGCGCAAGCTTCGGCGCCGGCTGTCGGAACTGACGACGCCGGGTCCGCTGCGTCGGCTGAAGCCAAGCAGCAGGCTCAGGCAAAGCCGGCACAAGCCCAGCCCGCTCAAGCGAAACCTGCCCCAGCCAGGGCTGCCGAAGCCAGTCCTGCCCAGGCCCAGCCCGCTCAAGCGAACGCTGCCCAAACCACGCTTGCCGGAGCCAATCCTGCCCAGGCCCAGTCCGCTGAAGCGAAGTCCGCTGAAGTGAAGTCCGCCCAGCAGCAACAGGCCAAGCGCCCGGCAGGTGTCGCACGGAACCGTCGCGCTGCCGATGCCCCGGTTGATGCCGTCTCGTCGGCCGCGGCCGAACGTTCCTCGCAGATTCGCGCCCGCGACCGCGCGGCGTTGCGCGCCATCAAGGAACTCGCTGACAAGGAAGAACAGCTTTCCGGCGGTGGTCCGCCCACGCGTAGGCAGCTTCGCCTGCAGCAGTTGCAGGCCGAGATGGCGACGTCGGCCAACCCCATTGTTCCCGCTGCGGGTTCTACGTCCGCAGGCGTAGCAAAGGAAGACGTGAAGGGCATTTCGGCCCCTGGCACCGCTGCCAAGCCGGGCGCCGCCAAGCCGGGCGCCGCCAAGCCGGGCGCCGCCAAGCCGGGCGCTGCGACGCCGGGAACTGCGACGCCGGGCGCTGCGAGGCCGGCCCAGGAAAAGCCAGGGCTTGGAAAATCAGCGCCTGAAAAGCCCGGATCCGCTCCGGCGTCCGAAAAGCCCGGCTCCGGCGGTGACCGCGCGGATGCCGCACACACGTCGCCGGCCGAGGCGGATATGTCGGTCGAACAGGCTCTCGCCGTCCGCGAGTTGATTGCCGCGCAGGTGCAGAACCAGACGTCCAAACTGGAGCACATCGCCGAGCAGGACCCCCTTGCCGTGGATCCTGAGGTTCTGGCGCAGCAGATCGCTTTGGCGGAGCGGGCTGCCATCCTCAATAAGCGTGCCGCCGCCAAGCAGAAGCTGGCTGAACAGGCACGGCAGGAGAAATCCGGGGACCAAGGCAAACCTGCCGCAGCTAAGCAATCTGCGGCGAAGTCTTCGACCCTCGATTCCGGGCCGTCGACGGCGAACAACCTGGCCATGGTCACCCCTTTGGAATTCGTGAAGGTTCCGGGAGTGGAACGTCCGGTGATGAAGCGGCCGAGTACCACCTTCGTGCCGCTCGTGACTTCTCCCAACCCGACGACCGAAACCAAGCAGGGGCCCGCCCGGAATCCCCGGGGCCGTGCAGGTGTTCTGGCCCGCGCGGAAGCTGTGGCGCGGAACGCCCGCAAGCGTACTTCCGTCGTCGAATCCGGGCAGGACGCCGAGCGGGCGCCAGTGTCCGCGAGCACGGCCTATGGGCTCGACCCCCTCGATGCCGGCACCGCAGGTTTGGCCCGTGCGCAGCGCAACAGGTTGTTGCAGTACGGCGTCCTGGCGGCTGGGCTCATCGCCCTGATTGTCGGCATCATCATGATCACCAGCGGCTAGACCCGCTGACAACGGCGTTTGCCATAAATCGCGGCCGTCCGGCCACAACAAGGAGTACCTTTGTCTGCACACGAACAATCCATTACCCTCGCCCGCCACGCTGCGCGCGCCGCGGCTGAGAAGCTGGCCGAGGACATCGTTGCCCTGGACGTCAGTGAGCGCCTGGCGCTGACCGATATCTTCCTGATCGCTTCCGCGCCCACGGAACGCCAGGTCAATGCGATCGTTGACGGCATCGAAGAGGAACTGCTGAAGCAGGATCTCCGCCCGGTGCGCCGCGAGGGCCGTTCCGAAGGCCGTTGGGTGCTGCTCGACTACGCGGACATCGTCATCCACGTCCAGCATGCCGAAGACCGCGTGTTCTATGCTTTGGAGCGCCTCTGGAAGGACTGCCCTGCGGTTGACCTTGAACTCGGCGACGACGCATCGGCTAAGGCTGCATCGGGCGACGAGTCCGAGCTCAGCTAACGCTTTCACCTCGGAATATGCCCGATTTGGAATTACCGAAAACGCTGTTCTAAGATATTTGAGTTGCTTCGGCCGGAAGAGCTGAAAGGCCTGAAACCGAACAACGCGAATATGGGGCTGTGGCGCAGCTGGTAGCGCACCTGCATGGCATGCAGGGGGTCAGGGGTTCGAGTCCCCTCAGCTCCACTTCGGACAAAGGCTCCGCTCATTTGAGCGGAGCCTTTTTCGTTCGTGCCGGATACACAGGACGGTTCGTCACTCCGAGGGGCGTGCGAAGTCGGCTGCGCTGAGGAACTCGATGCCTTGGAACGGCTGGTCGCCTGCCACCCGGGCGTTGTGGCCTGGGGGAATGGTGTAGGAATCACCGGCGGAGATACTGATTTTCCCGCCGTCGGTAGTCTCGACGTCCAGCGTCCCGGAGACGCAATACCCGACGTGGCTCATTTGACAGGTGTCCGTCCCCACCACGGGTTTGATGCATTCGGCCCAGGTCCACCCCGGCTCGAACGTGTATCTTCCGACTGTGTAGTCGCCAACAGTAACGACGTCCACCGTAGTCTTGTCAGGCCGGCGTGATTCGTCGGGCGAGTTGTGGGATTTCACTTGGAGTTGCGTGACAACATTGACACTCATGGCTTGCTCGCAGGGGAGAGGAGCCGTTTTGGTGATGGACCCGGTGCCGGGCTCGCGGGCTGGTCGGGACCAGTGCCCAATGCTGGGCGATAGTCGGTTGCAGAACCAACCATCCTCCCGCCCGGCGTCGAAGTCGAGGGGCTTGGCACAGGAATTTCCTGTTCAACAACTGCAGGACCAATCATGAAGGAAAGTGGGTAAGGACGTGGCCGTGGCCGACCTCGAGGCACTGTTCAGCAGCCTTGGCAGGTTTCCGGATGTGGAAGCGCCCAACCTCTTGGCGTATGACGCTACTGACAGGCTGTTGTTGGATCACGCTGCTAAGTTCGGGGGCGAGGGGATTGACGTCGCCGTCATCGGCGACCGCTACGGGGCCCTGACCCTGGGTGCAGTGGCGACCCTCGGCGCTGTGGCGGGACCCGGCGTCGGGCACGTCAGGGTCCATCAGGACCTGTACACGGGCAGGGTGGCCCTGGAACGCAACGCCGCTGCGGCCGGACTGGAAGGCCGCTACGAAACCTTCGAGCTCGTTCCCGAACTGTTCGCCGGGGTCGGCCTGGTACTTCTGCAGTTGCCGAAGTCGCTGGCTGAGTTGGAGGAAATCGTCGACGCCGTTGCGCGCCATGCAGCCAAAAACGCGGTCTTGCTCGCAGGCGGAAGGGTCAAGCACATGTCCCTGTCGATGAACGCTGTGCTGGAGAAGTACTTCTCCAGTGTCCAGCCCCAATTGGCGCGCCGGAAGTCGCGGGTGCTCTTGGCTACGGACCCCAAACCCCCGGCAGGACCTGCGCCGTATCCCGTGATGCAGCACCTCCCCGAACTTGGCATAGACGTTTGCGCCCATGGTGCTGCGTTCTCCGGAGCGCGGCTGGACATCGGCACGCGGTACCTCTTGACGTTCCTGGACAAAATGCCGGAAGCGGCGAGGGTGGTGGACCTGGGCTGCGGAACCGGGATCCTTGCCACGATGTACGCCCGGAAGCACCCGGTGGCCCGCGTGCGGGCTACGGACCAGTCGGCCGCAGCAGTGGCCTCGGCGCGGGGAACCGTTGAGGCGAACGCCGTCGGCGGCCAGGTTACGGTCATCCACGACGATGCCATGTCCACCTTTGAACCGGCCAGTGCCGAGCTCATCCTCCTTAATCCGCCTTTCCACCTTGGAACGAGCGTCCACGCCGGTGCGGCATTGAAGATGTTCGAGGCCGCCGCACGGGTGCTCGCCCCCGGTGGGGAGCTGTGGACCGTCTATAACTCCCACCTGCAGTACCGCGCTGCCTTGGAGCGGTTGATCGGGGACACGGTGGTGGTGGGCCGCAATCCCAAGTTCACGGTGACCCGCAGCGTGAAGGGGTAGTTCGCCGCGCCCGGCGGTGTCATGAAACACAGGAGTGCGGGGGACGTCACATAGAATTCAATGTCGTCGTACCCCGTTTCCCATTCAGTTCAAGGCGTGCATATCCCTCTGAAGGGGGCTGACGTACGATTCTGACAAACGTCAACATCAATGAGTTGTTTCTCTAGACAAGGGGAAATCCGTGACTGAGACCCGGACGCCGGCACCGAGGCGCGGAACGAACCTACCCCGCATGGGCGACTTCAACCTGACGGTCATCCTTGAAGCAATCCGACGCTCCCCGGGCGGGCTCAGCCGCGTGGAACTGGCCAAGGTCGTGGGCCTTTCCCCGCAGACGATCTCCAACATTTCACGGCGCCTGCTGGACCAGGAACTCATTGTCGAAGCCGGCAAGGAAGGCTCCGGCCCGGGCAAGCCCAGGACCATCCTGCGGCTGAATCCTTCCGGCATGTATGCCGTGGGAGTCCACTTGGACCCCGCAGTCATCACGTTCGTTGTGCTGGATCTTTTGGGTGATGTTGTCCGGCACTCCCGGATGGCCACCCCCGGCGGCGACCCGGCCCTGGTGATCACCGGGATCGCGGAGCAGATCAGGGGCCTCATCGATGAGTCCGGGGTGGATGAGTCCAAGATAGCCGGCCTGGGCGTAGCCGTTCCTGGCCCGATCGATCTCAATGAAGGCTCCGTAGTGGAACCGCCGTTGTTGACCCGCTGGGACAGGGTAAGCATCCGCGAAGCCCTCGCTGAAGCCACAGGCCTGGAAACCCTCGTGGACAAGGACGTCACCAGTGCCGCGGTGGCCGAGACCTGGGCGGGCGGGGTCAGTGGCGCCGGCAGTTTCGTGTTCATGTACATGGGAACCGGCATCGGTTGCGGGCTGGTGCTCAACGACGAAGTTGTCCGCGGCACGTCCGGAAACGCCGGCGAAATAGGCCACATCATCGTGGATCCGGATGGTCCTGAGTGTGACTGCGGACTCCGTGGGTGCGTGAAATCATCCTGCATACCGCAGGTGCTGGTGGCGGAGGCTGAAGCGCAGGGTGTGCTGGATGGGCACGCTGAGGGCGCGGACGCTCCGGCCGTGCAGGAACGCTATGCAATGTTGTGCGACAAAGCCGATGCCGGCGATGAGCGGGCTGTGGCCATCCTGGAGAAGTCGGCGGTGCTGGTGGCCAGGGCCGTTTCCGTGGTGACCAATACCCTCGATGTCGAGCGTGTGGTTTTCGGCGGACCTTTCTGGGGGAGGATGTCCAAGTACTTCCTGGACCGGGTACCTGCCCTTATTACCGAGAACAGCGCTGCCCGGATGATCCATGGCATTGACGTGGTGGGCTCGGGCGTGGGTGAGGACGTGGGCGCCATTGGAGCGGCGTGCCTGGTCCTCGAGCACACGCTGGCCCCGAGGGCGCAGAGGCTGTTGCTGGAAGGCTGATGCCCGCCGCAGCGTCAGGAAACTAGTCGATGTCCTCGACGATTTCGCCGTAGGGGATGGACTCGTCCAAATGGGCCTGGTGCCCGGTTGGGCCGTGGTTGTACGTGATGCGGACCCCGTGCCGTTGGTCGGCGGCTGACTGCAGCAACACGGGACGCACGGCATCAATGACGTGCTGGTTCTGGCTGTCGAGGTACCTCTGGTAAGCGGCTGGTAGCTGATGCATGGCAAAAGGATAGACCTCCGGCGTCCGCATGGGGAGGGGTCCCCATTGCAAGCAATCAGCGCGGCGGCTTGGATAGAGTGGCCAAATATCGGGACCCGTGGCGTTACGCCGGGACCCGGTACGGACATTGAATGCCAATGAGGGGACCACGCGTGCTTCAGAACACAGCCACGGCCGGAATCGAAGCACCGGAAATGGCCCGGGCACAGCAACTCGCGGGCAGCATAAGCCGCAGCTTCGACGCCAAGGTAGTGGGCCAGGAACGGCTCCGTGAGACCCTTCTGATCGGACTCATGACGGGCGGCCATGTACTCCTGGAAAGTGTCCCGGGACTGGCCAAGACCACCGCAGCGCAGGCCTTGGCGGACGCCGTCAGCGCCGATTTTCGAAGGATCCAGTGCACCCCCGACCTCCTGCCGAGCGACATCGCCGGGACCCAGATCTTTGATGCCGCCAAGGGAACCTTCATCACGCAGCTCGGTCCGGTGCACGCCAATATTGTGTTGCTCGACGAGATCAACCGCTCAAGCGCCAAAACCCAGAGTGCAATGTTGGAGGCCATGCAGGAACGGCAGACGTCCATCGGCGGCCAGTCCTACCCCCTTCCGCAGCCCTTCCTGGTACTGGCCACCCAGAACCCGATTGAACAGGAGGGGACCTACAGGCTGCCCGAAGCCCAGATGGACCGCTTCATGCTCAAGGATGTCCTGGACTATCCCTCTCCGGCTGAAGAAGCCGAAATTATCCGGCGGATAGACGCCGGCGTGTTCGACCCCGCAGGCAAACCTCCGGCCGCTGCGTCCCTTGACTCGGTGGTTCAGCTCCAGACGCTGGTGGGACGCGTCTACATCGACCCCGCGATCGTCCGCTACATCGTCGGGTTGGCGTACGTCACACGCAACGCTTCCCAATATCTTGAACCCAGGCTGGCCCGGCTGGTTGAGTTCGGCGCGAGCCCCCGGGCAAGCATTGCGTTCAGTCAGGCCGCAAGGGCGCTGGCCCTCCTCAACGGACGTGACCACGTCCTACCCGAGGACGTCAAGCAATTGGCGCACCGGATCCTTCGCCACCGCATTGTGTTGGGCTTCGACGCGGTTGTGGAGGCAGTCTCCGTTGAGACGGTCATCGACGCCGTCCTCGCTGCTGTGCAGACCCCTTAGCGGGCAACAAGGTGCCGAGCCTGCTTCAACGCGTGAAGTCGAAGATGTTCATCTTCGCCCACCGCAAGACCATGACCCTCCTGGACGGAGAATACGGCTCCGTGTTCAAGGGCCGAAGCCTCGACTTCGATGACCTGCGATCCTACGTCCCGGGAGACGAAATCCGGGATATCGACTGGAAGGCAACTGCCCGGCACGGATCACCGCTGGTTAAGCGGTACACGGCCGTGCGCCGGCATTCAGTCCTGCTGCTGGTGGACACAGGCCGGGCCATGGCAGCCGAGGCCGCCTCGGGCGAAACCAAACGGGACATCGCGGTGGATGCGGCCGGCGTGCTGGGATACCTCGCGGTGCGCCACGGTGACGACGTCGGCCTGCTGCACGGCTCAGCGGAAGGCACGCACTACGTGCCGCCCAAGAGGAGCGAAGACCAGCTGGAACGCCTCCTCCGCCGGGTGTACGACGCCGTGACCCCGGACGCCCCTGCGAGCGCCATGGCACAACAGCTCGACTACGCACTGAGGTACTTGAAAGGGCGCCTGCTCATTGTGGGGGTGGCTGATGAGTTCATGCCCGATGCCCGTGCCCAGGACCTCCTCCGACGGCTGGCGGCCCGGCATGAGGTTCTGTGGTTCACCGTCAAGGACGCTGTGCTTGCCGTCGAGGGGCCCGCCGCCACGAGCAGGGACGTGGAGGAAGGGTCCACCATCCCCGCCGGCCTCGCCGCAAAACCGGAGGTCAGGGCCGCCTACGCCGCTGCCATGCTCCGGCGGGAGGAGGAGCGCCGGGAGGTCTTCCGACGTCTTGGAATTGCCGAGGAGCAAGCGGGCAGCAGCGGGGAAGTCCTTGCTGCTGTCTTCTCGCTGTTGGAACGCCATAAGGCCGGAAGGGGGAGACATGCAGGATGACTCCGGTTTCTACGGGCCGCTCCTCTACCAGGACGTCTGGTTGTGGCTGGGTGTGGTGCTGCTGGTGGTGGTGGCCGCGTGGTACGCCTGGCTGTTCCTGCCCTCCCGACGCAGGACCGCAACCGCAGCGGCGCTTCCCGATGTGGAGGGGCTGCGTGCATCGTGCCTTGCGGCCATAGACGCCGTGGCAGCCGACGTCGACGCCGGAACCCTCGGTGAGCGCGACGCCCACCAGAGGCTGAGCTTTCTGGTGCGCGACTTCGCATCAGCGGTCACGAAGCAACCGGCCACGCACATGACGCTGGCCGAACTGGAACGCCGCGGCCTCACGCCCTTCACCAGGGCGGTTGCAGGCATCTACCCGGCGGAGTTCGCACCAACAATCAGTGCGTCCATCCGTGAATCCGCGGACGCAGCGCGCCGGGCGGTGCTGGAATGGAACTGACATTCTGGTGGATGCTGCCGCTGGCCGCAGTTGCCGCGGCAGTGGCCTGGCTGCTGCACCGGCGCCGGCGCGCCGGAAAGGTCCGGCCCGTTGCGCACACGGACCGACTCACCGCCCTGCCCGAATACCAGCGGGCGCTGCGCCACCACCGACGCGCACTCACCAGTGCGCTGGTACTGAGCGCCATCTTCCTTGCCGGCGCGGTGACCGCCGCCGCCAGGCCAACACAGCGGACCACCGACCAACCCGAAGTACGGAACCGCGACATTGTGCTGTGCCTCGATGTCTCCGGATCCATGACCAGCACGGATGCCGCGTTGGTCGGAGTCTTCCAGCGGCTCGCGGAAGAGTTCGACGGCGAGCGCATCGGCATGGTCATTTTCGACAGCAGCAGCGTCCAGCTCTTTCCATTGACCGACGACTACGACTACGCCGTTGAACAACTGGGCGAAGCCCGCAAAGCCTTGGACAGCGGAGCCGGAGCCTTCTTTGACGGCACGTGGAACAGGGGCGGCTCATCGTTGATCGGTGACGGGCTGGCCTCGTGCGTCCAAAGCTTCCCCGACGCTGAAGCCGACCCCGGCGCAAGCTCCCGGACAGGCGAAGCACAGCGTTCCCGGTCAGTAGTCCTGGCGACCGATAACTTCCTCTCCGGGAACCCCATCTTCACCCTCGAAGAGGCAAGCGCCCTCGCGCAGCAAAAAAACATCAAAGTCCACGCCATCAACCCCGGCGATTTCGACTACGGTGACGACGCCGATCAACCCGGTGCCCATCTCAGGGCAGCAGCCCAGTCCACCGGCGGCGGCTACTACACCCTGGACAGCCCGGAGGCCGTGCCCGGCATCGTCACCAAGGTCCAGGAAACCGAAGCCACAAGCTACCGCGCGGCCCCCATATCAATCATCACGGACAACCCCGCCTGGCCCCTCGGCATCGCAGCGCTCGCCGGCATGGGGCTGCTGGTACTGGGATGGAGGCACGGGCTATGACCTTTGCCCCCATCGTTCCGTGGCCCTACCTCGCAGCCGCAGTGCTCCTCGTCCTCGCATTCGGTACCTGGTTAACTATGTACGGCAAGCAACCCAAGCAACAGGTGCGGTCCACCATCACCCGCACCGCCGCCGTCGTACTCCTGCTCCTTGCTGCTCTCCGCCCGGGGTGGGCCGGGGCAGGAGGCACCACGGCGGCCGCCGACCTGGACGTATTCATCCTGGTGGACACAAGCACCAGCATGGCCGCCGAGGACTACCACGGCAGCGAAACCCGGCTGGCCGGTGCCAAACAGGACGTGGCAAGCATCGCCAAGGAACTGGCCGGAGCCAGGTTCTGCCTCATCACCTTCGACAATCAGGCAACCGTCCGAATGCCACTCAGCCGGGATACCACCGCACTCCAAACCGCCATGGCCACCCTGCAACCCCAAGCGCCCCGATTCGCTGCGGGCAGCAGCATCACCAGCGCTGGCAGGCTGCTCAAGGACAGGCTGGCCGCCGCACAGATGCAACAACCCGGAAGGCCCGCCCTGGTCTTCTACGCCGGCGACGGCGAAAACACGTCCGCCACGCCCCCCGAACGGCTCCCCGTTGACGCCGCCGGCATCAACGGGGGAGCGGTACTCGGTTACGGCACCGCCCAGGGCGGGCGCATGAAAGACGTCGACGGCGTCTCCCGGCTCGACGAAGGCGCCCTCAGGAACATCGCCGCGCAGCTCAACCTGCCGTACGCCCACCGCAGCGGGGACGAAGGTACCGGTGAATTGCTCACCAAAGTAGAGCCGGGAGCGCTCGCAGGCACAACAGAAGACGGCCCGGGCAGGGCGGAGCTGTACTGGCTGATGGCCCTCGGGGCATTCCTGCTCCTCCTTCACGAACCCATGCGGCACGCCGCCGCCCTGCGGAGCCTGCGCCCCGGGAGGACACAATGACCCGTGTCGCCGGCACCCGAGAAGGAAGCCGCCACAATGCCCGACGGCGGAAGAGGCGGCTCGCGCTGTGGTCCGCGGTACCGGCCGTTGCGGCGCTCGCCGTGGCCGCCAAGCTTCTGAGCGTGGGTGTGCTGGGCGGAAGCGCATCCGAAGCATTTGCCGCCCGACAGGAGGAGAGCCTGGGCAGGGCTTCCGGGTGGTTGCTTTACGCCAACGTGCTCGAACCGCATAAGGCGTATGTCGCATCCGGTGACGCCCATGCCTTGGCTGGTGACTTCGCTGCGGCGAGGAAGGACTTTGCGTCCGCGCTGTCCGCGAATCCCGGAATTGATGAGTGCAAGGTCCGGGTGAACCTTGCCTTGAGTATTGAGAAGTTGGGAGATGCGGCAGCCGAAGCGCAGACGCCGGATGCCGGGACGCTTTTCGCTGAAGCGCTGGCGGTAGTGCAGGAGTCTCCGCCGGCGTGCCGCCACGAGGGACCGGCCAACGCCGACGGTGAGGGCGATGCCTTGGATTCGGCCGAAGCGCGACTGGTGCGCAAGAAAGCGGGCAGCGGCGCATCGGAGGCGGCTGCGTCTCCTCCACCGGGGCAGTCGCCGTCTCCTCCGCAACAGGAACAGCTTCGGAAGCTGCAGGAGTCCGCTGAGCAGGCACAGCGTGAACGACAGGAGGGCCAGGACCGGGACAGGTACCTCAACGGTCCCGACAATCCGGGAGTGGACAGGCCGTGGTGACCATTTCGGCGAATAAAGTTCACGAAGTATCAAGGGTGAGGCGTAAAAGTGCGTCTTAATTCGGAGCCCGAGTTGAAGAGTCCCGGGCTGCCGTCCTAGAGTCGTCATCAAGTTACCGCGGTAACGTGTCAGCGATCCTCCGTTGGATCCGCCCCGCAAGGGTGGTGAGGAGGGTGTGGGTGCCCCCATGTGGGCCTGACATTTGCACACGGAAAGCTTCTCCAGGCGTAACAGTCGCGGCTGCGGCCTGCTGGGGCTCTTTTCGTGTATCCCAAACTCAATTCACCGAACATCTACCGACGGCCCATGGGCCCGGGGGTAGACGTTCGTGGACGAACAGCCGAGGACGCAAATGTCGCCACCAAGCCTTACCGACACTCATTCAAACCTTTCCGCAGCAACGGCTCCCGTCGCACTGTCCTACGAGCTGTTCCCGCCGCGTTCCCCGAAAGCCGCAGAAACCCTGTGGACCACCATCCGCGAACTGGAAGCCACCGATCCCGACTACGTCTCGGTGACCTATGGTGCCAGCGGTTCCAACCGGGACACCGCCGTTGACCTGATCAACCGGCTGCTGCTTGAAACCACGCTTCGGCCCTTGGCTCACTTGACCTGCGTGGGCAACACCCCGGCCGAGCTGGCCTACATCATTGCCGAACTTCTTGACCACGGCGTTCGCGGAATCCTCGCGTTGCGGGGGGACCTGCCCCAGGACGGCACGCTTCCGCCCAGCGGTTCGCTGAGGTACGCGCAAGATCTCATTGAACTCGTCCGCCACGTAGAGCAACGCCGCACCGCGTTGCTCTGTGCGGGAAAGATCGCCGTGGGGGTTGCTGCCTACCCCGCCAAACATCCCGAGTCGCCCAGCGTTGAACACGATGTTGAAGTACTCCTGGCCAAGCAGCGTTCCGGCGCGGACTTTGCCATCACGCAAGTGTTCTTCCAAGCACATGAGTACTCGAACCTGGTGAGCAGGGCACGGCGGGCGGGGGTAACCATTCCCATCATTCCCGGGGTCATGCCCTTCACGAGCCTCCGGCGCCTGAAGCGCCTTGGTGAGCTGGCCGGCGTCGACCCTTCAGCGCACTTGATGGACCGCCTGGCCGCCGCGGACACCGGAGCTGAGCAACGCCGGATCGGTGTGGCCGCCACGGTGGACCTTGCCAATGCGGCACTGGACGCTGGTGCGCCCGGCATTCACCTGTACACCTTCAACGAGCACGCCCACGCGCTGGACGTCCTGGACAAGCTCGCCTTGCCACGACCCGCGAGGCCGACGATCCGTACGCAGCCGGTGTCACGTACCCCTGAGCCGGTCCGCCACGAGGAATTCGCTATCTGACACACCCTTCGCGGTGAGCAGTCTTATTCCCAAAGAATCTCGTCATCCACCACGCCGTCCTCATCCGCGGCCACTACCAGCACTTCATCCGTGAAGTGCGAGCCCAGCGTGAAATCAAGCACGAAATAGCGCTCGGGTTGACCCGGATAGATGGCCACATGGCCCAGTTTCAGGGCTTTGAGGAAAACGTCGTTGGTGAGCTGGGACTTGTCGCGCACGCCGAAGACGGACTCCAACTGTTCTTCCTTGAGCTGGGAGCAGTGGAAGTGGAGGAACTGCTGGGGGTTGGTTCCGTCCTGGTCGAGTTCCTCGGCGATCATTTCCCGGACCTGGTCCACCAGTTCCGGCAGGAACCTCAGGCGGTAGTCCATTTTGCGCAGCGCGGCCTCGTCGAAATGGTCGTGCGCCGTGACATTCAAGTCCAGCCGAAGCGGAGCGCCACCCAGGTCATGTTTGGCCTCAAAGCAGTGTTCCCGCCCGTGGTTGAGCTCTATCTCCCCAAAATATTTGCTCGCTACCTTGCCCATGTGATCAATCTAACCCCGATTAAGCAGAGGGTTCCAGCAACTTGTGGATATTTCACCGTCGACGCGGGGATGCCTTGGCCGGTACGGATTTCAACGGCGCCAACCCGCTCCTGCCGGTGGTCCCGCGAAGAGTATCGGCGAGGAGCTGGGTGAAGAGTTGCACTTGCGCCGTCCGCTTTTCGTTGATCAGCAGAGCGAAAACGTTACGGGCCAGCCGGATGTCCGGGACGTCGAGGACCACGACGCCGGACGGCCGGTTGCGCAGCGCCAGTTCCGGAACCAGCGACGCACCAAGTCCGGCAGCTGTCATTTCGAGGCTGGCGTGGAAGTCGTCACTGTAGGCCACCACGCGCGGGTGCAGGTTGCAGCTTGCGAACAAGCGCTCAATCACCAACGCGTCACTTGTTCCGGGGTGGTGCACGATCCACGGCATATCGGAAAGGTGCGCGGCTTCGATGTCGGCGTCCTCGCGGATTTTCCACGAGGCCGGAAGGACTACGCGGAAGTCGTCGTCGCCGATCCATTGGCGTTCCAGCGAATGCGGCCAGGCCAGGCCGGACTGGCCCACTTGATAGACCAAAGCAACGTCCAGCTCGCCCCCGCTCCTGAGACCCTGAATGGTTTGGGCGGGCTCGGCTACTGAGACTTTGAGTTCGATGCCCAGGCCGTTCCAACGTTCGTTGCGGAGGATGTCGGGCAGGACGTAGGTGGCCAGGCTGGGAAAAATGCCAAGCCGCAGTTCCTGTGCGGGGGAGTCGTTGGTCCGGGATGCGGCAGCCATCAAGGCCTCGACGTCGGTCAGAACCTTGGAAGCATGGCGGGTCATGGTCAGGGCGGCTTCCGTCGGCACTACGCTGCGGGCTGACCGCTGAAAGAGCTCAACTCCCGTGTCCCGTTCCAGCGCCGCCATCTGCTGGGACACGGCGGAGGCTGTGTAGCCGAGCTGTGCTGCTGCTGCCGCGAACGAACCCAGCCGGGTGACCTCCAAAAGCGTTCGGAGATGGAGAAGGTTGACCATCAGCTGTCCTTTTGCTCGTTCTGCCCCGGCTTTGCTGGGGAGTGCACGCCTGTGGGCACCTCGGACACCGTACTCCCGATGTCTACCGACAGCAAAGCTTGCTGTTATCCGGACCACAGTTTTCAAAGTGTCACGACACGCCGTGTGGCGGCGACACGCTGGAGATTGAATGTGGCTAAGTACTCCACAGCTTGTGGATTTCATCTCTCACTTCGGCGGAATCCCGGACATTTTGAGGGCCTCTGCCTGTGGACTACCGGTGGATTGAATGACATACTTGTAATACATCATCTTGGGGTCCCGGTGGGGCGCATGCACTACATGTAGTATCGATTTACGGATTGAGCAGGAAGCCAGCCCAAGCAACAGACTTTAACTAAGGGGACAGTGATCATGACCGTTACGGTTTACACGAAGCCGGCCTGTGTTCAGTGCAACGCGACGTACCGTGCGCTCGACAAGAAGGGTATCGCCTACCAGAGCGTCGATATCTCACAGGATGCAGAAGCCCTGGAGCGCCTGAAGGCACTGGGTTACATGCAGGCTCCGGTCGTGGTCACCGAACAGGACCACTGGTCCGGATTCCGCCCGGACAAGATCGAGGAACTGGCCCAGTCCGTTTCCTCTTCCGTGGCCTAAAGGTCTTTGACCCACACCACTGCAGCACACTAAGAATTCCTATGTAGTCGAGGTGACTCCCATGGCACCGCTGGCAGCGGCAACCGTACGCAAAGCGACGGAAGCTGTCACCACGAGGAGTCACCTCATCTACTTCTCCTCCACTTCGGAAAACACTAAACGCTTTGTTCAAAAGCTGGGCAGGGATGCGGCGCGCATTCCCCTCTATGCCCAGGACGCCCCGCTCGAAGCCCTTGAACCTTTCGTCCTGGTGCTGCCCACCTATGGCGGTACCAACGGCGAGGGGTCTGTGCCCAAGCAGGTCATCAGGTTTTTGAACACACCGCGGAACAGGGAACTGATCCGCGGAGTTATCGGTGCGGGGAACACCAACTTCGCGGACAACTATTGCGCAGCCGGGGACATCGTCGCCGCCAAATGCAAGGTGCCGCATCTTTACAGGTTTGAACTCATGGGGACGCCGGAAGACGTCATCCGTGTCAACGACGGATTGGAAAAGTTTTGGACACGACTGTCGCAGAAACAGATGTAGCCGGAAGCGCCGTGGAATCGGCCAAGAAGCCACTGCCCGAGGCTTATAAGGGCTTGGGCTACCACGAGCTCAACGCCATGTTGAACCTGTACGGCCCGAACGGAGAGATCCAGTTCGAAGCCGACCGCGAAGCCGCGCACCAGTACTTCCTGCAGCACGTGAACAACAACACCGTGTTCTTCCACGACCTGGAAGAGAAGCTCGATTACTTGGTGAAGAACCAGTACTACGAGCGGGAAACCCTCGACCAGTACACGATGAACTTCATCCGTGACCTCTTCAACCGCGCCTACAAGAAGAAGTTCCGCTTCGAGACCTTCCTTGGCGCCTTCAAGTTCTACACGTCCTACACGTTGAAGACTTTCGACGGCAAGCGCTTCCTTGAGCGCTATGAAGACCGCGTCTGCATGGTTGCCTTGCACCTCGGCCGGGGCAACGAAGAGCTCGCCACGCGCCTGGTGGACGAGATCATCGACGGCCGCTTCCAGCCGGCCACCCCCACATTCCTCAACGCCGGCAAGGCCCAGCGCGGCGAGCTCGTCTCCTGCTTCCTCCTGCGCATCGAGGACAACATGGAGTCGATTGCCCGTGGCATCAACTCCGCATTGCAGCTTTCCAAGCGTGGCGGCGGTGTTGCGCTGTCCCTGACCAACATCCGTGAACACGGTGCCCCGATCAAGCAGATCGAGAACCAGTCCTCCGGCGTCATCCCCGTGATGAAGCTTCTCGAAGACAGCTTCTCCTACGCCAATCAGCTCGGTGCCCGCCAGGGTGCCGGTGCTGTGTACCTGCACGCCCACCACCCGGATATCTACCGCTTCCTGGACACCAAGCGCGAGAACGCGGATGAGAAGATCCGTATCAAGACCCTGTCCCTGGGTGTCGTGATTCCGGACATCACGTTCGAGCTCGCCAAGAAGAACGAGGACATGTACCTCTTCTCCCCGTACGACGTCGAGCGCGTTTACGGCGTGCCCTTCTCCGACATCTCCGTCACGGAGAAGTACTACGAGATGGTGGACGATTCCCGGATCAAGAAGTCCAAGATCAACGCCCGCGAGTTCTTCCAGACCCTCGCGGAGATCCAGTTCGAGTCCGGTTACCCGTACATCATGTTCGAAGACACCGTGAACCGGGCCAACCCGATCGACGGCAGGATCACCATGAGCAACCTCTGCTCCGAGATCCTGCAGGTTTCCACCCCGTCCATCTACGGCGAGGACCTCAGCTACGAGACCGTCGGCAAGGACATCTCCTGCAACCTCGGTTCCATGAACATCGCCAAGACCATGGATTCCCCGGACTTCGGCCTCTCCATCGAGACCTCCATCCGTGCACTGAGCGCCGTGTCCGACATGTCCTACATCAACTCCGTGCCGTCCATCGCCCAGGGCAATGCGCAGAGCCACGCGATCGGCCTCGGCCAGATGAACCTGCATGGTTACCTTGCCCGCGAGCGGGTCCACTACGGCTCCGAAGAGGGCCTGGACTTCACCAACATTTACTTCTACACGGTGCTGTTCCACGCCCTCCGTGCTTCCAACAAGCTGGCTATCGAGACCGGCCAGACGTTCGGCGGCTTCGAGAAGTCCAAGTACGCCTCCGGTGAGTTCTTCGACAAGTACACGGAGCAGGAATGGCTTCCGGCTACCGAGCGCGTGCGCGAACTCTTCGCTGGCCACCACATCCCCACCCAGGATGACTGGCGCGAGCTTAAGGCCTCGGTCATGGAGCACGGCATCTACAACCAGAACCTCCAGGCAGTTCCGCCTACCGGTTCCATCAGCTACATCAACAACTCCACGTCCTCCATCCACCCGGTGGCCGCCAAGATCGAAATCCGCAAGGAAGGCAAGATCGGCCGCGTCTACTACCCGGCTCCGTACCTGACCAACGACAACCTGGAGTACTACCAGGATGCGTACGAGATCGGCTACGAGAAGATCATCGACACCTACGCCGCTGCCACGCAGCACGTGGACCAGGGCCTGTCCCTGACGCTGTTCTTCAAGGACACCGCCACCACGCGTGACATCAACAAGGCGCAGATCTACGCATGGCGCAAGGGCATCAAGACGCTCTACTACATCCGTCTCCGCCAGATGGCCCTTGAGGGTACTGAGGTGGAAGGCTGTGTTTCATGTGCGCTATGACGGTGGTGCTCTGAGTTGAAGGGAACTACGACGGCGACAGGCGGCTTGGTCTATGGCATCAGGCTTCGCCGCGAGGTTGAGTACCGCTATGTCGGAATCACGACCAAGACCGCCAGCCGTCGGTTCCACCAACATCTCAGGGTTGCAGCTCAAGGCCGCAAAACTCCGTTCTACGACTGGGTCAGAAAACAGAATCCCGCAGACCTGATAGCCGATGAACTCGATTGGCTCGAAGGATTGGATCAGCTTGGACAGGCCGAGGTTGACTGGATCGCTTACTTGAGAAGCCAAGGTGATCGTCTGCTGAATCTCTCAGATGGTGGGCTGGGCCCGACCGGAGTGGTCTGGACGGACGAAATGCGTGATGCTGCTCGTCTACGATCCAAAGGGCGCAAAGGTCTGAGTCGATTCGGTGAGGATAATCCATTCTTTGGCATGTCGCATTCACCGGAGCAGCGTCAGAAGTGGGCAGAGCAGCGCAAGGGCACGTTTGTGGGACCAGACAATCCTAATTTTGGGAGGTTCGGTCCGGATCATCCAGGTTTCGGGCACACCATGCCGGCAGAGGCACGTAAGGCGCTTTCCGAAGCCTTCACGGGTGAAGGCAACCCAAACTACGGAAAGACAGCCAGCGCCGAAACGCGAGCCAAGATGTCAGCGGCACGGAGAGGTGTACCAAAGCCATTCAGCCGCCGAAGCGCCCACACCCGCCATCACACTAACAAGGGCATCGTGAAGCCCACCTGTCAGCATTGCATCGACGATGCAGCACAAGCCAAGCTCATGCGAGAAAGTGAAAACGACAAATGACTGAGAAAGTGAAGCTCCTGAGCCACGTCGAGGCCATCAACTGGAACAAGATCCAGGACGAGAAAGACGTGGAAGTCTGGAACCGCCTGGTCAACAACTTCTGGCTGCCGGAGAAGGTGCCGCTGTCCAACGACGTCCAGTCGTGGCACACGCTGACACCGGAAGAGCAGCAGCTGACCATGCGCGTCTTCACGGGCCTGACCCTGCTGGACACCATCCAGGGCACCGTGGGCGCTGTCTCCCTGATTCCGGATGCGCTGACCCCGCACGAAGAAGCTGTGTACACCAACATCGCTTTCATGGAGTCGGTGCACGCGAAGTCGTACTCGTCCATCTTCTCCACGCTGTGCTCCACCAAGGAGATTGACGACGCTTTCCGCTGGTCGCTCGAGAACGAGAACCTGCAGAAGAAGGCACAGATCGTCATGGACTACTACCAGGGCGACGATCCCCTCAAGCGCAAGGTCGCCTCCACCCTGCTGGAGAGCTTCCTGTTCTACTCGGGCTTCTACCTGCCCATGTACTGGTCCTCGCGCGCCAAGCTCACCAACACTGCCGACCTCATCCGCCTCATCATCCGCGACGAGGCCGTTCACGGTTACTACATCGGCTACAAGTTCCAGAAGGGCTTGGAGAAGGTTTCCGAGGCACGCAAGCAGGAGATCAAGGACTACACGTTCGAGCTCCTTTTCGAGCTGTACGAAAACGAAGTCCAGTACACCCATGACCTCTACGACGGCGTCGGCCTGGCCGAGGACGTCAAGAAGTTCCTGCACTACAACGCCAACAAGGCCCTCATGAACCTGGGCTACGAGGCCATGTTCCCGGCATCCGTCACCGACGTAAACCCGGCCATCCTCTCCGCCCTGTCACCCAACGCCGACGAGAACCACGACTTCTTCTCCGGCTCGGGCTCCTCCTACGTGATCGGAAAGGCTGTGAACACGGAGGATGAGGACTGGGAGTTCTAGGCTCCTGTCGATCTCTGGTAGTTTCAAAGCCCCTTGCGCTGACCGGCGTGAGGGGCTTTGACGTTAGGAAGGCGGTCCACATGACCAAGTACCTGATCTCGTTCCCAAGCGAAGCCATGATGATTCCGGAAGGGGAGTTTCAGGACGTCGCTGATGCTGCCCACGCCGTCATCGAGGAAGCCAAAGCAGCAGGGGTTTACGTCTTCGGTGGCGGCATCAATGAAGACGTTGAACCCGTGCGGGTCTCGGGCGATGGCATGGTAGAGCCCGGTACGTATCCTAGGCACACGGTTCCTAACGGCGGGTACACCGTCCTGGAATTGCCGTCCCGCGAAGATGCGATCGAGTGGGCAGCGAAGATTGCCGTGGCATGCCGCTGTCCGCAAGAGCTCAGGGAATTCCAGTACGATCCCGCGAGCTGACGCCCTCGTGTCCCGGTGGCGGCGGGGCGGTGGAATGGTAGGTGTGGCCGGTCGGGGTGGTGATGTGGAAGCTGTGTCTGGACCCCCTGGCAGGCGCGGTGGCCCAGCCGGGGTCTTGTTTGGTGTGGTTGCAGTTTTCGCAGAGCCCGGCGGCGTTGGCAAGGGTAGTTTTGCCGCCTAAGGCCCACGGGATGATGTGGTCGTAGTGGCGGATAGGCGCGTCGCAGTAGGGCGTGGCGCAGAGGTGGTCACGGGTATCGATGAAGCGTCGCATACTGGCGGGGAAGAACCTGGCCCGTGAGTCCATGCCGAGGAGTTCGCCGGTTGCGGGGGCTGTGTAGAGGCGCCGGAGCCAGATGTTGAATTCGGGATCCGGGTTGCTTGTCCCTCCGCCGGAGGTTTGGTCGGTGGGTCTTCTTTCGGTGGTGAGCAAGTTCCTGGCCCATTCGGCGGGGACAGTGCCGTAGCCGGTGAGACGTGCAGGGGTGGAGTCGCCTTGGAGCAGTGTGCGGTCGGTCATGACCAGATGCAGGTCGATGCCCGTGTATCCGTGCCGTGTGCCGGTGAGTTGTTCGGTGAGAGTGTCGGCCATGACTTGCCCTTTGGTGCGGGTGTCTCCGTTGCTGCGGGCAGTGGCGGCGGCTTGGGTCAGGGCCTTGTAGGCGGCAACTCCTTGGGCGACTGGCAGCAGCGCGGTGAGGTAGGTCATGGTGTCCGGTGCCGGCCGGAGGCTGACATGGCGTTCGGTGGCGGCGTGGGCTGCGCGTTGGGTGATGGAGCGGGGGTCCCGGCGGTAGGCAGCTGCCCTGGCGGTGCTGATGATGGTTTTGTCCCCGGCGCCCTCGAACGTGCCGGTGTCCGCGGCGAGTTCTTCGTCCACGGCGCAGCGGTCCTCAGCCGAGAGGCAAGCAGTTTCCTTGACGAGGAGCGTGGCGCGCCATTCGCTGAGTTTGCCGGTTTGGAGGGCGGCCAGCGTGCGGGGCATTTCAGTGACGAGGGCTTTGGCCAGGCCGAGGAGCCGGGAGCCTTTGTTGGGTGATTCACGGCGGGCGAGGGCCACCTGGGCAGCGGTGCTGCGGCCTTGTTCGTTGGCCGGGACTCCGGCGTCGGCTTGTTCCTGCCGCTGGGCAAGATCGAAAGCCACCGCGATTCTGGCCTGCAACGCCGAGATCGCCGACTTCATATCCTCCAAAACACGAAGCTGATCTATCAGGTCTTTGCTGATGACGCCGGTGCTGAGAGAGTCCTGAAAATCGGACAGCACAAGGCCCGGTGGTGTGGTTACCAACTCCCGGCCGTCGCTCATATCTTTACGATGACACGAGGCACTGACATTTTTGGATTGATGGCTGAGAGGCGGAGGGGCGGGTAGAGTCCCACCAGGACAGCGCCATGGACGCGGCCTTCACGGGCACATTGAGCGTGGATGCGAATGGTTGCGTCTACGCACATCCCGGCGGTATTGAGTCCGATGTCTACACGCTGGTGTGGCCCCAAGGCTATTCCACGCAGGGAGACGGCAAAGCCTTCGAAGTCGTCGACGCGGACAAGCATCCGGTGGTCCGTTCAGGCTCCGAGGTTGAGCTCGGCGGCGGGCACGTCAATGCGCCACGTGACAATTGGACGGAGAAGGACTGCATCAAGGGCAGTCTGTGGCTGGTCGCACCACCGGACTTCAGCCAGGTCAGCCAGCCTCCGGGCGGCTGATCGTCTGAGCCCGGGCGCCAGCCCCCTAGCCACCCAGCCGCTCGGCCTCGCCGGCCAACTCAGCCTCCAAGGTTTCGATGCTCGGCAGGCTGGAGACGATCTCATCCGGCAAGGAATCGGCCAGCGAGGTGCGCCATTCAGCAATGCCAATGGGGGTGTTGAATCCCCGCAGCGCGTACTCGGCCACCACGCTGTTCTTTTCCTTGCACAGCAACAGGCCAATGGTGGGTTTGTCGTCCGGGTGTGCCATCAGGTCATCAACGGCTGCCATGTACATGCCCAATTGCCCAAGGAAACCAGGCTCAAACTTCACGGCTTTGAGCTCAATGACCATGTAGCAACGCAGCTTTAGATGGTAGAAGAGCAAGTCGGCAAAGAACTCGTCCCCGTTGATCTCCAACCTGACCTGTTCGCCCACAAAGGCGAAACCCTGGCCCAGCTCCAACAGGAACTTCTCAACGTGCTTCACCAATTGCAGCTCCAGCTCCCGCTCCGAATGCCTGTCCGTCATGGCCAGGAAGTCAAAGACGTACGGATCTTTTGTGGCTTGCTGTGCGAGGTCCGAATCAGCAGGAACCATGGTGGCAGCGAAGTTGGTGATGGCTTGGCCCGACCGCTCGTGAAGGCGCGTCTGGATCTGATGGACCAGGACGTTGCGCGACCAACCGTGTTGGGCAGCTGCCGCCGCGTACCAAAGCCGTGTGGCGCCGTCGTCGAGCTTTTCCAGCAGGGCGATCTGGTGATACCAGGGCAATGTTGCAAGCGGCGCTTGCAACATCGGGAAGTCCGGCCAGGCCTGGGCGAAGCTCTTCATGTATCGCAGGTTCCTGGGGGAGAAGCCTTTGGCCTCGGGAAAGCGTGTGCGGATATCTGCCGACAACCGTGTAACGACCTTGGCGCCCCACCCTTGCTCAGTTTCCCGCTCGGCAAGGTGCCGCCCGATGCTCCAATAGGACTGCAGCAGTTCACTGTTGGCGGCCGCGGCCGCGCGTGTACGCCCAACGTGCACCTCCTTGGCAACCGTCTGCAACAGAACCGGGTACCAACTGGGCATGGATGAAGCCGGGGGTACTCCCGGGAAGGATGCTTCGGTTTCGGCAAGCTCCTGCGAGGGCATGATTCTCCTGTCGGTGGCTGGTGGAACCACGTTAGGCGGAGGCACTGACAGAATAGGCGTGTGAGTGATGCCGGTGAATTCATCGACTACACCCTGCAGCGCGAGTCCTCGTGGGAGAAGGCCTCTGCGATCCGTGAGCGGGTAGGTCCGGGCTTGAAGGTCTACGGTGCCTCCGTGGGTGCTGTCCGCGGAACCGTTCGGGACGCACTCAAACGCTACAAAAACCTGGACCATGACCAGATCACGGCGCTGAGCTCGGAACTCTGGGCCGAGCCCGTCTTTGAGCGGAGGCTTGCGGCGGTGGTTCTGCTGCAGTCGAAGGCGCCGCTGCTGGACAACACGGACCTGACCCGCCTGGAAGGCTTCTTCCGGAACGCCGGCAGCCAGGAATTGACGGATCCGTTGGCCCGGGACGTCGTGCTGCCCCTGGTTCAGCGCCTTGATGGACAGAACCGCCTCCGAGCCGAGAGGGTCCTCGCGCGATGGGCTGCCGATCCGGACCCGGAACTGAGGAGGGCGGCCGCCGTGGTGACCAGTGACCTCGACCCTTGATAAGCGATGAGGACACGCCTAGCGTTTCCAACAACGCATGCCAAAGGCAATTTTTTGTGAATTGAAGGGGCAGGTTGTTCGATGAAGTCACTCTGGTTGGACCGTGTATCCGCATTCCGTTCTGATGATCTTCCCGAGGACAAGCACTTCGACACGATAGTGGCGGGAGCCGGCCTGACCGGTCTGGTGGCCGCGCTCTTGCTCTCCAGGGCCGGGCAGAAGGTGGTGGTCTTCGAAGCCCGGACACTGGGTGCCGTCACCACCGGCAATACGACCGGAAAACTGAGCCTCCTCCAAGGCGGTGCCCTGTCTGCCCTGAGAAACCAGTACTCACTGAAGGTGGTCCAGGCCTACGTCGAAGCCAACCGGACCGGCCAGGCCTGGCTGACGCAGTACATGGAGCAGCAGAGTATCCCCTTCCAGACCCGGACGGCGGTGACTTTCGCAACCAGTGACGACGGCGGCCAGCGGCTCCGCAAGGAGGCTGCGGTTTCGCGGGATGCCGGTTTGGATGTCCATTTCAGCAAGGATGCCGGCCTGCCGTTCCCCGTGATGGAGGCACTGGAACTCGAAGACCAGGCCCAGATCAATCCCATGGACGTCCTCGAGACGCTGGCCAAGGACATCCGCGAGCACGGTGGCCTGATTGTCGAAGGCGTCCAGGTCCAGAACGTTGGTTCCGGCCAGCCCATGGAAGTGACCACCCGGAAAGGCACTTTCACAGCGGACACGGTGGTGGTGGCCACGGGAACTCCGATCCTGGACCGCGGCCTGTACTTCGCCAAACTTGAGCCCAACCGCTCCTATGCGGCAGCCCTGCGCTTGCCGGGAGACGCGACAATTCCCACCGGGATGTACCTGTCCATGGACCCGCCCACCCGTTCCCAGAGGACCTATCCAACACCCGAGGGCCATGAGTTGCTGCTGGTCGGCGGGTACGGACATCCGGCAGGCCGGGCGAAGTCTCCCCAAGCGCACCTGGATGCGTTGCTGGGCTGGGCCAGGGACAACTACCCGGGAGCCGAGGTAACGCACACCTGGTCTGCGCAGGACTACCAGGCCACCAACCTGATGCCCTTCTTCGGCAAGCTGCCCAGGGGCCATGGCCGGATCTTCTTCGGCACGGGCTACAACAAGTGGGGCATGAGCAACGGGGTGGCCGCGGCGTTGTCCATCACCCAGGACATCCTGGGCGGCCAGTCGGATTGGGCCACTGTCATCCACCACCGGGTGACGTCCCCGCAGGGTGCGGCCCAGGCGGTCCGGCTCAATGCCGGGATAGCCAAACGCATGGTGGAAGACAAGGCAAAGGTGCGGAGCAACCCGGAGATCACGGACGAAACCCGGCCGCCGGAGGGGAGCGGCGTCGTCGGCCTGTACAAAGGTGAGCCTGCAGCGGTCTCCACGGTAGACGGCAAGGTGTGCAGGGTTTCTGCCAGTTGCGCCCACTTGGGCGGCCTGCTGACGTGGAATGACGCCGAAAAGTCCTGGGACTGCCCCCTGCACGGTTCAAGGTTCACGCCGGACGGGACCTACCTTGAAGGTCCGGCCACCCACAACCTGCAGAAAACAGTGGGCAAGAAGCAGAGCTAACCCAACCGTTCGACGCGCCGCCGGGCCTGGTCCGCGGCGCGTCGCTGTTGGGTAGCGGCCCGTACCGCGCGCTTCTTGTCGGACTCGGCCGCTTCGGCGTCCCTCGTGATCCCGATGAGATCGGCTTCCAGGGAAGCAAGGCGCTTCCTGCACTTTTCGATGTCCGCTTGCACGTCCTTGCGCCTACGCTCGATCTCCTTGACCGCGTTCCACGCTTGAGCCGCCGCCTCGTCAGCTGCCTGCGCTTCGGACTCTGCGGCGTCGAATTCCGCCTGGGCTTCATCGAGGGCTGCCTTCTTCTTGGCAGCACGACGCTCAGCCAAAGAGGTGGCTTCTTCCCCGGGTTTCTTCTCTTTCGCTTTGGGCTCGCGCTGGGCCCCGGGTTTGGACTGGCTCTCGGGTTTGGACTGTCCCTCGGGTTGGGACTGAGGCTTGGGTTTGGACTGTCCCTCGGGTTGGGACGTCGGCTCGGGTTTGAACTCCCCACCTGCCACGGCACCGTCCAGGTCAACTTCTTCGAATCCACTGCCGCTTAGCCCCCGGACCAGCCGCCCTGTGGCAACGGCGGCGGCAGCACCGGCGTCGGCCATCGCTGCCCGGAACGTCCGTTCGACGTCGGCAGCTGCCGCCGCACTCAGCGGGAAACCCAGCTCCGCTGCCAGGTCTTTGGCATCGTGCACGGCGCCCGTCAGCTCGCCCTGACGCTGCAGGCCCAGTTGCCGGAAAGCGTCCGCGTCGCCGTCCTCCTGCGCGGCCCGCAGGGAAGCTCCAAAGCGCACGACGCCGTCAATCACCTCGGGCTTGTGAACAGCCAAGGCGTTGATTGCCCAGGCGCCGGCGGCCGGTTTGCCCAGCTTTCCGATGTCCTTGGCAAGCTCCTTGTCGCCTGCGTCCTTGGCTTCGCGGACCAGTTCCGAACGGCGGGCGGTGAAGTCGCGGGGCAACACGGCGTACAGCTCCTGGGCGGCATCACGAAGGTCCATGCCTTCATCCTAGGAGCCCCGGACTCCCGCGCCGCGGTTATAACTCGAGTGCGGACTCCAAGCGGCAGATACAGGGCCAATCAGCGGATACAGTGGTCTGAGTTCACATGCGATATTGGCGAAAGGCTCGGCTTGTCTACTGCATTACCGGAACTGGCGCAGGGGGATTTCTACTACGAATCGCTGGGTAACGGCCTGTACCGTTCAACGATCCACGCGCAAGGCGCCTGGAACCCGCACGAACAGCACATGGCACCCGCGTCCGGCATCATGGCCGATGCCCTCCTGAGGCACGAACCGCGCGACGACGTCCGTATGGCCCGCATCAGCTACGAAATCCTGGGTTTGATCCCGGGAGGTACTTTCGAAGTCACCACCTCAACCCTGCGCCCGGGGCGGACCATCGAGTTGGTCCAGGCAGAGCTGACGGCTGCCGGCCGGGTGGCTATCAGGGCCACAGCATGGCGGATCATCACCAGCGACACCAGCGCCATAGCCGCCGTCGAAGACGAACCGATGCCTGCGCCGGATGAATGCAAGCCCTGGGATGGGGCGAGCGTCTGGCCCGGCGGGTACATCAGCTCCCTGGAAATGCGCATTGCTGAAGGACACCGGCCGGGTTCGGGCAGGGTCTGGATCCGGACAGCCCATCCACTGACGGACAGGGAGGACAGCTCCGATGTTGCCCGCCTGATGGGCCTGGTGGACACAGCCAACGGCATCGCCGCACGCGTGCCTCCGGGCAAGGACAGCTACATTTTCCCCAACGTGGACCTTCAGATTCATATGTACCGGAAACCGGCCGGTGAATGGCTTGGCCTGGATAACAGGGTGTCCTTCGGTTCTGACGGAATCGGCCTGACTTCCTCGGTGCTGCACGACCACTCGGGCCCCTTTGGCAGGGCAGAGCAGATCCTGACGCTGAGGAAGAGCTGATGACTGAGCAGGACTCCTCAACGCCGCAGCTGCCTCGTCTTACTGTCTACCGGCAGCCTGAATCGCTGGGTGCGGCCGAGGACCTCGACTTCGCGCTCGAACTCCTGCAGCGCGCCCGGAGCGGCCGTCTGGGTCCGTTGCTGAGGCTCTACCGGCCGCTTCCTACGGTGGCGTTCGGCCAGCGCGATGCGAACCTCCCGGGATTCGCAGCGGCAGCAGATTCCTGCCGGCGGCTGGGCTTCGAGCCTCTGGTCCGGAAGGCCGGCGGGCGGGCGGCCGCCTATCATCAAGGCACGCTCGTCATTGACCATATTGAGCCGCACCCGGACGCGATCGTTCAGGCGAAGGCGCGGTTCTCGCAGTTCGGTGAGCTGTTGGCCGGCGCGTTGCGCAGGGTTGGCGTTCATGCCGCCGTCGGCGAAATCGCGGGCGAGTACTGTCCCGGCGAGTTCAGCGTCCATGGACAATCACTGGATTGGCCGGAGCACCGCATCAAGCTCATCGGCACGGCGCAGCGCGTGGTTTCAGGCGGATGGTTGTTCAGTTCCGTGATCGTTGTGGAGGATTCCGCGCCCATCCGTGAGGTCCTTACGGCCAGCTATGCGGCCTTGGGCCTTGAGTGGGACCCGGCGACGGCGGGTGCTGCGAACGATCTCCTCCCCGGCCTTGACGTCAAGACAGTTGAGGACGCAGTGGTCGAGGCTTACCAAAGTTACGGGCACATCGTCGACGGCGACTTCCGCGCATTGCTCGCCTGAACGACGGCACAGGCATAGATTGAAAACGTAACATCGCCAAGACTGAAACTCCGGTGGAACGATGGCACGGAAGAAGCACCCACTTCAGGACACCGACGCTGAACTGACGGTCGGGCGGCCCAAACGCTCGGCGGCAGGATTGCCCAGCCTCAGCGAAACGTTGCCCCATGCTCTGGCCGGGATGGGACCCGCCCGGGCCTGGAAGACCTTGACCGCGGTGAACCAGAAGGACGGCTTTGATTGCATGAGCTGCGCCTGGCCCGATCCGCCGGAACGGAAAGCCGCCGAGTTTTGCGAAAACGGGGCCAAAGCCATCGGCTGGGAGGCCGAACCCCTGAGGATTCCTTCTTCGTTCTGGGGAGAGAATTCCTTGGCTTCCTTGGAGACACGGTCTGAGTATTGGCTGGGCCAGCAGGGCAGGCTGGTTGAGCCGGTTTTCAAGGCGGCCGGCTCGGACCATTATGTTCCAGTCTCCTGGGACGAAGCTTTCAAGGTCATTGCCCGGGAGCTCAACGGCCTGGATCATCCGGACCAAGCCACCTTTTATACGAGTGGCAGGACCAGTAACGAAGCTGCGTTCTTGTACCAGCTCTTTGTCCGCGCTTTTGGGACGAATAACCTTCCGGACTGTTCCAACATGTGCCACGAATCCACCGGCGTGGCCATGGGGGAGACCATCGGCGTGGGTAAGTCAGCCATCACCTACACGGACTTTGCGAAGTCGGACCTGATCATCATATTGGGCCAGAATCCGGGGACCTGCCATCCGCGGATGTTGACCGCGCTGGAGGAGGCAAAGCGTGCGGGTGCATCGATTGTTGCGGTCAATCCTTTGCCCGAAGCAGGCTTGATCAACTTCCGTAATCCGCAGAAGCCCCTTGGGCTCATGGGCAGGGGGACGGATTTGGCCGACCAGTTCCTGCAAATCCGGCTTGCCGGTGATATGGCGTTGTTGCAGGCCGTTTCCAAGCGCGTCCTGGATGCTGAACGAGCGGCACCCGGGACGGTGCTCGACCGCGCTTTCATTGACCGTCACTGCAGCGGTTTTGTGGGTTTCGCCGCCCAGTTGGCGGCATTGCGGGAAGAGGACGTCCTGGTTGCCACAGGGCTGACGAGCGCAGAGATCGACGAGTTGGCACAGAGATACATCCGGGCTGAGCGGGTGATCATCACGTGGGCCATGGGCTTGACGCAGCACAAGAAGGCCGTTGCGACCATTAAGGAAATCATCAACCTCCTGCTGCTCCGCGGAAACATCGGTAAGCCCGGAGCCGGTCCTTCACCCATCCGCGGTCACAGCAACGTCCAGGGTGACAGGACCATGGGCATCTGGGAGAAAATGCCTGCCTGGTTCCTGGACGCGCTGGAGGAGGAGTTCGGATTCGAACCGCCACGGAAACCCGGGGTGGATTCGGTGGACAGCATTAAAGGCATGCGGGATGGCAGCATCAGGGTGCTGGTGGCTTTGGGCGGGAACCTGGTCCATGCGATCTCGGACACTGAGGTAGCCGAGGACGCTGTGCGGAAGACGCGGCTGTCAGTGCAGATTTCCACCAAGCTGAACCGTTCCCACGCTGTGACGGGGGAGCAGGCCCTGATTCTCCCTGCCTTGGGGCGTACGGAAATCGATGTACAGGGCGGAGTGGAGCAGTTCGTCACGGTCGAGGACACGGTGTGCGCAGTCCATCGTTCCGCGGGCCGGCTGGCGCCGATCGGGGAACAGGTCCTGTCCGAAGTTGCGATCGTCACCAGGATGGCCGAGGCGGTTTTGGGCGGCAAAGTGCCGGTTGATTGGGCCGGCATGCGGCGGGACTACGACTCCGTCAGGGAACACATTTCCCACGTTGTGCCCGGCTTCGAAAACTTCAACACGAGGATCCGCGCGGTGGACGGGTTTGTCCTTCCACATGGGCCGCGGGACAGCCGGACCTTTCCCACCGCCACAGGCAAGGCGATGTTCACGGTGAACGCCTTGGAAACCATCACGGTGCCCCAGGGGCGGCTGATGCTGCAAACGGTCCGTGCCCATGACCAGTTCAACACCACCACCTACACCATGAATGACCGGTACCGGGGCATCAAGAAGGGGCGCATGGTGTTGATGGTCAATCCCGGGGATTTGGCGGAGTTGGGTTTCGCGGATGGCGCGTACGTTGACGTTCACAGCGAAGCCGACGACGGCGTTGACCGTGTGCTGCGCGGGTTGCGTTTGGTGGCGTACCCCAGTGCCAGGGGTTGCGCGACGGCCTACTACCCGGAGGCCAACGTGCTTGTGCCCTTGGAGTCGACGGCCGAGGGCAGCAACACCCCGGCTTCCAAGTCGGTGATTATCCGGCTGGAGCCGGCTGCCGCCCCGGTGTTTGGAGCAGCAGCCGGCCTCCGGACGTGATGGGGGCTAGTGACCCCGTGCGATCCATTCGTCCAGGTGCGGCTTTTCGGCGCCGATGCTGGTGGACTCGCCGTGGCCGGTCAGAACGACGGTGTCCTCAGGAAGGGAGAGGAGCCGTGTCCGGATGGATTCGATGATGGTGGGGAAATCGCTGTAGGACCGTCCGGTAGCGCCGGGACCACCTTGGAAGAGGGTGTCTCCGCTGAAAACAGTGTTGACGCTCGCTCCTGCTTCAGTCGGTTTTCCGTGGCCCGGGAGGAGGAACGACACCGATCCGGGGGAATGGCCCGGAGTGTGGAGAGCCTTCAGGGTGGCACCGGCAACAGTGAACTCCTCACCGTCCTCGATCGCCTTGTCAGGGTCCTGGTCGGGGAAAACCGCGTGCCACAGCATCCAGTCGTCCCGGTGCAGGTGGACAGGTGCCTTGACCAGCTCGCGGAATTCTCCGGCGTAGCGGATGTGGTCGTCGTGGCCGTGGGTCAGGAGGATCGCGGTGACCTTCCGGCCATTGACGGCCTCTGCGATTTCGGCGGGGTTGTGGGCCGGATCGATGACGAGGCACTCGGTGTCGTTGCCAATGATCCAGACGTTGTTATCCACCTCCCAGGTTCCCCCGTCCAGGGAGAAAGTACCTGAGGTGACGACGCGGTCGATCCTGACGTTGCTTCCGGACGTCACAGTTCCACCACCGATCGCAGGACGGCGCCCTCGTGCATCTTGTCGAACGCCTCTTCCACCTGGTTGATGGTGATGCGTTCGGTGACGAAGGCGTCGAGGTCGAGCTTGCCTTGCTTGTAGAGGTCCACCAGCATGGGGAAGTCGCGGGAGGGCAGGCAGTCCCCGTACCAGGAGGACTTGAGGGATCCGCCCCTGCCGAAGACGTCCAGCAATGGGAGTTCGAGCTTCATCTCCGGGGTGGGAACGCCTACCAGGACGACTGTTCCGGCGAGGTCGCGGGCGTAGAAGGCCTGCTTGTAGGTTTCGGGGCGTCCGACGGCGTCGATGACGACATCCGCGCCGAAGCCGCCGGTCAGGGCCCGGATTTCTTCCACGGGGTCCCCTGCCGATGAGTCCACGGTGTGGGTTGCGCCGAGGTCCTTGGCGCGTTCGAGCTTCTTGGGGTCGATGTCCACGGCGATGATTGTTGTGGCCCCGGCAAGCGCGGCACCGGCGATGGCGGCAACGCCAACACCACCGCACCCGATGACGGCCACCGAGTCGCCGCGCTTGACGCCGCCGGTGTTCAGTGCCGCGCCCAAGCCGGCCATGACGCCGCAGCCGAGCAGTCCGACGGCGGCGGGATCGGCGTCGGGGTCTACTTTGGTGCACTGGCCTGCGGCCACGAGGGTCTTTTCGATGAAGGCGCCGATGCCCAGGGCGGGAGAGAGTTCCGTGCCGTCCTCGAGGGTCATCTTCCGGGTGGCATTGTGCGTGTTGAAGCAGTACTGGGGCTCGCCGCGCTTGCAGGCCCGGCAGTTGCCGCAGACGGCCCGCCAGTTCAGGACGACGCGGTCACCGGGTGCGACGTCGGTGACGTCGGGGCCGACGGCGCTGACTACGCCGGTTGCTTCGTGGCCGAGCAGGAACGGGAAATCATCGCTGATGCCGCCGAGCTTGTAGTGCAGGTCTGTGTGGCAGACGCCGCTGGTCAGGATGTCCACCAGGGCTTCTCCGGGCCCGGGTTCGGGGACCAGGACGGTTTCGAGGGTTGCGGGCGCCCCTTTTGAGCGTACGACGACGCCTTTGACTGCGTGGACCATGAACATTCCCTTCGGACTGGCGGAGCGCGAGCCTGTCCCATGCGGCACGTTAATGCAGCAAGGCCCGCTACGGATTCCCATTCTGTCTATCACACGTGGCAGACAGGGAAGGGATTGTTCCGTGGCGGGCCTGTTGCGTGGTCCTACGCGGCCAACGACTGGCGGGCTTTAGGCCGCGAGGCGGTTTTCGACTTCGGCAGCTGAAGGGTTGGTGGCGGCAGTGCCGTCAGGGAAGAGAACGGTGGGGACAGTGCGGTTGCCTCCGTTGAGCTGCTCGACGAGTTCGGCGGTGCCTTCGACTTCCTCGATGTTGATCTCGGTGTAGCCGATGCCCTTGGCGTCAAGCTGCTTCTTCAGGCGGTTGCAGTATCCGCACCAAGTGGTCGAGAACATGGTGATGGTGCCGGAGTCGGGGGTGAAATCCACAGAGCTCTCCTAGGTATTGGTCGTTTTCACGCTGGTTGGTTCGTTGGTATCAACGGTAACGTGACGGCGAATAATTCCCGGCTCCGTGCGAACGCCGGTTACGGACGGGGCAGCTCCGGCTGCGGTGCTGGTGTGCGGGGCGTGGACAAGGCAGACTGAGTGGCATGTGTGGACGCTATGTCATGGCCCGTGCCGTGGGTGACCTTCTGGCCGAGTTCGACGCCGAACTGGAGAAGGAAGTCGCCCTCGAAAAGTCATGGAACGTTGCTCCGACGGACACGGTCCCGATCGTTCTGGAACGCGTGGTGGAGGAGTCCGTCAAGCGCCAGCTGCATGTGGCGAAGTGGGGCTTGGTGCCGTCGTGGGCGAAGGATGCCAAGGGCGGCGCCCGCCTGATCAACGCCCGCAGCGAGACCCTCCTTGAGAAACCGTCATTCCGCAAGGCTGCGGTTGCCAGGCGTTGCGCAGTGCCTGCCGATGGCTACTACGAATGGAAAAAGGGCGAGGGCAAGAACAAGCAGCCCTACTATGTCCACCCCGGAAACGGCGGGGGCGTGGTCTTCGCCGGCCTGTATGAGTGGTGGCGGGATCAGTCGCTGCCCGAAGACGATCCCGCACGGTGGCTGCTGTCGATGTCGATCATCACCGCAGACACCCCGACGGCGGAATCAGCGCGAACGCGGCGCAGTGCTTCCGTTTTCGATGAATTGACGGCACTTCATGACCGGGTCCCGTTGCCCATGAGCAAAGACACAATGGAAGCCTGGTTGGATCCCAAGGAAAAAGACGCTGAAGAACTCGTCCGGATGGTCCGCTTCCGCGCCCATGATGCCGCAGCGGACTGGACGCTGGATGCGGTGGGCGCCGCCGTCGGAAATGTCCGAAACAACTCACCGGAACTTATCGAACCGGTCCAAGCGCTTTTCTGAGTACTGCCCTTTTAGGCTTCCTGGAACTCTTCCTTGACGGGTACGCCGGACTGGAAGTCACGCCCGTCGGCTTCACTGAAGGCAGTCATCACATGCCCTTTGGGAAGCCCTTGGATGGCGGAGGCCGGAAAACTTCCGGTAATCACGTTTCCCGAATGTTCCACACCTTTGATGTCGTAGTTTTCCTCCGCGCTCAGGGCGTGGTTGAAGGAGAAGAACGAGATCGCCTCACCATTCATGAATTCGATGCCCAGCCTTCGCTGATTGGAGTAGTCTTCGTTGGCGGCTACCAGTCCCACGACGTAGGCGCCGGAATCAGGGACGTTGCCGTCCAGTTCGAAACGCGCCACCAGGTTTTGGTCCGTGGCGGTGATGCTGACCTGCTTCAGGAGTGCGTCTTGGGTGCTCATGCCACCATGTTGCTCTGCGGACCGGCTTGCGTCCACCCCTTGCAGGTCATCCTTCCAGAAGGCGCCGGACGTTGTCCGCCACGGTTGAACGCTCCATTTCCTGTCCGTGCCGGGCCGTCAGCAGATGCAATGCCAAGCCGTCACTGTAATCGGCAACAGCTTCTGCCCGGGATCTCGCATCGTGCAGTCCCATCGCCTGGAGCAGGTGCTCCAGGCCGGAAACCATGCGTTCGTGACCGGCGGAGACGACCTCGGGACGGTCCAGGGCAAAAGCGAACCTTGCCCGGGTCAGATCGGCGTGTTCACCGGCAAGCGCCAGGACCGCGCCGGCGAGTTGGTCTGCCAACTCCGGCACCGTCGTCGGGAGCCGTTCCATTCCTTGATCCCGCAGGAGCCGGGCGTCGCGCGCTTCCACATGATCGACGGCGGCAGCCACCAAGGCGGCGCGGCTGCGGAAATAGTTGGACGTGGTTCCGACGGCGAGGCCCGCTTGGGCGTCAACTGCCCTGTGGGTGAGGCCTTTGAGGCCCTTGGCCGCGACGATTGCCACGGCGGCGTCGGCTATTTCGGTGCGTCGGTCCGGCATGGTCGAAGTCTAGCCTTGAACCATGGTGTTACTACAAATGTAGTAGTAGAGTGTGGCCATGGAAAAAGTGGACATCATTGGGGGTGGAATTGCCGGTTTGGCACTCGCGGCCCGGCTTGATCCCGGACGGTTCGACGTCACCATCCACGAGCAACGGCCCGAACTGCCCGGCGTGGGAACAACCCTGGCCATGTGGTCCGGCGCCCAAGCGGCTTTGGCGGAACTCGGGTTGCTGGAAACGCTGAAGGCGGCAGGAGCCCGGCTGGCTTCAGGCGCCCTCCGCGACCCCTCGGGCCATCCCATGCTCGCCATGCAAGGCAACGTGCTCATGGGCATCTCACGGCCCGGCCTGCTCCGCATGCTTGACTCCGCTGTTCCGCCGTCGGTCACCCGAATCACCGGAAAAGTGGCAGAGCTGCCGAACAACGGCGCGCTGCTGGTGGGCGCCGACGGAGTCCACAGCATCATTCGCCGGAAAGCCTGGGGAAGCCGCACCCAAGCACGTCCCACGCCATTCCTGGCCGTCAGGGGTGTCATCCCCTCCCAGCCGTCACCGTCCGACGTCGGAGAATACTGGGGGAGCGGCACGCTCTTCGGGCTCGCCCCCACGGGATCGGGGACCAACTGGTACGCCTCCTTCCGGTCCGGCCTCGGGCCTGACCAAGTTGACGTGGAAGAAGCCCTGGCATTGACCAGGCACATCTTCCAATACCATTCGCCGGCGGTGCAGCACGTCCTTAGGGAGGCAACCCCCGAAACATCCCTCGCCCAAAGAATCTGGACAACCCCGCCGATGGCCCGCTACGCCAAGGAAGGCATCGTGCTGCTGGGGGATGCCGCCCACGCCATGACGCCGAACCTTGGCAGGGGAGCCTGCGAAGCCCTGGTCGACGCAGTCACCCTGGGAAGGCTCCTCAACGAACTGCCCCGCAAACAAGCGCTTGCGGCCTACAACAAGCAACGAGTACTGCCCACCCAGCAACTTCGGATCGCATCATCGCTGATGGGGAGGGTGGCGCTCGCAGAAACCATGCATCCGCTGCGGGACCTCTTGCTCAAAAGCGCAGGACGACGAGTCGCCACAAGGCGGAAGAAGGTGCCAACCCCTGAGTAGGTTTTGCCGTTCCGGCGTCGTAAACTAGCTATTATTCGAACATACTTTCGAATAACGGTTATCTGTCTTGCGGTGTAAGGAGCGTGCACATGGGACTGTTCAGCGAGTCCGTAAACGTCATCTGCACTGAGGATGGCCAACCACAGGACGTCAGATGGCAAGGCCGCGACTACCAGGTCTGTGCAGAACCCTCCCGCTGGTATGAAAGACGCCAATGGTGGCTCGAAGAGACCCGGGCGCCACTGGGCACAGGAGCCGGGCTCGTGGACCACGAAATCTGGCGCGTCCAACTGGTGCCGGCCCCACACTCGGGGACCCACCCCGGCAGGCAACCGGAAGACACCGTAAAAAACATCACCCTCGACCTCGTCCGCCACCTAGGAAGCGGCCGATGGCGGGTCATCCGCATCCACGACGCCGCACCAAGCAGTGCAGCGGAACCCGAGGAAGCGGCCTGACCCTTGAGCTTCACCCACCTCCACGTCTCAACAGCCTTCAGCGCCCACTACGGCGTCTCCTGGCCCGAGGAACTTGCCCAAGCAGCAGCCGCCTACGGCGCCACCGCCCTCGCCTGCACTGACCGCGACGGCCTCTACGGAACCATCAAACATCTCAAAGCATGCATGGATGCAGGCATCGACCCCATCGTCGGCGTCGACCTCGCCATCCTCGATGACGACGGCGACCACCGAACCCAAACAGCCGGCAGGGTGGTAGTACTCGCCCACGGCCACAACCAAGGCGCCGGCTACCGTGCCCTCTGCCGCCTCATCTCCGATGCCCATTCCCGGACCTCCGGAAAAGCCGGAGGAACAGTCCCCGTGGCAGTCACCAGGGCAGAACTCGCCTCAAGGACCCTGGACCCTCAGACACTCAAGCCTGTCCTCACTGTCCTGATAGGCCCCGATTCGGACGTTGGCAAAGCCATGGGCGGCAGGAAATACCTGCGCCCCCGGACCCTCTTCAAACAATGGATAGACGCCATGCCCCAAGGCACCATCGTCGCCGAAACCGTCTCCCACCTCAGCCCCCCGGGAGAACCCCTCAGCACCTCCCACGCCGTCCGCATGCTCAAACTCGCGCTCGAATACAACATCCCCGCCATCCTCACCAACGCCGTCCGCTACTGCGCACTCGACGGCGCAGCAACGGCAGATGTCCTGGACTCTGCCCGAACCCTGAAATCACTTCCCGAACTATTCGAAGCACCCCGGCTTCAACCAACACCCCAGCTTCAACCAACAGGGCAGGGATGGCTCAAACCCGCCGGGGACATGATGAAACTCGGCAAGGAAAACATGTCCTCCTCAGGGCAAGGAAGCGCCGAACTGGCCAAGCTCCTTGCCAACACCGAGGCGCTCGCAGACAAATGCAGGATCGATCCGGTGCAGGACATGGGCTGGAAGAAACCGGTGGTGCCCGAAGCCTCCATCATTGGCATAGACCAAGACCCCATGATCGAACTGGCCAGACGCTGTGAAGCAGGAATCGGCCGACGCTATCCGGGAATCACCGGCAAGGCCCATGAAAAGATGCGCTCGCGGTTGGAACACGAGCTCAGGATCATCGCCACGTTGGGTTTTGCCTCCTACTTCCTCACTGTCGCCGAAGTTTCAAAGATGATCCTGGACATGGGAGTTCGCGTGGCAGCACGCGGTTCAGGAGCATCGAGCCTGGTCAACTACCTCATTGACATCAGTCAGGTGGATCCGCTCCGTCACGACCTCATTTTCGAGCGTTTCCTCTCAGGCCACCGGTCCACCCTGCCGGACATTGACATAGACGTGGAAAGCGCCGAACGCCATAACGTCTACCGAAAGATCTTTGACCGGTTTGGGTCCGAACGGGTGACCCTGATGAGCATGCAGAACGGATACCGTGCCCGTGGAGCCGTCCGGGATGCCGGGATGGCCTTGGGAATGGATGAAGGCGAAGTCGGGGAAATCGCCAAACAGCTGTGGAGATTCTCTGCCCGAAAATTCAGGGAAGCATTGATTGAAAAGCCGGAATTGCGCCAGTTTGCACAACGAATCGAGGCCGGCAGGGACCACGGCTCCCTGGACACGAACCAACAGCTGGATTTGCTGGTGGACCTCACCGAGCGTTTGGACCGCTTGCCCCGGCACATCTCCATGCATCCCTGCGGCGTGATCCTGGGAGACGCCGGACTCCTGGACAGGACACCCGTTCAGCCGAGCGGACTCGGTCTGCCGATGAGCCAGTTCGATAAACACGACATGGACCCCATGGGCATGCTGAAGCTGGATGTCCTGGGTGTCCGGATGCAAAGCGCCATGGCGTTTGCAGTGCGCGAAGTCATCAGGATCCATCCCGGAAAGGCGGAAGTCGTTGCCGCAGGCGGCCATCAAACAGGACCTGGGGGTGAAGGTCCGGACTACATTTCCAGCGACGGCAGAATCGACCTCAACGCCGTACCTTTCGATGATGAGGCAACCTTCGAATTGATCCGGAGCACCCATACTCTGGGCTGCTTCCAGATCGAGTCTCCGGGGCAACGCGAACTCATCGGAAAGATGGCACCCCGGGAATTCAACGACCTCATCATCGATATCTCATTGTTCAGGCCCGGGCCCATGAAATCGGATATGGTCCGGCCCTTCCTTGAACACCGGCACGGCTTTGCCCCCGAGTCCTACCCGCATCCTGATTTGAAGCCGGTTCTTGAGGAAACCCACGGCGTGACGGTCTTCCATGAGCAAATCCTGAAGACCTTCGACGTCATGACGGGATGCGGACTGGCCATGGCTGACGAGTTCCGCCGGGCGTTGGGGGATGAGGCCCGGGAACCCGGAGTTGAAGCCTATTTCCGGAAGGAAGCCATCAAAAAGTATTCCCCGGACGTAGTGGACAAGGTCTGGGGGACGCTGAAAGCCTTCGGAAGTTTTGGGTTCTGCAAGGCGCATGGAGCCGCTTTTGCGGTACCCACCTACCAATCAGCGTGGCTGAAAGCCCACCATCCGGAAGCCTTCCTTGCCGGCCTGTGGGAACACGATCCCGGGATGTATCCGAAACGGCTGTTGGTTTCAGAGGCCAGGAGACTCGGCATTCCCATCCTTCCCTTGGACATCAACAGAAGCCAGGCTGAGTATCGCGTTGAACGAATCCAGGAAGGTCCCCAGGCCGGCAGGCTGGGGATCCGCTTGAGCCTGACCGGAATCTACGGCTTGTCCGGTGCGGAGCTGAAGCGGATCGTGGCGGGCCAGCCCTTCGATTCGTTAGCGGATCTCCGGACGCGGGCCAGGATCAGCAAGCCCAACATCAAGAGGCTGGCCCAATTGGGTGCCTTCGACCATCTCCATAAGGATTCGGGGAGCCGGGCCAACCGGGCCGATCTGGTGCAGCATCTGCAGGCCCTGCAAAGTTCCCCCGCCAAAAAGCCCAAGGTCATCGACGGGCAGTTGGCTCTTCCCCTGGGTGATGTGGAGCTCCGGAACCTGCCGGCGGCATTGCCTGCACCAACATTGGTGGACAATGTCCGCGCTGAATTGGACCTGATGGCCGTGGACGTCAGCGAGCACTTGATGGAGAGCCACAGGCCATTACTGGACATACTGGGAGTAACCACGGCGGACAAGCTCCTGGGGCTGCGGAACGGTACGGAAGTCCTGGTGGCCGGGGTCCGGGTCGCAACCCAAACGCCACCCATGCGGGGAGGAAGGCGTGTGGTGTTCATCAGTATTGATGACGGCACAGGTTGCATTGACAGCGTCTTCTTCCATGAGGCCCAGGAAGAGTCAGGACCCCTCCTGTTCGGTACCAGGTTGTTGCTGATCCGCGGAACAACACGAAGGACGGGACCCAAGGGGATCAGCCTCAGTGCCACCAAAGCCTGGGACCTGAGCCACCCCGAAACCCTGCCGTTCCCCGAAAAGCCAGGTTCCGGCGTCGTTGATCCACGGGAAAGATTCCTGCCAGGGCCGCTTGACGGCATCAGTCGAAACCTTGCCATTACGGGTCTTGGAAGCTGAACGGCAGTTGGTTCCGGGACCGGCGTGCTGCTTTGGCCGCCCTCGACGGGAACCGATACGATTGACGATGGCTGGCTGTGGTCCCCGTACGCCACAAGCTATGAAGCCTTCACTATGAATAGGAGACACCCGTGTCAGATGCCCAGCAGATCACCCTCATCGTCGATGGCGAAGAGACCAAGGTGACGGAGGGGACTACAGGCGCGGAACTCTTCTTCGAGCGCCGCGATGTTGTTGTAGCCCGTGTTGACGGTGTGCTCAAGGACCTTGACCAGCCCCTCGCGGACGGCGCCAGCGTCGAGGGCGTCACCATCGAGTCCCCTGATGGCCTCAATGTCCTCCGCCACTCCACCGCCCACGTCATGGCCCAGGCTGTGCAGCAGCTGCGGCCCGATGCCAAGCTCGGCATCGGCCCCTACATCACCGACGGTTTCTACTTCGACTTCGACGTCGCTGAACCGTTCACTCCGGAAGACCTGCGCCAGCTGGAAAAGATGATGCAAAAGATCATCAACCAGAACCAGAAGTTCGTCCGCCGCGTGGTCACCGAAGAAGAAGCCCGCCAAGCCATGGCCAACGAGCCCTACAAGCTTGAACTGCTCGGAAAAAAGAACGACGCCGGCGACTCCGCCGAAGGCGTCAACGTCGAGGTCGGCGCAGGCGACATCACCATTTACGACAACGTGGACCGCAAGAGCGGCGATACCGTCTGGTGCGATCTCTGCCGTGGTCCGCACCTTCCCAACACCAAGCTGATCTCGAACGCTTTCGCGCTGACCCGTTCCTCTTCCGCTTACTGGTTGGGAAACCAGAACAACCAGCAGCTCCAGCGCATTTACGGAACGGCGTGGCCCACCAAGGATGCGCTGAAGGCATACCAGGAACGCATTGCGGAGGCGGAGCGCCGCGACCACCGCAAGCTTGGCGTGGAACTGGATCTTTTCTCCTTCCCGGACGAGCTCGGCTCCGGCCTGCCCGTTTTCCACCCGAAGGGCGGAATCATCCGCAAGGCCATGGAGGATTACTCGCGCCAGCGGCACGTGGAGTCCGGCTATGAGTTCGTCTACACCCCGCACATCACCAAGGGACACCTCTACGAAGTATCCGGTCACCTGGACTGGTACAAGGACGGCATGTTCCCGGCCATGCAGGTGGATGCCGAACTCAATGAGGATGGAACAGTCCGCAAGCCGGCCCAGGACTACTACCTGAAGCCGATGAACTGCCCCATGCACAACCTGATCTTCCGTTCCCGCGGCCGGTCCTACCGGGAACTGCCGCTGCGGCTGTTCGAGTTCGGCTCCGTGTACCGGTACGAGAAATCCGGTGTCGTGCACGGCTTGACCCGCGTCCGTGGCATGACACAGGACGACGCCCACATCTACTGCACCCGCGAGCAGATGAAGGACGAACTCACCACCACCCTGAACTTCGTCCTGGGCCTCCTCAAGGACTACGGCCTTGACGACTTCTACCTGGAACTTTCCACCAAGAACGAGGAAAAGTTCGTTGGAGACGACGCCACTTGGGAAGAAGCAACCCGGACCCTTGCAGAGGTTGCCGAAGCCTCAGGTCTGGAACTGGTGCCGGATCCCGGGGGAGCAGCTTTCTACGGCCCCAAGATCTCCGTCCAGGCCAAGGACGCCTTGGGACGTACCTGGCAGATGTCCACCATCCAGCTGGACTTCAACCTCCCCGAGCGGTTCGAACTCGAGTACCAGGCCGCCGACGGTACCCGCCAGCGTCCTGTGATGATCCACCGGGCACTGTTCGGCTCGGTTGAACGCTTCATGGGCGTGCTCACGGAACACTACGCCGGCGCTTTCCCGGCGTGGCTGGCTCCGGTCCAGGTAGTAGGTATTCCCGTGGCCGAAGCTTTCAACGACTACATGTTCGACGTCGTTGACCAGTTGAAGGCTGCCGGCATCCGGGCAGAGGTTGATATCTCGTCGGATCGCTTCCCGAAGAAAATCCGTACGGCCAGCAAGGACAAAATTCCCTTTGTCCTCATCGCAGGTGGCGAGGACGCCGAGGCCGGCGCCGTGTCCTTCCGCTTCCGTGACGGCAGCCAGGACAACGGCGTGCCGGTGGCTGAGGCTGTCCGCAGGATCGTCGACGCCGTGAAGAACCGCGAGAGCTAACGGAACGGATGTAGATACGGTGCAGGAGAACACAGGCGCGGAAGCCGGGTACCCCGGCGACTCAAACGTAACCGACGAGTTTGGGCTCGCCGGCGTCCCGGACGCTTTCCAGCGCCTGTGGACTCCGCACCGCATGGCCTACATCAAGGGTGGGCAGGACCAGTTCAAGAACAAGGATGACTGCCCCTTCTGTGTTGGTCCAACGCGTTCGGATGAGGAATCGCTCATCGTCTACAGGGGCAAGACGTGCTACGTCGTGCTCAACCTTTTTCCCTATAATCCGGGGCACTTGCTGGTCTGCCCCTATCGTCACGTGCCTGACTACACGGACATCACTGTTGAAGAAACAGCAGAGTTCGCAGAGCTTACCCAGACGGCAATGCGTGTACTGCGGAAGGTTTCCAACCCGAGCGGATTCAACCTGGGCATGAACCAGGGCGTGACCGGCGGGGCCGGCATTGCCGCGCACTTGCACCAGCACGTGGTTCCACGATGGGGCGGAGACGGGAACTTCTTCCCGATCATTGCCCAAACCAAGGCCATCACGCAGACTCTCGATGAAGTCCGCAAGCTCGTGGCCGAAGCCTGGCCAGGGTAGTCGAATGCTCAATAGGCATGCGCGCGGTTTCTTCACATCACTCTTCACTCCCATCGCCCGTTGGCTCCTCAAGATGGGCGTATCGCCCGACGCCGTGACAATTGTCGGCACCGCAGGCGTCATTTTCGGCGGCCTGGTCCTTTATCCCCTGGGGCATCTGTGGTGGGGGTCGCTGATGATCGCAATCTTTGCCTTCTCCGACGTCGTGGACGGGATCATGGCGCGGCTTCACGGCAGGAGCGGTGGATGGGGCAACTTCCTGGACTCCAGCCTCGACCGGCTGGCCGACGGCGCGATCTTCGCCGGCATCACCATCTGGTTCTTCACAGGTGGCGGCGATCCCGCCATCGGCTTCGCCGCGGTCATCTGCCTTGTGCTGGGAATGGTGGTTTCCTACGTCAGGGCCAAGGCCGAGTCGCTCGGGTACAGCGCCAGCGTGGGCATCGCCGAGCGGGCTGAAAGGTTGGCTTCAGTCCTCCTGGTCACCGGTTTGACGGGACTGGGTTTACCGCAGGTGGTTCTCTTCGCCACCTTGGTCCTGCTTGCCATTGCAAGCGTTATCACGATCGTCCAGAGGATGGCCGCAGTTCACAGGCAAGCGCTGGCCGACACCAAGGGAACTGGCATCTGACCAGACCTTGCCTGCGGCTTTTGTGCAGCTGTCCTGCTGAAGCCCCATTAAGGCGATCCTGCCGGGTAATACAAGTACTGCGCGCCTGCGTGGTGCGACTAGTATTACTAGTACTTGGTCACCTTGACCTGAAAACCCGGTGTGCGCTGATTGCGGTCCTCTGCTGTGTGCTGCCGGTCAGAAGGTCGTTTATCTACCCATAGGGGTTTTTGTGTCTACACCAGATGTAAGCAACGAAGCCGGTTCGTCCGCGAACAGCGTCACGGGCAGCAACCGCGTTAAGCGGGGTATGGCTGAGATGCTCAAGGGCGGCGTCATCATGGACGTCGTTAACGTCGAGCAGGCCCGTATTGCCGAGGACGCCGGCGCCGTCGCCGTGATGGCCCTTGAGCGTGTTCCTGC
>NZ_JAPDNV010000012.1:0-123254 GCF_026013155.1 Paenarthrobacter sp. PAE-2 | reverse complement strand
CTCGTCCTTTACATCACGCCACGCTGTTCACAACGTCCCTGGGAACTACAGCTAGGGCAGCTTCTTGCAGTGGAGGCTATCAGCGTGCGGACCCAGCCGCGGTCTCGCGTAGAGCCAAGCCACAACGCCAAATAAGGGGACAGCCAACAACAGGAGCAGCCACAGCGTCGTCGTCTGGTCCAAGCGGTCGCCTTTCCTCACGTCGAAGATGCTCCAGAGGATAGATGCCATCACGAACACAGCCGAAATTGCGGCTAGAACAACTGGGGCCCATTGCCACGCGTTCATGAGCATTCACGCCTTGCCTTTAGGGATCCCGGTGCCGGTCCGGGTAGTGGTTTACTTACGCAGTGGCACGATTGCACAGTTCATGACGCAGGCAGAGCTCCCGTTCAAGAAGACGAGCGTTCAAACGGAGACCTCGTCCCCCCGACGCTGTCATTTCGGAAATTTCGACATATTTACCCTCGAGGGCAACGGTGGTCCGGCCTGCTTCGCGCGGATCGACCAGGTACAAGTCAAAGTGAACTAGTCAGACCTCAGCCCTTCCCTGGGTGTCCGGCGAGCCCTCCCCCGGTCCAGGCTCGGAGCTTTGCCGCTTCGCCCTTGTCGAGTTGGAGCCCAGCCACCCGGCACATACCTTCCACGTGCCCCACCCAGGCCCGGGCAAGCTCTGCTGAGGACAAGCCAATGGCGAGGGTGACCTTAGCGTAGATCAATCCCTGAATGACGTAATTCACTGAAGAACGGGCCACAGGAACTTCCGAAGCCAAGCACTCGTCCCGGACCAACTTTGCGAGCTCATTCCGATTGGTGGTCTCAGCCAGTTTCTCGGCCAGAGTGAGCAGAATCTGCCTGTACTGCACCGCCGACAAAGCCGGGATATCCGTGACCCGTGCAATCTGATTTTGGAATGAAGAGTCTGGATCTTCCACCGTAGGGAGATCCCCCTGCGAGAACCGTTTTGCATCCCAAACCCACCCCGGTGAGGGAATAGGCGCAAACTGTATGCCGTCGTCGATGCGGGTTATCCAAGTACCAAATTTGCCTTGGCCGCCCCAGTCGCTGCTTAGCGACGGATCCACAGACAATGCCCGCTGAGCAACTACCGCGGATTTGATCGGCCCCTCAGCGGTCTGGACCATCTCGCGTACCGCAACTGCTGCACTTGAAGCTAACGACGCCTTCTTGGGCGCGGGCTTGGCGGTATCCCCAACGCGTGGGCGAGCTGGCTCCACCGCAGGAGCCGTGCTCGCCACCCCACTCAGTAGCGCAAGGAAGTCGTGCGACTGGATAACCGTGTCCGCCATCTGTCTGTATGCAGCAGCAACTGGTCCAGCGACTATCACGGTCGTTCGGCGATCAGCAGCCCGGAACCGCTGAACGAGCGACGTGAAATCTGCGTCATCCGAGGCGATAAAGAATTCCTCCACATGCGCAACGCCAGCCAGAACATCTACTGCATCCAGAACCAGATTGATGTCCGTACTGCTCTTTCCTTGTTGGGTGAGGGAAGGACAGTCGATGACCCTGAAACCTGCGCGGGTCCAATAGGTCCGGTACTTCGCGTAAACGGTCGGGTTGAGGTAGCAATTGCGAATGAGGAATCGCACGTGTTTCCCACCCGCTTCGTCCGCCTGTGTAATCGCGTCCAACCACTGGCCGGGATCAGTGGCAAACCGTTCCGCGGCAGAAGGATCAAGTGATTTGAGCCCGATATAGACGTTGTCGAAATCAACGAATATGGCTGCACGGACTCTGTTGGACGAGGTGGCCACCACGAAAGGTACGGTCATCGCCCCATTATGGCCTTTACCATTCGACGAATCCGGCAAAGCCACCCACCAAACCCAACCACCCGCCGTCGTACGCCACTCCCCACACGCGACGCCGTAACACGGGACCCAACCCGGTAAGTTGGAGGAAGAAGTTACACGACCCTCGCTGAGTTCCACGCCCCGCCTCACGAAAGCAGGATCCAATGACTGTCTCTCCCCTGATCTGGGGCATCACCATCGTTGTCATTCTGGCGCTCTTGGCGTTCGACTACTTCTTCCACATCCGCAAGGCCCACGTCCCCACGCTGAAAGAGGCGGCGGTCTGGTCCTCCATCTACGTGGGCCTGGCTGTGCTGTTCGGCATCCTCGTCCTGGTGTTCGGCGGAGCGCAGATGGGGTCGGAGTACTTCGCCGGCTACATCACGGAGAAGGCCCTGTCCGTGGACAACCTCTTCGTCTTCCTGATCATCATGGCGAGCTTCCGGGTTCCGCGTGAGGACCAGCAGAAGGTGCTCCTGTTCGGCATCGTGTTCTCGCTGATCGCCCGGACCGGCTTCATCTTCCTGGGCGCGGCTCTGATCAACTCGTTCGCGTGGGTGTTCTACCTCTTCGGCCTGATCCTCCTGCTGACGGCCGGCAACCTCCTCAAGCCCGATGGCCACGGCGACGATCAGGCGAACAACTTCATGATTCGGCTCGCCAAAAAGCTCTTCCACACCACAGATAAGTACGACGGCGACAAGCTCTTCACGGTGGTTAACGGCAAGCGTGCGCTAACCCCGATGCTCCTGGTGATGGTGGCGATCGGCGGCACGGACATCCTCTTCGCGCTCGACTCCATTCCGGCAATCTTCGGTCTGACGCAGAACGTGTTCATCGTGTTCACCGCCACGGCCTTTTCGCTGATGGGGCTGCGGCAGCTGTACTTCCTGATCGACGGCCTGCTGGATCGCCTCATCTACCTTTCCTATGGCCTGGCCGCGATCCTGGCGTTCATCGGCGTGAAGCTGATCCTCCACGCTCTCCACGAGAACAACCTTCCGTTCATCAACGGCGGCGAGCACGTGAACGTCGTCGAGATCTCCACCGGCCTGTCGCTCAGCGTGATCTGTGGGACGCTCATCGTGACCGTGGTCCTGTCCCTGCTCAGCCCGGCCGGCAAGGCACAGACCGCCATCAACAATGCCCGCCGCCACGCCATCGACTACATGGACCTCGACTACACCGCCGACGCCGCAGAGCGCGAACGCATCTACCGTGCCCTGACCGAGGAAGAAGCGCAGATCGTGCGGATGCCGTTGAAGTACCGGAACAAGGCCAAGGACATCGAGAAGATCCGCGAGCAGGTGGCCGAAGCTCACCGGCAGCACGAGGAGTTCCTGCAGCGGTAGTGCTGAGCTTGCCCGATTCGATGGCTAGCTGCGTGTTAGACGCTTCCTACCGTCTAACACGCAGCTAGTCGTCTAAACGGGCAACCGGGCGCGTCCCAAACGCGCAGGCCGGCCACCCAAAAGGCGCACAAAAAAGAGGAGAACGCCTCTCCTCACTTTCAATCTATACGGCACAGGGGGCCTTGCCGCAAGGGCCGGGGTCTGCCGCACAATGGGGAGCTGAATCCGGACCAAGGAGCTCCCCATGCCTCTCGCAACCAGTGCCTTCAACCTGCCCGAGCACCTATCCCCGAAAGCCTCATCCTCCCTCATCGCCCACGATGAGCAGCACTTCGCAGCCGTCGCCGCGAGCCTGGAGGAAACGATCGCGGACCTCGAAGGCCAGCTCGAAGCCATCAGGAAATCCCCCAGCCGCTTCGGCCAGGAGGCCGTCGAGAAGGACGTTGAAACCCGTCGACTCACGGGCCGCCTGAAGGCCTTGAAAACGTTCGGCGTGGACCTCTGCCTGGGCCGGGTCATCACCACAGAGGACACCGAGCCCCTCTACATCGGCCGGCTCGGCCTCACAGACAGCGAAGGCCAACGCCTCCTGATCGACTGGCGCTCCCCCGCCGCAGAACCCTTCTTCGGCGCAACCCAGGCGAACCCCATGGGCTTGGCCAGCCGCCGTCGCTACCGCTGGACGCGTGGCCGGATCACCGACTACTGGGACGAGTCCTTCACCAGCGACAGCGATGCGAACCCGGCCCTGGAGGATCTCTCAGCGTTCATCGCCAGCCTGGGCAGCAGCCGGTCCGCCAAGATGCGCGACGTCCTCGGGACCATCCAAGCGGACCAGGATGCCATCGTGCGGGCATCATCCCGCGGTGCTTTGGTGGTCGACGGCGGCCCGGGTACCGGCAAGACGGTGGTCGCCTTGCACCGGGCAGCGTACCTGCTCTACTCCGATCCCAGGCTCGGGCACAGGCGTGGCGGCGTCCTCTTCGTCGGCCCGCACCGGCCCTACCTCAACTACGTGGCGGACGTCCTTCCCAGCCTCGGCGAGGAGGGCGTGCAAACGTGCACCGTCAGGGATCTGGTTCCCGAAGGAGCCGCCGCGGCACCCGAGCCGAGTGCCGCCGTCGTACGCCTGAAAACCACAGCGAATATGGTCAAGACCGTTGAAAAAGCCGTCCGGTTCTACGAGGAACCGCCCAAGGAGGGCCTTGAGGTGGAGACGCCGTGGGCGGACGTGTGGCTCAGCGCGGACGACTGGGCCGAGGCGTTCAACGCGCCGTCGCCCGGGACCCCGCATAACGAGGCGCGCGAGGACGTGTGGGAGGAGCTCGTCACCATCCTGCTGGTCAAGTTCGACACCGACGAGATCCCCGAGGACCTGCTCAGAAGAGCGTTCGCCCAAAACACCGAGCTGACGGACGCGTTCAACAAGGCTTGGCCGCTGCTGGACTATGCGGAGCTGGTCACTGACCTGTGGCGCGTCCCGGCGTACCTCCGGCTGAGCGCGCCGTGGCTCACTCCGGACGAAGTGGCCGTCCTGCAGCGAAGGAAGCCCACAGCCTGGACCGTCCCCGATCTCCCGCTCCTGGACGCCGCCCGTCAACGCCTTGGCGACCCGCGCGCGGCCCAGCGCCAACGGCGTCGGAACGCTGAAGCGGCTGCGGAGAAGGAACTGATGGATCGCGTGGTGGAGGATCTCATCGCGGCCGACGACTCCGAACTCCAGGTCATGTCCATGCTACGCGGCGCGGACATGCAGGAGAAACTGGCCGACGACGACCTGCCTATCGCGGACCCCGATGCACTCGCCGGACCCTTCGCGCACGTGGTGGTGGACGAAGCCCAGGAACTCACCGACGCCGAATGGCAAATGCTCCTTCAACGCTGCCCCTCGCGCAGCTTCACGGTGGTCGGCGACCGCGCGCAGGCCCGCCACGGCTTCACCGAGTCCTGGCAGGAGCGGTTGGAGCGAGTTGGCCTGGGCACCCCCAACCTGGCCAGCCTCAGCATCAATTACCGCACGCCGGAGGAAGTCATGGCCGAGGCCGAGCCCGTCATCCGCGCCGCCCTCCCCGACGCCAACGTCCCCACGTCCATCCGGACCGGCGGTCTGCCGGTGGCGCACGGCTCCATCGGCGAGCTGGGAACCGTGCTCACCGACTGGCTTGAGGCGCACCCTGAGGGGACGGCTTGCGTCATCACCAAGTACGACGCCGGAACGGGCTTGCTCCCAGCGTCGCCGCGCATCCGGGTGCTGGCCCCTGAACTGGTGAAGGGGCTGGAGTTCGATCTGGTGGTTTTGGTGGATCCCGAGTCGTTCGGTGATGGCATCGAGGGTGCCGTGGACCGCTACGTCGCCATGACCAGGGCGACGCAGCGCCTAGTGATTCTTAATTCCTGACTCTTTTCGCGTCACATTCCCTCCCGCTTTGCCACTGGTTCTGAAAACGACTCGCGGTTGAAACGACTCGTGCGCACAAAGAGGGATGACTCATGAACCAGACCAAGGACCCCGGGAACGCCGTGCAAGCAAACGAAGCTTGGGTAGTAGCCACCGACTGGACGGGGCTGCGGGGACGCAACGTGGAGGTCTATGAGCACGGCGAATTCGTGGACCGCGGCGTAGTGGATACCGTCACCCTTGACGGGCAAATTCTCTGGCTCTCTTTCCAGGGCAACATCCCCCGACGAATCATCGAGAAGCTGCCCGGGACCACCATCCGGGTCATGCCGGATTAACTGGATCGCTCCTCAAATCCCGCCTTCATCCTTTCCCCAACCCCACAGACACCGCCGGCACCAGCACCGAGCACCATCACCCTGAGAGAAACGAGCAAACAGTGAAAGCTTCATACCCACGGCGGCTGTGGCGAGCAGCCGCCGCTGCGTTGGCTGGTGCAGCATTGGCGCTGTGTTCCACTGTCGGCCCCGCCGTAGCTGCCCCGGTGGTCGACGGTGACCAAACGGGCTCAATTACCGTGCACAAGTTTGAAAGGCCGCCGACAACGGGCGGCGGCGGTAACAACGGCGGCGGGGGCAACGGCTTCAGCGCGTTCGCGGCTCCGGACACCTCGGGCTTCACTCCCTTGGCAGGGGTCGAGTTCACCATCCAGCAGGTCAACACCCTGGACTTGTCCGCCAACGCGGGATGGGAGGCCGCCAACAACCTGAGCCACGTCTTCGATCCCCAGAACCCCACGGGCTCGATCACAGGAGCGGGATACACGCTGGGAACGGCCATCTCGCAGACAACAGCTGCGGATGGAACGGCCGTTTTCGCCAACCTTCCCATCGGCTTGTATTTGGTCACAGAGACGAACGTCCCGGCGGGAGTCACACCGGCCGCGCCGTTCCTGGTAACCATCCCCACCACGGATCCGGACAACCAGAACAACTGGCTGTATGACGTTGATGTCTATCCCAAGAACTCAGTCTCCACTGCAGAAAAGACCGTCACGGATGCCCCGGATGTGAAGCTTGGGGACCAAATCGACTTCACCATCCTCGGCGACATCCCCAACGAACCGGTGATCGACGGCTACAGGATTGTGGACCATCTGGATACCAAGCTCACCTACGTCGGAACAGATGTGACCCTGGTCGACGGGACAGTGTTGGATGCGAGCGACTACGACGTCGTTTTCGATGCGGCCACGAATACTGTCTCAGTGATCTTCACAGAAGGCGGCCGTCAGCTGCTGGCGGTACGTCAGGCCACCCGGGTCCAGGTGGTAGTTTCCGTGGTGGTCAACACCGTGGGCGAGATCGAGAACGAAGCCCTGCTCTACCCCAACGCGTCCAGTGTCAGCGTTGCTCCCGGACAACCCGGCGGCCCGGTAGTCACACCTCCCGTGGTAACCAAGTGGGGCGCGATCACCGTGGAGAAGATCAACGAATACGGCGAAGCGCTGTCGGGTGCTTCGTTCTCTGTCTACACCTCCGAGGTAGACGCCAAGGCAGGCACAAACCCGGTGGTCATCGACGGTCAAACGACGTTCACCGTTGCCGGTGACGGAACCCTGACCATCTCCGGACTGCGCTATTCGGATTGGGCTGACGGGGGCGCCGTAGCGCCGGGAAGCCCTGGTTTCCGGACCTACTACTTGGTGGAAAACGCCGCGCCCGCCGGCTACGAGTTGCTCGCCGAACCCATCACCTTCCTGGTCACGGCAGCCACCACCACGGTTGGAGTGGACCTGCAGGTCAAGAACATTCCCTCCAACGGTGGATTCCAGCTGCCTTTGACCGGCGGCACCGGAACCGGCCTCATCTACACAGCCGGTGTTCTGATTCTGCTTGGCGCCGTGCTTGGGATCCTCCGATCCCGCCGGACCAGAAGATGACCGCGGAAGTCCTCAAACGGTGAACCTACAGATGGCTGGCCCCGGCCGCGGGCTTCTTCCACATCACGGAGAGCACAATGACCACAAGGCTCAGAGCGAGCATCACCCACACCATGAGCCCCCAGTTCGCCTGGTTGACGCCCGGCCCATAGAAAACACCAATCAACACGGTGGCCGTGATAGCGCCAAGGTACCGGCACGTCTGGAAGATGCCGGCGGCAACACCGCGTTCCTCGGGGCGGGCAGAAACGTAAAGGGCTTGGTTCGAAGCAGTGCTCACCGCACCGTACGGCACACCCATGACGGCGGTGACCACCAGCACCAGCGGCGGCCACAGGGACAGGGTCAGCAGCCCCAGAGCCGCCGAAGCAATGGTCAAGACGCAGACTCCTGTGATGAGTACGGCCCTCACGCCGAACCGTTCAATCAACCGAACGGTAAAGGGCGTCACTACAACCGACAACGATGCAAGGGGGAGCATCAGCAGGCCCACCAGTCCGGCGTCGTAATTTCCTGCTTCCTGCAGCAACTGCGGAACGCCGAAGAACGCAACGTAGTAGACCCCGCTGAACACAATGAACACGAGGTAAATCAGCAGCAGCGGACGGTTTCGGCCCAAGAGCCGGAGGTCCAGGAACGGCGGGCTGAAGCGCAGCTCGCGCCACGCAAACAAAGCACCAATCACAACGGCGGCGGCCAGCAGGTGCCAGCGGAACCCGGGCAGGACGTTGAGCAGGGCCATCATGGCGAGCATCAAAGAGACGACGAAGGCGAGTATGCCCGGGATGTCCGAGTCGCGGATGAGCTTGCCGAGCGATCCCGTTTCCTGCCCGGTGTCGGCGGGCGCGGCGCGCTGGACAACCAGCAAGGCGGCCAGCGCCAGTGGGACGTTGATGACGAAGAGCGCCTGCCAGTCGAACAGGCTCACCAGCAACCCTCCCACCACGGGGCCTACGGCGGCCGCGGAAGTGTTGGCCATTTGGATTCGCCCGAGCGGACGCGTGGTGGGTTCGTTGGCCAAGCGGCTAAGTTCGGTGACCATGACCACCGCGCAGGGGTACGCGGTCGCGGTGCCCACGGCCATCAAGGCCCGGGCCACGCAGACGAGCGCGAAGCTCGGAAGGAACGGGGCGATCGCGCAGGTGACCGCGACGAGCGCCATCCCGAAGGTGAACAAACGACGTGGTCCGAAGCGGTCGGCCAGCCTGCCCATGAGCGGTTGCCCGGCGGCAGACGCGAGATAGAAGGCTGTGATGACCCAGGTGACGGTTGCGACGTCCAACGCGAAGTCCTCCCGCAGCACCACCAGCGCCACCGCAATCATGGACGAGTTCAGCGGGTTGAGGGCTGTACCGATGCTGAGCGCCGCGACGGCCAAACCGGGGCGGGAGTTCTTGTTCGTCACGTACCCAGTCTGGTCCATGGTTGCCCCGGGTCACGAAACACGGCGGGTGGCCGTCAATTTTGCTAGATCATTCGGTGGTCAATCGACCGGAGGGCCTGAAAGCCGGGGACGGCGGGCGGCGCTACGCGAATGATCCAGCAAATTTGGGCGGTGCTACTTCAGTCCCCAGTAGGTCCTTCGCTGGTCTCGAAATGACCAGTCGTTTTCGATGAATATTTTGCCGCCTTCAATCGCAGTTGGAGGCACATCCATACAGACTTGGTAGGTTGCAGAACCACCCTTCTCCAACGTAGGTACTTTCATTTCCCCGTTGGTTAGAGAGGCGCCGCAGTCGTTACTGTCGTACTGACGTGCGTCTGAACCGACGAACGTCGGTGAGAGGTCGAGCCAAGGGTTTCCTTCCTTTGCTCCTATATAAGTCACAGATATGTCCACCAGAACGTACTGTCCATCTGGCTCGTCGTTGAACCGGTAGTTGGCGAGGACGTCGTCGTTCGCGTTCAGATTCACTCCTGTGACGGCTGCTTGATACTGATTACCCAGCAGGGCTATGGTCCCTATCGGGTGGGGGGCCGCACCAGATCCTGCGCTGACTTTTGGTGTCGGAGAAGGGGAAGGCGTGCTGGACGGGGCGGCCGACGCCGAATCTCCGGGGCTTGCGGTCGGCAAGGCGTCCATCGCCTCGGCAGCTGCCCTTGAGCCGGAGGAATATGCGAAAACGGTAAGGAGGGCGCCAAAGAGTGCAACAGTTCCCACGGTCGTAGCAGCTATGGCCAAGCCCCTCAACGACCCTCGGTTCTTCTTCCCGCTCACAAGTGCGATGACTCCCAAAACGGCCGCCGCTAGTCCCAACAGCAAGGCAAGGACATTGAGTACCGGGATCCAGAATAGGACCAGCCCTACTGCCGCCAACACGAACGCTGTGGTAGTAAGCACCTTCCCTGGCTCATTGGAAGTGGAGGGTGCCTCCGGAACGTCGAGCCAAAACTGGTGCCCCTCCGGCGCTGGACCCCAGCTGGGGTTAGGCTGCCAACCCACTGGTGGTTGCCAGCCGGCAGGCGGCGCAGGCCAATTCGGCGGCGAGTTATAAATCTTCACTTTTCCCTTTCAAGCCCAGCTCATGAGCGCCCCATTCAGGCTCTAGCATGGATTATATCCGGCACCGAACACCCGGATTGGACGGCGCGGAATTTCGACAGGCAAGTGCATAGATTCGAGGGAGAGCTATCGTTACATCTCGATTTTTTTGATACTTCCGACACAAAGTAAATAGTACGTTCAAATTATCCACGCCCGTTTGGTAATTGCTTACACTAAGATCGCCGCTGGCTTGGGGAAGCGCACACTAGTTGCCGTTTATGTCCCTTGGCCTGATGGTTGCATCGACTCGCATTGTTTCAAGCAAAAAGGGTAATAAAAAATGAGTGAACCGTATTCCGCCCCCGTGGCTCCCAGCCCGGCGGACCCCAACTACAACCAGCCTGGCAAGGGCAACGGTTTTGCAATCACAGCGCTGGTTCTCGGAATCGTGGCCGTAGTCTTCTCTATCATTCCGATACTTGGTTTCATCGCCTTCATCCTCGGCCCGCTGGCAGTGATCTTCGGCATCATCGGCCTGACCAGGAAGTACACCAAGAAGGGAACCTCGGTTACGGGCTTGATCCTTGGCGTTATCTCAGTGATCGTTGCCATCATCGTGACCTCAATCGTGGCAGCTGCAGCAAATAGCGTCAGCGAATCTCTGAATAAAGAACACACGATTCAGTATGTGGTCACGACAACCGGACCGGCTCAAGTAACCTACTGGAACGGCTCGGGCTCTTCTAATGAGGACATCACCTCTGAATGGAAGAAAGAACTGACCACCACAGGATTCGACTTCACGACGCTTTCCGTTTCGGGAGATTACACAGCCGAGTCCTCAGTTTCATGTGAAATCTTTGTGGACGGCGTTAGCGTTTCAAAGAATACCGGAGCAGGAACCGGCGCTCACGCAAGCTGCTCGGGATCAAGCTCGAGCAAGTAATATTTCGGGAGAGCGTCGGGGTAACATACCCCGACGCTCTTTTGCATTCCCGCTCAGAGAGCGGGCGTGTCAAGAAAGGCCTAACCGAACCCTACGCAAGTCCGCCGCTCTTACTCCTCGAAGTGCGTCGTGACCTTGCCCGAGGACACGGCCGCGATGATCGACTGGGCCAGATGGCGGAGCTTGATGTTCCGGTTGCTGGAAGCCGTCCGCAAAATGGTGAAGGCTTCCTCCTGGCTGCAGTGGTTCTGGGCCATGATGGCGCCGACGGCGAGATCGATCACGGTGCGCGACTGCATTGCTGCGGCGAGGTCGTTGCGGGCGTCGCTCAGCTGGGCGATCTTCAGGGCCAGCCGAAGTGACTTGGAAGCGTGGGACGCGAAGACCTCTGCCCGTTCGACGTGGGACTCGCTGAAGGCGTTGGCATGTTCGGAGTAGAGGTTGAGCGCTGCGCGCGTATCCCCCTCAACCAGGAGCGGAACATTCAGTAGGCAGCGCAGACCCTGCCTTGATGCCGCGGCAACGTACTCGGGCCAGCGGTATTCACGCGTGAGATCCGGCACCAGGACTGAACCCATCTGATCCATGGCAGTGCGGCATGGACTATCGAAGTCGTTCTGGAGGTCATCCATCACCCGGGCGCGATCGTGGCTGGTGGCAACTGTGGCGGCGCGCTTTTTTCGCAGGACGGTGATGCCGCAAAAAACCGGCGAGTCGGGGTGGGAGAGACTCTCTGCCGAGAAAATTGCCAAGTCCGTTAGGAACGCCTCGACATCTTCACTACCGAGGACAAGATCCAGAAAGTATCCATTCTGGAGAGCTTCCTGCTCGGGGTGGGGGTTGACCATGTGACGTATTTCCTACTGCCTGAAAGCGTCCCTGGCCTAGAGCAAAGGAGCGAAAAATGCCGCCCTCTGCAAAACGGTCTGGGAATACCTTATCGTCCAACGATGAACGGTACAAAGTGCGCCACGGTCTGGTTGACCTGCGGCTTCACACCCCGTCCGCCCGTCGTTGGAGAACACCTTCTACCTGTCACTTTGCGCGGAAACTAAGTAGGCTTACTTTTATAGTCCGCAGTGCAGGACCAACAGCGCAAAGGAGTTATCTGATGGGCATCGAAGAGAGCATCAATAAGGCCGCCGAGAATGCGATGGAAGACTTGGCCGGCACGTCTGAACCCGTCAAGGGCGGGCAAGTGCCGGAACCGAACCAGAAAGCAGACGACATCCAGGTGCACTCCTCGCTGAGCGAAGGATCCAACGCCATGGATTCCGACACCCCGGAAGAGCAGGCCCAGGCAACGTCGGGTCGCGCGGGCTCTTCCGACTCAGGGGTGCCGGCCACTGGCGATGGCGGTGTTGAGCAGGACACCGGAATCACGGACAGCGACATCAATCAGGACCGCGAAGGAGACCGGGACATTCCCACGGCCTCCGGCGACGTTCCAGGACCGGCGGGCCTCCCCGACGGCGATCCGGACGCGCTCAGGGCAGATCCGTCCGAGGGCGGCGAGGACCCGTCGACCAATATGGGTCGAGGCTAGGGCCGGGCGTACCGCCACGACCCGCCTTCACAGTCGAACGGCCACTTTGCAACCGGCTGCAGTTGCGGAGTGGCCGTTCTTTGTCCAAAGAAGGTCGCGGAGGCAGGCCGGCCAAAAGCACGCCGGCCAAAGGCATGCAGCTACGAGCCAGATCTAAGACACCGCGGCCGTGGACCCCCGTACAACCAACTCCGTTCCCAGCTCGATCCTCTGCGGCAACTCTTCGTCACCCTCCAAATGGCGAAGCAACGCCCGCATGGCAGTCTCCGCCATCTGGACTACGGGCTGGCGGATGGTGGTAAGGCCCGGTTCGAGCCACTCGGCGGCCGGAATGTCGTCGAAGCCAATGATGGACAGGTCCTCCGGGATGCGCAGGCCTGCCGATCGCGCGGCGCGGTACGCCCCGACAGCCTGGGCATCGTTGCCTGTGAAGATCGCGGTGGGCCGATCCTTCAACCGCAAAAGCGAAGCAGTCCCCCGCTCACCGGATTCGATGGAAAAATCTCCGGGAACCATCAACGACGAGTCAGCCTCCACTCCTCCCCGGCGGAGGGCTGCAAGGTAGCCGTCCTCGCGGGCACCACTGCATTGGAGGTCCTCACGGCCGCCGATCATCGCGATCCTCCGATGGCCCAGCTTCAGCAAGTGCTCGGTGGCAAGGAATGCACCATCCCAGTTGGCGGCACCGACCGTCATCAGCTCCGGCCCGGGCTTGCCCACGGGGTCGATGAGAATCACCGGAATTCCGAGGGACTTGATGCGCTGAATCTGCTTTGAGTCCAGTTCGTAAACCGCCAGCAGGACGCCGTCGGACTTTCTCTCTGCGAGGTTCGCCAGCCACGGACGGATCCGCGAGCCGTCCAGGGAGAGGCTGCTGACCACGGTGCCGTAGCCTGCTTCCTGGGCCACGCGCTCGACGCCCTCAATGATCTCGCAGGCCCATTCGGACCCCATGCCCGGGAACACCAGGTCGATGAGTCCGGCGCGCTTGCTGCGTTTGGCGGGGCGTCGGGCGTAATCGCGCTTGGCGATGATTTCCTCCACACGGGCGCGGGTTGCCGCAGCTACATGGGCATGGCCGTTGAGGACCTTCGAGACGGTCGGCACGGAGACCCCTGCCTCGCGGGCGATTTCGCTAATAGTAGCCCGTCCCGAGTCCTGCTTGGTCCCCATGTGTGCCTACCCCTTTCGGCCGGGAATCACCTCCCGGCAGCTTCAGTTTCGGAAAGTTCCCACGCTTGGATCCGGCCGCACATGCCGTAAATCCTGCGGGATTTCCGTTCGCCCATCGTAGTCCTCGCTTCCCGGAGGTAGAAACTTTCCGTCGACCCGAGGGAATCCAGATGTGCCGCGGTGATGTGCGCCTGGCGTCCCGCTCCGTCGGCCAAATACTTTCGCCACAGCTCGGTCCGCTCCCGGACCAGAGCGGCAGCGGCTGCGTGGAAGTCGGCGAGCGCGGAGACCCCGGACCTCAGGACGGCGGACTTCAGTTCCAAGTAGCCCTCAAGAGCCAGGTCACGACGGCGGCGCGCAGCCGCCTCCGCCGCAGCATCGCCGGCGTCCGCGTCGGCGGCCGGAAGCCGCACGGCACGTGAGTAGGCGTCCGCGTCCCCGAGGTACTCCGCCGGGAAGGTCAGCACGGCATCACCGTTTTCCGGCAGGCCGGCATTTTGCATGACGACCAGCACGCGGAGATCACCTGAGTCATTGATGGCCCGGTGCACAGTCCCGGGCGTGAACCAGACGACAGTCCCCGGCTCCAATGGCGTTGATGTAAAACCGCGCGAATCCAGCGTTTCAAGCCGGCCAGTCCCCTGCTGCACCACATAGGCCTCGGTGGAAGCCGTATGCATGTGCGGCGATCCCCCGGAAGCGCCATCCATTCCAGGCCATGAATAGATGCTTACTTCGGAAACGGCAGTAGCTCCGGGGAACGACGTGCACACTACGCCCAAGCCTCCAATGCCTCGCCGGCGGCGGCAGCCAACGTGGCGGCGGCGTCCGCGTCCACTGCACCATCGGAAATCACGACGGCGTAGCGGTACGTGAGCGGTTCACCCACCTTGAGCGGGACTACTTCACTGAAGAAGGGCGCCGAGCCGAGGCAAGCGAACATCGACGAGCGGGCGAACCACTGGTTGCACGCACCGGGGTTGCCCTGATCCTCGACGAACATGATGGTGGACTTCCGGCACGTGGAGTCGTGCTGGCCGGTGAATGCGATCCAGGGAGAACGGGTTCCCATAAACTCGTCCGCCCCTGTTCCCGACTCTGATCGGAACTCCCCTCCGGTGAAGGAGCGTGGACCGCGCCAGAACAGCCCTCCGTATCCGGCGTTGTCGCGGCCCTCAGTGGTGGGGCTGCCGATGCCGATTTCGGTGCTTGAGATGTTGTCCATGGTGCTCTTGAAAAGCAGCACCCACGCCCCCGGAACGGGCAGCATCCCGATGGCGAAGCTGCGTTGCTCTTTGATGAGCGGCTTTCCAGCCTGGCCTGCGGACGCTGCCTGACCACCGGAGGGCTGCGCAGTCCACACCAGTGACTCGGTCACGGTGATCCCATCGGTGGATTCCTCGATGCTGGTGAACGCCTCATGGCCCATGGCGCCGTTGTTGTCGAGGTTCGCGTAGCCCGTGTCCCGGGTGTACGTGGCACCGCCCCAGAAGTTGTGGTCGCCCACATTGGGAAGTGCCCACGACAGGCCCTTGTGCCACACGTGGTCCCACGGCCGGTAGATAGTTACTTCGTCTCCGCCGAGGGTGGTGAGGGGATGGAAATAGGGCCGCGGGCTTTCGTATTGCTCGTCCTCAGATTGATACGTGTACGTGGCGATGGCCAGATCACCCGCTGTAAAGGTGAGCGAGCGCCCATCGTCCGAGTATGCAAGTGACGCGGCTGTTGTTGTCTGGGTTGTGGCTGTCATGGTGTCTCTCCGGATGATGGTCAGGCGCGGGCGGTTGAGGCGAGGACACGGGTACCGAGGCCGTCGCCGTCCATGCCCCCGTAGAAGGGGTGGCCGGGGACGATCTCGCCCCGGCGGACCGCTTGGCCCATGAAGGCTGAGGCGTAGATGGCGGCAGCGAACTCCAGCGTCTGCCGCGACGACTCGGCGTCGGCCGGGAGCGGCAGTCCGGCGTCGAGCGCGTCATACATCGCCAGGAACTGTGCGGAGTGGCCGCTGCCCCGCTCCAGCCGTTCAGCCTTCCAGGCTTCGGCGACGGACGATTCGTGGTTCGGGGCAGGAGTGACGGTCCAGTTGCTGGTGCTGTAGCCGTAGAGATGGGTGAGCTCCACTGTGGCGAACTCGCAGTCAATACGGATCTCTGATGTTTCGCGGGGAGAAAGCAGGGAGTTGATGACCGTTGCCGTGGCGCCGTTTTCGAAGCGGACCAACGCGGCGGACAGGTCCTCGGTGGAGGTGGCCCTGGCCTGCCGGGCGGCGATCGCCACCACTTCCTCCCACGGTCCAAGGAGGTGCAGGAGGAGGTCGAACTGGTGGATGCCGTGGCCCATGGTTGGACCGCCACCCTCTGCCTTCCACGTCCCGCGCCAGGGCATGTCGAAGTAGTTATCCGGCCTGTACCAGAGAGTGTCGCAGCGGGCTACGAGGGGTCGTCCGAAATCGCTGCCTCCAATCAATTTCCGCGCGGCCGCTGAGGCGTCGCCGAAGCGGTGCTGGAAGACGCAGGAAAATTGGGCTCCGTTGGCTCGGCCCGCGGTGTTCAGCCGGTCGAAGTCGGCCAGGCTGAGAGCTGGCGGTTTCTCAGACAGGACGTGGGTTCCGGCTTCCAGGCATTCGATGGCCTGATCGATGTGCAGCATGGGCGGAGTGCAGAGATGGACGATGTCCGGCTTGGCTTCGGCCAGGAGCTCACTGAGGCTTTGGAAGCCGGCCGCTATTCCGTGTTCGGCCGTGAAGGCCTGCAGCCGCGCTTCGTCCACATCGCAGGCTGCCACGAGCTCGGCCCGGCCGTCCGTGCGGGCCAGGTTGGCGGCGTGCACGGCGGCGATGCCCCCGGTTCCAACGATGGCCACTCTGTAAGTCTTCATGTGATCTTTCTGTTGTCGATTCCGAAAGTTTCCGTTGTTGAAGGCGCGAATGAATGTATACGTCGCATTCTCTTTCTGCTCATCTATCAGCAGATAACGCCCACTTTGACCTCGCGGTCACCCTGTAAGTCAACACTTCTGCCCGTAGAAAGTAAACAGAATTTTCTGATACTTTCTAAAAATCACCGCCAACTACAGGGAGAACCCATGAGCAGCGGCGCTGCCGAAAAGCAAACACTCGCCCGCGTTCCCGCCGAGGACGTAGTGGACTACCTCATCGCGGAAATGACGCTCGAAGAGAAGCTCGCACAACTGGCCGGCGTGTGGGTCAACGCCTCTACGGACGGCGATTCGGTGGCTCCTTTGCAGAGCCAGATGGCCGGTGATCTCCGCTCGTGGGAGGAAGTCATCGCGAACGGGCTGGGCCAAATTACCCGCATGTATGGGACCGTCCCGCTGGAGCCCTTGGACGGTGCCCGGCGGTTGGCCAGTGCGCAGGAGCAGATCATTGCCGCGTCGCGCTTTGGAATCCCCGCGCAGGTACATGAAGAATGCTTGGCGGGACTGGCGGCGTGGAAGGCTACCGCTTTTCCGGTCCCCCTGGCGTGGGGAGCCACTTTCAACCCTGACCTGGTCAAGGAAATGGCCCGACGCATCGGAACCAGCATGAAAGCGCTCGGAGTCCATCAGGGGTTGGCTCCCGTCCTTGACGTCGTCCGGGACCTCCGTTGGGGCCGGGTGGAGGAAACCATCGGTGAGGATCCATACCTGGTTGGCACGGTTGCCACGGCCTACGTCCAAGGACTCGAGTCCACCGGAATCGTTTCCACCCTGAAACACTTTGTGGGCTACTCCGCTTCCCGGGCCGGGCGCAACCACGCACCGGTTTCCATGGGGCCGCGCGAATTGGCTGACGTGATGCTGCCACCGTTCGAAATGGCCATCCGGCACGGCGGCGCCCGTTCCGTCATGCACGCCTATACCGACGTCGACGGCGTACCGGCCGCCGCGAACCGCGCCCTTCTGACCGGGCTGCTTCGTGAGGAATGGGGTTTTTCTGGACCCGTGGTGGCTGACTACTTCGGAATCGCGTTCCTGGACGTCACCCACGGGGTAGCCGCTGACCCCGGTGAGGCTGCCGTCCTGGCGCTGACTGCCGGCGTCGACGTTGAGCTCCCAACGGTGAATTGCTATGGCGAACCCTTGCTTCGGAAAGTCCGCGAAGGATCCATCGCTGAGTCGGTCGTGGACGAAGCGCTCCGGCGGGTGCTGCGGCAAAAAGCCGAACTCGGCCTCCTCTCACCCGGCTTCAGCGCCGCTCCGGCCGCACTTTCCGGAACGGTGGACCTCGATCCCCCTCAAGACCGCGCCCTGGCACGGGAGCTGGCAGTGCAGTCCCTGGTGTTGCTGAGCAACAGGAACCACAACGGCACGCCCGCCCTGCCCCTTTCTGCGCCAGGCTCCGTAGGAGTAGTTGGTCCGCTGGCCGATGATCCCTTTGCCATGCTGGGGTGCTACTCGTTCGATGCCCACGTAGGCGCCTCGCACCCCGACGTGCCAATGGGCATTTCGATTCCTTCCGTGGCCGGAGTAGCCCGTGAGCGATTCGGCTCCACGCGGGTTGCGGTCACAGGGAACTGCGAATCGGCAAGCAATGAACAGATCGCTGAGGCCTGCGCACTTGCCGCCTCAGTGGAGACCTGTGTTGTGGTGGTGGGCGACAACGCCGGTCTCTTCGGCAGGGGCACGTCAGGCGAAGGGAATGACGCCGCGGACCTCCGACTGCCCGGAGACCAGCACTCAATGCTGGACAGCATCCTGAGCGCCTGCGCCGAATCCGGAACCCGGTCGGTGGTGGTGGTCCTTAGCGGCCGGCCGTACGCTCTCGGGGCCTTCGTGGACCGCGCGGACGCGATCGTCCAAGGCTTCTTCCCTGGCGAAGAGGGAGGCGAGGCACTCTGGGACGTACTCACCGGCGTCGTGAATCCATCCGGCAAACTGCCGGTTTCAATTCCCAGCTCCCCCGGCGGCCAACCCGGCACCTACTTCCATTCGAAACTGGCAGGCCGCACAGAGGTCAGCGCCCTTGACCCTTCTCCCTTGTACGGATTCGGTCATGGCCTGTCATACACAGGTTTCGAACTGTCAACCCACCGCTGCAGCGCGCCGACCATGCCGACGACGGGCACGGTCACTGTCAGCTGCACGGTCACCAACACCGGACCCCGCGGCGGAGCCGAGATTGTCCAGCTGTACTTGGAAGACCCGGTGGCCGAAGTGGTCCGACCCGTGTGTGAGCTGATCGGTTATGCCCGGGTGGAGCTGGCCGCGGGCGCATCGGCCACCGTGGACTTCGTGGTCCATGCCGATCGCACATCGTTCACTGGCGTGGACCTTTCCCGGGTTGTGACTCCCGGGCTGGTCAGGCTCCGCGTAGGAACGTCCAGCAAAGGCAACTCAGCAACCCACGAGGTGATCCTGCACGGCCCGCGTCGAGTGGTCGGCTTTGACCGTGAGATGTTGACGCCGGTGAAAATTCGCCATGACGGGTAAGCGAGGGGCCCCGCGGGCCTAGGCCATCTGAGCGTCCGCCTCCGGATCGCGCCTGGCGTCGATCATCCCGGCCACCTTTGCTTCCAGCGCAGCCAGCGTAACGTCGGGCAGCACGATCAGGCCATCAAGCTCTTTACGGGCACGCTTGTAGGCCGTCTGGCGCTCGGCGGGCGTCGCGGCAACGTCCTCGGCGATCCTCAACAGCTTCCGTGCCGTGGCCAATCGATCGCGTTCGGGGCCGGTGAAGTTGGCGTCCTTGATGCGCTTGGCTTCGTGCTCGGCAATTTCGAAGGCGATCTCGTAGCTGCGGACCGCCGACCGGTATTCGGCGAGCCTTGCCGCCGTCGTGATGTCCGCAGCCGCCGCTGGACGCAGGCCGTCGGCTTCTTTCTTGGCCCGCAGGAAAGCTACGGTCAGCGGCTCCCGCACATCACTCATCAGCGGATAGTCGATGAGCTTTCCAACGTCCAGTTCATAGTCGAGCCACTTGTGGTTCACGGCGTCGTGAGCGGCCATGAGGACCGCGACCTCGGCTTGGCTTGCCTGCTCCGCAACCACCTGCTGGTTCTTCAACGTGTACAGCTCCACCTTGCGACGGTGGCGGCGCTCGTTGGCCTTGGAGATCGACTTGGCCCACCCGCCGGCCATGCCGCCAAAGACGAAAACCAGCCACCAATAATTGCCAAGGAAGTTGAAAAGGGGTTCCACAGAGCCATCCTCCCACCTGCTCTCAACACCCAACAACCCGCAGCCTCAGGGCGGCAAGCACGCTTCCAAGCAGGAGTTCTTCTTATGCTCGGTACGTCAAAGCGTTAGTTTGACTGGTCGCTCGGTACGCTTCGTAGAACAACCGTCACCCGCATGGAAGGACACCATCGTGCCCAACACGAACGGCCACAACGACGTGGCAACCTCGGCAACCGCCCCGCAGCTCAACGTAGTCGTGGCCGGTTCCACCAGCGCTGCAGGGCAAGCGGTGGTCAAGGCGCTCGTAGCGCTGGGAGCGCGGGTGGCCGCTGTCGATCTCGACGCCTCGCGCCTTGAAGCGCTTGCGGAAGACCTCGACGGCGTGACGCCCTACACGTGCAATCTCGCCAACCGCGAGGCAGTGGAAAAGCTTGCGGCCTCGGTCCGCAATGACCTTGGGCACGTGGACGGACTCATCCACCTGGTGGGCGGCTGGCGTGGCGGCGAAGGCATCACGGGCCAGAAAGATGAGGACTGGGACATCCTCCACACCAGCATCATGACCACATTGCGCAACACCTCGCGCGCTTTCTACGCCGACCTGGAAGCGTCCCCGCGAGGCAGGCTGGCAATCGTGTCGGCCACGAGCGCGGCCAAGCCCACGGCGGGCGGCGCAGCGTACTCGGCCATCAAGGCAGCCTCGGAAGCGTGGGTCCTGGGAGTTGCAGACGGCTTCAACGCAGCCCAGTCCGGCCACAAAACCGAGCCCAAGGAACAGACCTCGGCAGCGACCGTGTTCGTCGTGAAGGCACTGTTGGATGACGCCATGAAGGAAGCGGCCCCGCACCGGAAATTCCCAGGCTACACGCACGTCAACGAGCTGGCCGAACACATCGCGGCGCTCTTCGCCGCTCCCGCGGCGGACATCAACGGCACCCGCCAGCACCTCAGCTAGCCTCCGCAGCGGGACCTACGGACTACCATTGCCCGCATGGACCAGCGACTGCACTTCATCACGTTTGCCACGCAGGACCTCAACCGGGCCCGGACCTTCTACCAGGACGGGCTCGGTTGGGAGCCCCTCCTGGATGTGCCCGGGGAGATCATCTTCTTCCAGGTTGCGCCCGGGCAGGTACTGGGCCTCTTCGACGCCGGGAAATTCGACCAGGACCTCGCCTCAGGCACAACAACCGCCGGCGTCAGCGGGGTGACCCTTTCGCACAACGTCGGAAGCCAGGAAGAAGTGGTCGCCACCATCGAGGAGCTCGTCGCAGCCGGCGGCACCGTACTGAAGCCCGCGCAGGCAGGGGCATTCGGAGGCATCTTCCACGGGCACGTCCAGGATCCGAACGGCATCGTGTGGGAAATCGGCTACAACCCCGGCTGGAGGATCGAGGAGGACGGTACGGTAGTCTTCGGCTGATTGGCATACCAAATTACCCTTCGGCTTCTGAGTTTTTCACCTGAAGCTTGCATTTCCGCATCGACTTCCTGCAATCTGGAATACCAAAATGGAACCCATGACCATTGCGTTCCGGCATTTCCTCCAGGAGTACAACGATGTGCAACCACGACCACACCTCAGCACCCACGCCAAAAAGTGAGCTGCCCCGCCGCGGAGTCCTCGCCGGAGCTGCCGCGCTGGCAGGAATCTCGGTAGCCGGGCTCGCCGCCCAGATGGTCTCGGCTCCCCCGGCCCTGGCCTACAACCCCAATTCAGGCCCGAACTACCCGGGCAAGCCCCTCACCACCCAGGCCCTGATCATCGAAGGCGGAACGGTGGTCGACCCCAAGACCGGCGACGCCGTGGCTGACGGCGTCGTGGTTCTCGACGGCGGCAAAGTGGCTGCCGTCGGCAGCCGCGACGAAACGCGCAAGGCCGTTGCCGCCGTCGTGCAGCGTGCCCGTGTCCTCAACGCAACGGGTCGGTGGGTCCTTCCCGGCCTTGTGGACGCGCACGTCCATGCCAACGCGCTGGCCGATGCCCGGCTCCTGCTCCAAAGCGGCGCCACCAGCGTCCGCAGCGGTTCAAGCTCCTTCTACCAGGACATCGCTTTGGCTGCCGTACCGTCCTGGTCTCCGGGCATCTCGCCACGCATGACAGCCGCCGGCCTCTTCATTTCACCGGACCAGGGCGACTCGCTGTTGGCCGACCCGGACCTGGCCCCCTTGGCGATGCTCAAGAACGGCGTGACGGAGACCCAGGACCTGGCCTACCTCACCCGGGTCAACATTAAACGCGGCGCTGAAGTGATCAAGACCCGGGCCAACCCGCGGGCGGGCCTTCCCGAGCAGGACCCCCGCGAACTGGTGTACGACGTGGAGCAGATCGGGGCAATCGTCAAAGCCGCCAAGGGCGCCGGAGTGCTCTGCCACGCGTACAGTGCCGAAGGCATCGACGGCGCAGTCCGGGCCGGCGTGCGCAGCATTGAACACGGTGTGTTCGTCAGCGAAGCAACCATCCAGGACATGGCCCGCCGCGGAACGTACTTCACCCCCACCATGGATGCGATCACCAGCATGGCCACGTCCGCCAACCCGATCCTCGCAGCCCGGGGCAAGGAGTACACGCCCATCCTGCAGGCTGCCGTGCGGGCTGCCAAGGACGCGGGCGTGACGATCATTGCCGGTACCGACTCCTTTGGTACCGACGTCACTCCGATCGGTACGGAGGTCCGTTTGCTGTCGGAGGCCGGCCTGACCCCGGTGGAAGCCTTGCAGGCCGCCACCACCAACGCCGCACGGCTGCTTGGCCGTGGCGACGCCGTCGGCCGCCTGGTCCGGGGCTCGCTCGCCGACGTCGTCATTGTCGACGCCGATCCCCTGACCGACGGTTCGGCGCTCGAGAAGGTGAGCACCGTCGTCGCACAAGGCGCAGTGGTGCGCACCAACCTCTAGTCGGCTGCCTCCGTGAATTTGGTTTCCACCAGCTTCAGCAGCGGTTTGGAGTTTAAGCACAGCAGGTACGACACCGGCCCTGCCGTAAAGGGCACCAACCACGCCGTGGTCGCCAAAAGGACGAAGCACCAAACAAACAAAATCCCTGCGTTGCCCAGCGAAACCCGCTTATTCGCCGCCATGCTGTAGATGGATAGCCGGTAGATGTCCGTTGTCCGGAAACCGAACCGCGATACCAGAGCCATCGCATGCACCGCAGCTGTGCCCACCATGATGCCCAGTCCCACCAGCCCTACCCGGGCAGCAACCGCCTCAAGGTTGCTGCCCGGAAGGCTGATGAGATTGCCCGCGATGACCGTGAGCAATGCCAGGTACGGCAGCCACACCAGCAAAGACTGTCCAAAGTCCCGTCGGTAGGACCGGAGGAAGTCGCTGAACACGCTGGAGTCTTCGCCCGCCAGGAGCCGATTGAAGGCATAGCAGGCAGCAACGACGGAAGGGCCAGTCAGGGCGAAACCTGCCAATGCCAGCGGCCCCAACAGCGGCGTGGCAAGGACCAAAACGTTCGTCAGCAGCAACAGGCCGCTGCACACCATCACGCCGTATACAACGCCCGCAGCTTTGAACAGCACTCCTGAACCGAACTCCGCCTTGGTGGCTGACATGGGTCCTACTTCTTGTCCGCGTACGCCTTATAGGCCTTGTTGGCGAGGTCCACGTACTTGGTCATGCCCTTGCTGTCGAGTTCCTTGGTGTACGCATCAAACTCCCCGAGCGGGCGCTGGCCGGTGATGAACTTGAGGGTGTTCTGCTTGACGTGGTCCTTGAGCGGGGTCAATGCGAGGGTGGCTTGCTCCCGGTCCACATCGTTGAACGGAACAGGCGGCGCAACCGGACGCGGTGTCTTGGACTTCATCGCTTCCTGGAACGCGAGTTCCTCGTCGTTGAACGTCGATTGCAACAGATCAGTTGTTCCGCCATACGCGAAGTTGCCCCCGGAGAAGCCGTAGTCCACGCGCAGGTCCTTGGTACCTGATGGGTTAAGGCCTTGGAAGTTGATATCTGCAGCGAGCTTCCTCTTGCCGCCTTCCTTGGTGTACGTCGTGCCCTCCACGCCCCACTTGCTGAATTCCTGGCCGGCGTCGCTGTAGAACAACCAGTCGATGTACTGGATGAGGGCCACAAAGCTGTCCTTGTCCTTCACCGAGGAATTCAGCATGATGCCGTTCTCCAGGCGGGTGCCACCGATGATGTCGCCGGCAGGTCCGGAAGGTACCGTGATCTTGCTGATTTCGAAGTTGCCCTTGCCAAGGGACTGCTCCATGGACGTCCTGTAGGTGATCACGTTCTGCGAGTTCGCGCTGATCACGAACGACTTGCCTGAGACGAACTTCTGGATGGCTGCGTCATCGGTTTGGGTGAAGCTTTCCGGATCCATGAGGCCCTCGGACACAAGTGAGTTGAAGTACGTTGCCAGTTCCTTGAACTTGTCCGAACCTCCGGCGAAGGCAAACTGCTTCTTGTCCTGGTCAAAGAGGAGACCGTCAACCAGGCCCCACCCCGCCACCGTGCCGAAAGATGGCGCCGCAATGTTCAGGACGCTGTCGCCCTTGAACCGGTCGGAGAAAGGCACGACGTCGGGATAGGACTTCTTGAGCGACCGCAGGACCTCGCGAAGTTCGTCCCAGGTCTTCGGTTCGGACAGGCCTTCCTTCTTGAGGATGTCTTGACGGAAGCACAGGGAGTAATCGGGCCAGAGTTCCTCGTGGAGGCCCGGGAGGACGTAGTACTTGCCGTCTTCCTGGGTCAGTGCTTCGATTTCCGGCTCAAGCTTCCACTTCTTGACCTTGTCCTGGAAGTGGGGCATCAGGTCCACGTAGTCACTGACGGGAAGCACTGCTCCGGCCGATACGAACGCTGCTTCCTGGCCGGGGTAGGTCTTGGCGATAATTTCAGGTGCGCTACCCGAGCTGATGAGAAGGCTGCGCTTCTGTTCGTAGTCGCTGTTGGGAACAATGGTGGGTTCCAGGGTGACGTTGTTGTCGCTGGCCATCTTGGTGAAGAGCAGCCAGTCCTTCTTGTACGGGTAGGTGGGCTGATCCGAGAAAAGGAACGTAAACGTCAACGGCTCCGTCGCCCTGAAGGTGTCCCCCACCCCGAAACTGTCCATGGCGCCCTTGCGGGACTTCGAGGTGTCCACTTTCTCTTCACCGCCCTCGTCACAGGCGGTCATGACCAGGCCGATCGTGACGACGGACGCGAGCCCAAGGAAATCCCGCCTACGGAGTTGGCGTTTGGTGATCATTGCTTGTCCTTTCATGAGGGGTTATTCCTTGACGGAACCGAGCATCACGCCCGAGAAGAAGTACTTCTGGACGAAGGGATAGACGCAAAGGATTGGTATGACGGTCAGGACGATGGTGACCGACTGGATGTTGGCGGCGATCTGGCCGACGTTCTCGGCCGTGCCTCCCGCCGATCCGGCTGTGGTGACTCCGGCGATCATGTTGCGGAGGTAGATCGTGACGGGAAAGAGGTCCGGGTTGTCCAGGTAAAGGAATGCCTGGAACCAGGAGTTCCAGTTGGCCACGGCGTAGAACAGCACCATGGTGGCCACAATCGCCTTACTCAACGGCAGCACAACTTTGAACAGGATCCCGTACTGGGTCAGCCCGTCAATGGACGCAGCTTCCTCCAGCTCCCTCGGCATGTTCTCGAAGAACGACTTCATGATCAGCAAATTGAAGACGCTGATGGCGTTCGGCAACACCACGGCCCAAATGGTGTCCCGCATTCCGAGGGAACTGATCAGCACGTAGTTGGGGATGAGGCCACCGTTGAAGAACATGGTGAACACGGCCAGACCAATGAAGACGCTGCGGCCCTTCAAGTCCTTCTTTGCTATGGCGTAGGCAAAAGATGTGGTCAGGACCATCGAGATGGCAGTGGCCACCACCGTGTAGAGAACCGTATTGCCGTAGTTCGTCCAGAAGGCCGAGTCAGCCAGGATCAGCTTGTACGTCTCCGTGTTGAAGCCCATCGGAAACAGGTTGACCTGCCCGGAGTTTATGAACCCCTCGCTGGAAAACGACTGCGCAATGATGTTGAGGAACGGGTATGCCGTAAGAAAAACCATCAGGATCAGGAACAACAGGTTGAAAGCCCTGAAGACCTTCATACCGGTGGAAACCTGCATTTCACTCAAGAGGACGCCGCGATCGGCGGAGACAGACTTTTTCACCACAGGCTCGTTCCTGCGACGCGCTTTGAAATGGCGTTCGCTGAGAGGATCAGCGTGAGGCCGATGACGGATTCAAACATTCCGATCGCGGCGGCATAGCTGAAATTGCTGGATTCCAGGCCCACCCGGTAGAGGTAGGTGGAGATGACGTCCGACGTTGCGTAGTTCAACGGGTTGTAGATGAGCAGGATCTTCTCGAAGCCCACCGCCATGAACGTGCCGATGTTGAGGATCAGCAGGGTGATGATGGTGGGCCTGATGGCCGGCAGCGTCACATGCCACGTCTGTTGCCAACGGTTTGCCCCGTCGATCCGGGCTGCCTCGTACAGCGATTCGTCCACCCGTGTCAGTGCGGCGAGGTAGAGGATGGCGCCCCATCCCATGGTCTGCCACACCTCGGAGCTGATGTACATGGGACGGAACCAGTTGGGGTCCTGGGTGAAGTTCACCGAGGTGCCGAACAATGCTTCCGAAATCTGGTTGACGGTGCCCGTCATGGAGAAGTTCTGCAGAATCATCCCGGCAATAATCACCACGGACATGAAGTGCGGGAGATAGGCCACCGTTTGCACGAACTTCTTGAACTTTTGGGACCGTAGCTCATTCAGCATCAGCGCAAAGATGATGGGCATGGGGAAGCAGAAGGCCAAGGTCAGAACACCCAGGACGATCGTGTTCTGGAATGCCTGCCAAAAGCTGGGGTCGTTGATGAACAGGGTGATGTATTTGAACCCCACCCACTTCTCGCCAAAGATGTTGCCGCCCGGCTGGAACTGGCGGAAGGCGATGACGTTTCCGGCCATGGGCAGGTACCGGAACACGAGGAAGTACACCAGTGGTAGCGCTAACAACGTGTACAGTCGCCAGTCCCTCTTGAAGGCCAACTTCCAGCTGCCTGGCTTGTCGCGTTTCTTCCCCGGCCGCTTTTCATCAACAACCGCGGCGGGTGGAACGTCCAATCTCAGTGCCATGCGGGTGCTCCTGTCTTGAGGATCAGTACGCCATTCGCTCCGACCTCCACCGCCCCTCGAACGGGACTGTCAGTGAAAACGTCGGTTCCGCCGTCGTTCACCTCTACGGTGACGGGAGCGTCATTGTGGTTGAGGACAAAAAGGAAGCTGTTAACCTTGCCGTCAGGCGTGGTGCTGGTACGACGACGGACCTGCACTCCTGTGGGCACGTCCAGGACGGCGGTTATGCCGGCGGTCCGGAGGACGTCAGCAAGCAGCTGCTGCAACAAGCCGTCCTCCACCCTCGCGGAGATATACATCGCAGTTCCGGCACCAACGGTATTTTTGGTAACTGCAGGCATTCCGGAAAGCCGGCCGGAGGCGTAGCTCGCAACGACTTCCGCCGTTTCGGCGTGCACATGCTCAGTCCAGTAGTCCGCGGAGGACGTGCCGCCGTCGAACGTTGCCAGCTTGACCAGATCTTCCGTTTCGGCGAGCGGGTGCATCTCCTCGCTCCAGGCACCCAGTACGTCGCGGAGGGCGCCGGGGTAGCCGCCCAAGCGGATCGAGTTGTTCTCGTCAACGATTCCGGACAGGTAGGAAACCACCAGGCGTCCCCCGGAAGCGACATACTGCTCAAACCGGGAAGCGGAAGCATCGGTCAGCAGGTATGAGGCGGGCATGAGGACGACGTCGTAAGGGGAAAGGTCGCTGTTCGTGTTGACGAAATCCACCGCGACGTTGGCTTCGAAAAGGGGCCGGTAGAAGCGCAGGACCTCTTGCGGATAATTCAGGTCCGAGCGGGGCGAATTGCCCAACTCCAGCGCCCACCAGCAATCCCAGTCGAAGACAATGGCCACCCTTGCCTCTGAACGGGATCCGGTGACCTCGCCGAGCGCCTTCAACTCCTGGCCAAGCTGGCATACTTCGCGGAAGATCCGCGTGTTGGGGCCGGCGTGGCTGACCATGGCCGAGTGATAGCGCTCGGTTCCGCCCTTGGCTTGGCGCCACTGGAAGAACAGGATCCCGTCAGCACCCTGCGCTATGGCCTGGTACGAGCCGAGCCTCATCGTTCCGGGGAGCTTGGAGACATTGATTGACCACTGGCTGACCGCGCCGGTCGCTTGCTCCATCACCATCCATGGCTGGCCATGGCGGAGGGACCTCATGAGGTCGAAATTCAGTGCGGCCGCTACATGGGCATCGACTTCCCGCGGGTCGGGGTAGATATCCAAGGCGGCGGCGTCCTCTTCGGCCGCCCATGCCCAATAGTCGTTGGTCTTGTAGAAGCGCATGAAGTTGGTGACGATCGGAAGGTCCGGCGTGTGACGGCGGAGGATGTCCCGTTCAGCCTTGAAATGCTCCAGCATGCTGTGCGACGTAAAGCGGTGGAAGTCCAGTCGACGCGACGGGTTGGACCAGGTGCGTGGCTGTTCCGGAACCCGGACTTGGCTCCACTCCGTGTACAGCTGACCCCACACGCTGGTGCTCCACGCATCGTTCAGGTGATCGATCGAGCCATACTTTTCCTGCAACCAGGCGCGGAAGGCGTCTTCAGCCCACGGACCATAAGACGTGGGGCCGTATTCGTTGCCCACGTGCCACATGCGCAGCGCCGGATGCGAGGCATAGCGCTCCCCCATTTTCTCCGTGAGCTCCAACGACTTTGCCCGGTAAACAGGATGGGACACGTCAAAGTGCTGGCGCGACCCGAAGCCGAAGATACTGCCGTCCGCCCTCTCCGGCATGATGTCCGGATACTGCTGCACAAGCCAGGCTGGAGGGACAGCGTCCGGAGTCGCCAAGTCCACCCCGATGCCGTGGGCGTGCATGAGATCCATAACCTCATCCAGCCAGTCGAAGTCGAAGATGCCGTCCGCTGTTTCCAAGCGGCTCCAGGAGAACACGGCCAACGTCACCAGGTTCACCCCCGCTTGCTTCATGAGTTCGGCGTCCTCGCGCCACACCTCCCGCGGCCATTGTTCCGGGTTGTAGTCACCCCCGTAGGCAATGCCGCCGAGTCGATCATGCATCCGTTTGAGGCGCTCTTCAGCCTGCAGTAAATCTCCCGGGTGGATGGTCATCTTTGTCCTTCGATAGGGCGTCGTCGCCCCGAAGCTTCAGTGCGACCTGCATCACAGAGAGAAACTATCGTAAAGTTTACGAGATAACAACAGCCAGTTTCGAAGCAATTGTCCGGCCTCAGTTCGGTGGTGGGCAGTCCTCTGGTGGGCTTTGAGAGTGCCCGAGCACGTCTGTGGCCGCGTCGAGGGATGCACTGTTTTCGGCGCACTCTCGGAAACTTTCCATGATCGCAGCCCTGGGTGGGCCTTCGCCGAGTTCGCGGGAAACGTGCCAGGACCTACGTAGGGACCGGCGTCCACGGACGCTTCCAGCGAACTCGGCCCCGCGAAGGGAACGCGCCGGGGAACCCGAAGAGAAACCGTTGACATGTGACTAAATGGTCACCTATTGTGGGCCTCATGGACCTCGTGTTCAAAGCCCTCGCTGATCCAACCCGTCGGGAATTGCTGGACGAGTTGTTCCGCGAGGACGGGCAGACCCTCTCTGTCCTCGGATCCCGGTTCGAGATGACCCGTTTCGGCATCGCCAAGCACCTCAAGCTGCTGGAAGAGGCAGGCCTTGTGGTGACCCGCCGTCGGGGGCGTGAAAAGCTGCACTTCCTGAATCCGGTACCCATCCGACTCATCCACGATCGTTGGGTGAGCAAATATGCGGAACCATGGGCCGCTGCCCTCAGCGACCTCAAATCCAGATTGGAAAGTCCCATGGAAAAGATCTTCGAGATTTACATCAAGACCACCCCGGAGCGGCTCTGGGAGGCCATCACCACCAGCGAGATCCGCAGCAAGTACCAGTTCGGAAACACCATTACGTCGGATTGGACCCCTGGCGGGAAGTTCCAGATGCACAACGTGAAAGCGGATGCCCCTCTAGGCGAGGGTGAGAACATCGAGGTGGATCCCCCGCGCCGGCTGGTTCAGACCATGACCGCACTGTGGGGCGAGGACGTGAAGGCTGAAGGCACGTCGCGCATCACGTGGGAGATCGAGCCGGTGGGCGACTCGTGCCATCTCACCGTGACGCACGATCAACTCCGCGAAGGCGCCAACGACCAGCTGTACGGCGGCTGGCCCATGATTCTCTCCGGCTTGAAGACCTGGCTGGAAACCGGCGAAACCCTGACTACCCCTGGCTCGCTGATGTACGCCTGAACAGCCCGTGAACAATCGCTGGGCCTAGCCGGCTATCCCAAACCCTGCGAATTCGCCCGTGGCCTCGGACAACTCCGAGTCCACGCGCTCCACACGGCCGGGCGCGTGCGAAGAATCCAGCCAGTCCAGGAGCCGTTGGACGTCGTGGCGCGGGCCCTCGGCAACAACTTCCACCGTGCCGTCGGCGAGGTTGCGGACCGTGCCCGTGAGCAGCAGCTCGTCCGCCTTAAGGGCCGTCCGGTAGCGGAAACCGACCCCCTGGACCACGCCGGAAACCCGCGCGGTGAGCCTCACTGCATCTGCTGCCATGGACCCACCTTAACGAATCCAGCCCTTGCCCGCTGCTCCCCCTGCAAAGGAAGGATCAGCGGACAAGGGCCGGATTCGTGAGTCTTACTGCGGTTGGGGGCTACGCCACCACGATGTCGTGCGTTGCGTGGCTGTACGTGATGGTGACCGGGCCGCCGTCGTGGTTCAACTCGTGGTTGGCACCGTCGCGGACTCCGAAGGCACCGTAGTTCTCGTTCCACGAACGGTTCAGCGCGATCTTGTACGTGTAGAAACCGGCCGGGAGCTCGGCCGACAGGGACCAGACCTGCACCAGCGGGTTGAACTCCATCTGGGTTTCGTCGTACTGGGGGGCCCAATCCTCGGGGGCACCGAGGATCTTGTTGAAGTCCCCGGCAACCGCAACGGCTTCTGGCTGAGGCAAGGTCTCGACGGCGGATGCAGCTTCAGCCTTGGCCGGTGCCTTGCGCGTCGTCTTCTTGGCAGCCGTGGCCTTGGGCGCGGCTTCCTTCGCGGCAGCGGCCTTGGGGGCAGCTTTCTTGCCGGCAGCACGCTTGGTCTTCGGCTTCGCAGGCGGGGCAGTCGGGACGGCGACATCGTCCGGAATGGGGGTTCCGGCGTCGAGCGCTGCCGCGAAAGCCGCAGCGTCCGGGAAGGCGACGGTCGCGCGCAAGCCCTCTTCCGGGATGGTCCAGCCGGAACGTCCCTTGACCAGCCAGCCCGCCTTGACCAGCTTGGCCGAAGCGGATGTCAGGGTCTTGTGGCCGCGCGGAATCCCACCGCTCAGCAGTTCAGCCTCGTGGGCGTTGAACGGAACGCGGGCGGTTGCTTCGGCCAGGACTTCACCGGCATTCAGCTTCTCCTCGGACCAGACATTCTCGGCGAGGATGTCCAGTACGGCCTTCAAACGAAGATTGGTGTTCTCGGCGGTGTTCGCGCCCATGCTTCTCCTTCAATGGGTGAATACTCACCCAGCAGTTTGCCAATGATTTGTTAATTCCCGCGACTGCGAAAGGTAAACACCGTGTGTCGTGACCGAGTGTGACATTCACGACGCCCCAAGTGATGGAGGAGTCTCGGCTACAGCGGCGAAATTACTGCGGCGGCAGCGACTCCTTGACCCACTGGGTGACTTCCTCCAGCAACTCCGCTTTGCGCTCATCGCTCGCGAACGAACTCCGGATGGAGTTCGCCGCCAGAGTTGCCTGCTCCGGAACGGAGAAGCCGTGGACTTTCACCAGTTGCTGGTAGTTGTCGTCCACGTAACCGCCGAAGTACGCGGGATCATCGGAGTTAACACTAACGTTCAGGCCGATGGCGAGCATTTCCGGCAAGGGATGGTCTTCGAGTTTGTCCACAGCCCGGAGCCGTACGTTTGACAAGGGGCACACGGTCAACGGCACCTGTTCGGCAACCAGCCGCTGCACGACCTCAGTGTCCTCCATGCACCGGATGCCGTGGTCGATCCGCTCGACGTGCAGGAGGTCCAAGGCCTCGGTGATGTACGACGCCGGACCCTCCTCGCCCGCGTGCGCGATCCTCCGCAGGCCCGCCTCGCCGGCGCGCTGGTACAGGCGCTCAAATTTCGACGGCGGATTGCCCACCTCTGCGGAGTCCAGCCCGATGCCGGCGATCGGTGCGTTCATATCAAGGAGCTGCTCCAGCACGTCCAGCGCGGAGTCCTCGGGCATGTCCCTCAGGAACGCGGCAATGAGCAACGTAGAAACGCCGAAATCCTCCTTGGACGTTGCCAGGGCTTTGGCCACGCCGTTCACGCAGGTCTCCAACGCAACACCACGGGACACGTGTGCCTGAGGATCCATCATGATCTCCGCATGGCGTACGCCACCGGCCGCGGCCCGCTTCAGGTAGTTACGGGTCATGTCCGTGAAATCCTGCTCGGTCTGCAGGACAGCCATGTTTGCGTAGTACAGGTCCAGGAAGGACTGGAGGTCCGTGAACTCGTACTTCTCGCGCAGTTCGTCGATGTCCTGGTACGGAAGGTCGATCCCGTTGCGTTCAGCCAGGGAGAAGATCAGCTCGGGCTGGAGAGTCCCTTCGATGTGCAGGTGCAGTTCGGCAACCGGGGGCGCCGTCGTCGTCGTTTTCTCGCCAATAGTTTCCACTCGACAACTCTAGGCCGAATCGTCTTCGCGTGTCCCCGGACACTCAACTTGGATCTGCGGCGATGCACCCCCAAACTGAAAGGATGCAGACTTTCCTCCCCTTCGCCGATTTCCGTGAGAGCGCCGCCGCGCTGGACACCTCAAGGCTCGGCAAGCAGCGCGTCGAAGCCCTCCAAGTGCTCCGCGCATTGGTCATCCCCGAGTACGGCTGGCAGAACCACCCCGCTGTGCGCATGTGGATGGGCCATGTCCCCGCCCTCACCATGTACGGGCTGGCGATGGTGGACGAGTGGGTCAAGCGTGGGCACCCGGACAACACCCGTGACAACATCGCGGAGTTTGCGCCGCAGGCTGCGCACCCGGACTACGCCGCCAAGATCCCCATGCCGTGGTGGCTTGGTGAGGAAGAACTGCACCTCAGCCACCGGTCCAAGCTGGCGGGCAAGGACCCCAAGCACTACCGCGAACTCTTCCCGGGGATCGAGGAACGGCTGGATTACGTCTGGCCCGAGCCGCGGCACGAATTCCACCCCGAGGACCCCGAAGAGGACCGGCTCTGGATCGTCCGCGCACCCGTGGGTGAGCTCCGGCCGGAGCAGCTGGAGACCGTGAGCCTGCCCCCGCACGGGAAGGCGCGCCCCGTCGCCAGCCCGGACGAGTACCAGTTCGTGTACGAGGAAGAGAAGTCCCGCCGCAACCTCGGTGCTCCGAAGAAGCGTCCGGTGCAGCGGGAGAAGAAGCCCACGCGTAAGCGCGCCGCCCAGGACCAGGCCTTCAGCACGCTACCCGGTAAAACGGAGGTCGCAGTCCCGTTCGACGGTGGACAGACGTTCGCTGTCGGACTCATCCAAGGCCGGCCCATCACGGTTGAGGGCCGTTTCGCCCGCAACTTCGAGGTCACCAACGTGATCAAGCGCTCCGATTTCGACTACCCCGCACTGCTGCAGGACCCCCGCGTGTTCTTCCCGGTTCCCGCACCCGCGCAGTAACTTCGGTTTCTGTGCCGCCCGGATATAGCGCACGACGGCGGCAGCCGGGTTCTGTTTCTACGGAACCCGGCTGCCGCCGTCGTTTGCTTGTCGCAGTTTGTTTGCTGCCTAGACGAGCTGCTCCTCATCCAGGTGGACGTCTTCCGAGATATCCATGGCGGGCGGCTTCTTCAGCCGGTAGGCCACCACATAGCTGCCTGCCGCAAGGGCCACTGTGATGAGCGGCGCCAGCTGCGCCAACACGGGTGCCGCTATTTGTTCGGTCAGGTAGATGCCGACTCCGGACGCAAGGATCCAGGCCACGGTTCCCGGGCTGAAGGCGGACAACCGTTCCCGGCGGATCTCCGGGACTTCGTTGATCTTGTGCCGGTTCAGGGCGATGTAGACCAAGGCGATAGCCACCCAGGCGGTGACGAACACACCCTGCCATGCCAATGCCTTGAGCAGGTAGGACAGGACGTTGGTGAGCATCAACAGGTAGGCAATGGCGCCGGCAACAATTACCCACACCCACCGGGGAAGGGCCAGGCGGAACACGCGGGTGGCAAAGGCGTCCAGGTTGGACGAGGCCAGATAGTAGTTGGCCGTGTTGATGCGGGTTTGCGAAATGAAGATGACGAGGACCCCGAAGATGCCCAGGGATGAGATGAAGGCGTCCACCACCCCGGTCTCGGTACCTTCCAGCCCCCACGCGCTCATGATGTAGATGCCCACCAGGCCGTTGATGCCGAACGTGAAGGCGTAGAAGACCCAGCCAAAAGTGATCCGGCCGTGGAACTTCTCGTCCTGCTTGCGGGCCATGCGGGCGTAGTCGAACGTGTACATCATCATGATCCACACACCCATGTAGATCAGGTAGGACGTCAGCCAGCCCGGAACGGGGCCGTCGGCGATGCCCTCGGGGAAACCGACCGGAACACCGCGGATGGCAGTGGCCGCGACCACCACGGCCACCAGCCCGGCGAAGTACAGCGGCAGCAACCAGCCGTTGAGCCGGTCAAGCCAGTTCTGCACTCCACCTGCCACCAGCGGAAGGGCGTAGATCACCACGATGGCGTACCACATGGTGATTTCACCGCCGAAGAACTTCTGGAATGCCACCGCGATGATGGATCCCTCGAACACTGCGTAGTAGATGGCCGTGGCCGCGAAGATCAGGGAGGCCAGCGCAGAGCCGACGATTCCAAACAGCGTCCGGGAGAGGAGCTCCACTGTGAGCCCCGTCCTGGCCGCATACCGGGAAAGGACAAGGTTGATGATGCCGTAGGTGGCAATGGTGAGAACCATGCCGATGATGGTGTTGACGGTACCGACCGCGTTTGCGGAGGCAACGGCCACATAAATCCAAAACATGGCCGAGAAAAGAGCCCACCAGGCCATGGTCAGGGACCAGCGCGGAGCACGGCGTGCTTCCGGCATGACGTAATTTGCGTAGGACAAAGCAACCCCTAGGGTTCGGTCGAACGGAGAGGGCCTGGATTCCTGCCGCCGTGAGCGATGTCCCAAGAGGTTCACGTATCGTGGCGGGCAATTATGGCCCGCATCTGAGGCTAGTGATGGCCACCACAGGCGGGCATCGGGATTTTCGCCCAATTTTGGGGCCTCCCGTTATGCAGCCTGCACATTTACCTCACGCATTGGCGGCGACGATACTCAGCGCGAGCAGGCACGTCGCCCTGACTTCCCCGTCGGACAGGTCCAGCCCCAGCAGGTCCTCGATCTTACGGAGCCGGTAGCTCAGGGTGTTCCGATGGATGAACAGTTCCTCGCAGATCTCGCGGGAACTCCCGCTGTGCCGCAAGTAGCAGGCGAGGGTCTCACGCAGGGCGCTGCCGCCGTCGGCCGCCAAGGGCGCCAGCAGGCGTTCGGACATCGAGACCAGTCCCGCGCTCGGCAGCCCTTGGACGATCCCGGCAAGGTCTGCGAGCGGGGCGGTCCGGACACCGGGCTTACCAAGGTGCCGGCGGGCGAGGCTGAGGGCCAGCGGAAGTTCGTTCAGCGTCGAGTTTTCCGTGACCAGCACGGAAAGCTCGGGCGCGTCCTTGAAGAAGTCCATGACCATGTCGAACAGCGGTGGCGTGGCTCGCTTCTGCTGCACCAACAGGGTGGTGAGGCCTTTCTCCTCCATGAAACGAACAATGCCGAAATTGCTTTCGAGCCCAACCCTTGCCCGCCACGCGATGGCCCGCAATTTCAGGCGCGGAATGTCCTTGGAGGCCCCGATGAGCACGGAACCCCAGGAGGCGTCGGGATCAAACCCGGTTTCCGTGGCGAGTTTCTTCAGCTGCCCGGGCCGCACCCCGCCGTCGTACAGCGCTTCCATGAAGCGGGCGGCCTCCCTCGAGTGGAGAGGCGACCGTGAACCCAGTGTGTAGCTCAGCTGCATCGCGATCACGGCCGCCACGGGACCCAGGATCGGCTGCAAAACCACGGTGCTCTTGATGCCCTCGATCATCAGCCGGAACCGTTGCGACTCTCCGCTGGGGATACGCAGGGTTGTGCGCGCAGTACCTCCCGCTGCGTCCCCGGCCCCGATAAGTTCGAAGCCGACGTCGTCCACCACCGTCACCCGCGCGTGGACGAAAGCGGCAACGCGCTCCAGGACCGTTGCCAGCGAGCGGCCCTCGGCAGCGAGCCGGGTACATTCATCCGCCAACTCCCACCCGGACCGCAGTTCCTCATACCGTTCGGTGGCAATGACGTGTTCCACATGCCGCATGACCAGCACGAACGGCACCTCGGGTGGCAGCTCCAGCAGTGGCAGTCCGTGAACTTCGCAGGCCTCCACCAACCCGGCAGGAAGCTCGCTGTGCGCTGCCCCCAGCCCGAAGACAAGCCCGGAAACCGGCACCGCCATCAGCCGCTCCACGTAGGCGTCCCAGATCCGGTAGTCCTTCACGTTGAGGCCCATGCCGTTGGTCAGCACCAAGGCGTTGACGCTGAGGAAGGGGGTGGGGTCCATGTGCTCGGTGGGTGCGCACCAGACGATGGGCCTGGCAAGGCGGCCCGGACTCCCGGGAACACGAAGGGCTATCTTGAGGTCGGGGTCGTCCACCAAGTCCGAAACACGCATTTGGGCCTCCGTCAGTTGCAGGCGGATCAACGCCCGATAGTGCAGACATCATAATCCGTTGCGCGAGATTCAGCAGCCTGCACAATTACTATCCGAAGTTCACTTGGATAGCGTTGCCCCCATGCAAACGAATGTGACCTCAAGCACTTCTGCGCCCAGCCCTGCGAAGACCGTGCTCCTGAACTCGGACATGGGCGAAGGCGTGGGCCTCCACGAGTTTGGCAATGACGAACAGCTGATGAGCATCATCGATGTTGCCAACGTGGCCTGCGGCTACCACGCCGGCGATCCGGACGTCATGAACCGGACCGTGGAGCTTGCCGCGGAACACGGCGTGGCCGTGGGCGCCCACCCCGGGCTCCCTGACCCTGTGGGATTCGGCCGTCGCCGCATGGTGCTGCGTCCGGAGGAAGTCGAATCCATCATCCTCTACCAGACAGGCGCACTGACGGCCTTCCTGGCGAAACACGGCCTGCCCCTGAACCACATCAAACCGCACGGCGCGCTGTACGGCATGCTGGCCGGCGACGAGGAACTCATGGCTGCTGCCGCCGGCACTGCCAAGCTGTTCGGCGTCCCGTTCTTCGGACTCGCCGGGACCGCCCACGAGTCCGTCTGCAAGGCCATGGGCGTGGACTTCGTCCCCGAGTTGTACGTAGACCTCAACTACGGACCCGCCGGTGAGCTCTTGATCCAGCGCCGCCCCGAGCCGACCGACCCGGACGCCGCTGCCCACCGCGTGCAAAAAGCGCTCGACGGCGGTCCTGTCCTCGCCGTCGACGGCACCGAACTGGACATCACCTTCGGCAGCATCTGTGTCCACTCCGATGCACCCAACTCCGTTGCCGTTGCCTCTGCCGTGCGCGCAGTGCTCAACGCCCGCTGAACCTTTCCCCCCTTTTTCCAACCCCACTTTTCTGAAAGCGAGAACACCCCATGGGAACCATCGTCTCCCCGCTCCCCGGCATCTTCTACCGAAAGCCCGGCCCAGGAAAACCACCGTTCGCCAACGAGGGCGACACGATTGAGGTGGGACAGACACTGGGCATCGTGGAAATCATGAAGCAATTCACCGAAATCCAGTCCGACGTGGCCGGCATCCTCGAATCGTTCGAAGTGGCCGAAGGCGACATGGTCAACCCCGGCGACCCCATCGTCGTCGTACGCGAAGGATAGGCACCCATGATAAAGAAACTGCTGATCGCCAATCGCGGCGAGATCGCCGTACGCATCATCCGCACGGCACGGGACATGGGCCTCGGCACGGTGGTTGTTGTCAGCGAGCCTGATTCAACCTCCCTCGCCGCACGGTCCGCCGACGAATCCGTGGTGGTGGGCCCCGCCCCCGCCCCCGCCAGCTACCTCAACCAGGACGCGATCATTGCCGCAGCCCTGGACACCGGCTGCGACGCAATACACCCCGGCTACGGGTTCCTCTCGGAGAACACTTCCTTCGCCCGCAAAGTAGCGGACGCCGGGCTCATCTGGGTGGGCCCCGACGCCGACGCCATCGAGATGATGGGCAACAAGTCACTGGCCCGCGAGTCAGCACATAAAGCCGGAGTCCCCGTGCTTCGTGGTACCGACGGTCCACTCGCCCCGGACGCAGACGCCGTAGCAATTGCCTCCGGCATCGGTTACCCCTTGGTGGTCAAAGCATCCGCAGGCGGCGGTGGCCGTGGCATCAGGTTCGTCAGCGCTGAAGACGAACTGCTGGAAACCATCGAGATGGCCCGCGGCGAGGCAGCCTCCGTGTTCGGTGACCCCACGGTGTACCTGGAACGCTTCGTGGAGCACGCCCGCCACGTGGAAGTCCAGATCCTGGGCGACGGCACCAACTTCATCCACTTGGGCGACCGCGATTGCTCCATGCAACGCCGATCGCAGAAGGTCATCGAAGAGGCTCCCGCACCGGACCTCCCCGACTCCGTGCGCCGGACCATCCGCGAGTCCTCCGTGGAGCTTGCCCGGCAGTGCGGGTACCAAGGCGCAGGCACCGTGGAGTTCCTGTACGACCCCCTGAACCATGAGGCTGCGTTCATCGAGATGAACACCCGTATCCAGGTGGAACACCCCATCACGGAGCAGATCACCGGGGTTGACCTGGTCCGCGAGCAACTGCTGATCGCAGGAACCGGTTCCATGTCCCTGAGCCAGGAGGACATCACGTTCACCGGGCACGCCATCGAGTGCCGGATCAACGCCGAGGACCCGGGCAACAACTTCTTCCCGAGCCCCGGGCGCCTGGACTCCCTTGAATGGCCCACCGGCGAAGGAATCCGCGTGGACACGGGTGTGGACACCGGATCCGTGGTGAGCCCGTTCTACGACTCCATGCTGGCCAAGTTGATTGTGCACGCGGCCGATCGGGACTCCGCCATCGCCGCCACCCTCGCTGCTTTGGACCACGTCCACGTCGAAGGCGTCAAAACCACTGTCCCCGTGCACAAGATGCTGCTGGCCCGTCCCGAATTCGCGGCGGTCACCCACCACTCCAAGTTCATCGAGTCCGCTCCCGATCTGTTGGAGGCGAAATGACAAGCCCAAGCCCGGTCCTGAAGGAAGCACGGTACACATGGGGCGGCGACGAGTTCCTGTTCGTTGAGGTCGACGAATCCATGAGCCTGGCGGCCAACTTCAAAGTGATGTCCATCGCCAGGAAACTGTCGGACGCTGCGCTGCCCGGCGTCGTCGACATCTGCCCGGCCAATGCGTCACTGCTGGTGAGGTTCAATCCCGACGTCCTGCCGCCGTCGAGCCTTGAATCAACGGTCCGGAACATCGAACTGGAACTGTTGAACCACAACGAACAGGTGCTGGAGACGCGGATCATCGAGGTTCCCGTCTGGTACGACGATCCCTTCACGGCTAAAGTAGCGCAGCGCTTCCGGGAAGGATTCCATCAGGAACCGGACGGTACCGATCTGGATTACGCCGCGAAGGTCAACGGTTTGCAGGACGCCGCAGATTTCATCCGGCGCCACCACGAACAGCCGTGGCTCGTGTCCATGGTGGGGTTCGTGGCCGGGCTGCCGTTCCTGTTCCAACTGGTGGAGCGGGACAAGCAACTGCAAGTACCCAAGTACCTCAGCCCCCGTACTGACACCCCCAAACTGACAGTGGGCCATGGCGGTTGCTTCGCAGCCATCTATTCCGTCCGCGGCGCCGGCGGCTACCAGATGTTCGGTGTAGCAGCGGCTCCGATTTACGATCCCGCACAGTCCCTGGCCGATTTCAAGGACTTCATGGTCTTCTTCCGACCCGGCGACATCGTCAAGTTCACGCCAGTCACCGAAGACGAGTACAACGAAATCCAGGCGCAGGTCGACGACGGAACATACCGCTACCGCCAAGTCCCGGTCACCTTCGACGCGTCAAAGGCTTTGGCTGATCCGCAGGCTTACAACCAGGAACTCATGGAGGCCCTCAATGGCATTTGATATCAAGAATCCTGGCCTCGCCACCACCGTCCAGGATCAAGGACGCGTGGGCTACTACAACGTGGGTATCCCGCAAAGCGGCTCCATGGACCAGTATTCGGCGGAACTTGGCAATGCCTTGGTAGGAAACAGTGCCGGAGACGCCGTCCTCGAATGCACATATCTGGGACCTGTTCTGGTGACAGACACCGATGCCACCATCGCCGTTACCGGCGCTCCCGTTGAGGTCAAGATCAACGGACAAGCCCGGCCGCAGTGGACGCAACTCCAGCTCAAGGCCGGCGACGAGCTCAGCTTCGGCGTCATCCAGGGCGGCACGCGCTACTACATCGCGGTCCGCGGCGGAATCGACGTCCCCGTAGTCCTCGGGAGCCGGTCCACCTATGTCCTTGGCGGCATTGGCGGGCTCAACGGCAGGAAGCTCGAAGCCGGGGACCTGGTGCCGGTCGGCGAGCCAACCGGTGACCTTCCAGCAGTCCGGGTCATGCCTGAGCACTTCCGGCCTTCCTACGACAAAGAGCAAACCGTGCGGATTGTCCTGGGCCTCTACGACCACCGGCTAACGGACACCGGGAAGGAGAACCTCCTGAACGGCGAATGGAAAGTAACCCCCGTGGCCGACCGGATGGGCCTCCGCTACTCCGGGCCGGGGGTCGAATGGAAAGAACGCGAGCAACCGTTCGGCGCCGGATCAGACCCCTCCAACATCGTCGATGCCGGTTACGCGGTGGGATCCATCCAGATTCCCGGCGGCACTCAACCCATCATCCTGCACCGTGATGCTGTTTCCGGCGGCGGTTACGCCATGGTCGCCACCGTCATCAGCGCCGACATGGACCTTGTGGCCCGTGCGGCCCCTGGGACTGTCACGACGTTTGTTGCCGTCAGCCAGGACGAAGCAATCGTGGCACGCAAGGAGCGTTCGGAACTGAAGAGCAAAGCCTGGGAGGCCTTGGCGGCAAAGGCGTAAGACGGCACCCAACTGGGTCGCAGTTAAGCGCGTTTAGAGCGGTCAAAACGCGCAGTACTGCGACCCAGTTGGGTGTCTTTTTCGTGCCGGTTGCTTGTCCGGTTATTTGCCCAGGCCGGCGCGTCGGAGGGCTTCCGCCATGGCCGTGTCTGCGGATGCGGCGCCGCCCTGCCGAGGGTTGGCGTTGCGGGGATTGCCCTGCCGCTGACCGCTTTCCTGCCGGCGATCCCGCTGCCCTTGTCCTTGGCCCCCGGCACCGCCGCGCTGTCCCCCGTCGCGGCCGGCCGCGCGCGGGGTACCGCCCTGCTGACCCGCAGCACGTCCACCTCCGGCGCGACCGCGGCCGCCCGAAGCGCCCGGCTCATCATCCAGCCGAAGCGTGAGGGAGATCCGTTTCCGCTCGGGATCGGCTTCGAGCACCTTGACCCTGACAACCTGCCCGGACTTCACGATCTCGCGGGGATCGGACACGAACTTGTTGGACAGCGCAGAGACGTGAACCAGCCCGTCCTGGTGCACTCCAACATCCACGAACGCACCGAATGCCGCAACGTTGGTGACGGTGCCTTCAAGGATCATGCCGGGCTTGAGGTCCGAGATCTTCTCGATGCCCTCGGAGAAGGAAGCCGCCTCGAACGCGGGGCGCGGGTCACGGCCCGGCTTTTCCAGTTCGGACATGATGTCCTTCACGGTGGGCAAACCGAATGTGCCGTCAACAAAGGCTTGCGGGTCCAGTGCAGTAGCAGGACCTCCACCGGCCGCCGCGAGGATTTTGCGGGCAACCGAGTAGGCCTCGGGGTGCACGCTGGAGGCGTCCAGTGGTTCCACTCCCCCGGTGATCCGAAGGAAGCCGGCGCACTGTTCAAAGGCCTTGGCTCCCAGCCGGGGCACCTTCTTCAGATCGCTGCGCTTGGCGAACGGGCCGTTCTGGTTCCGGTAGGCCACAATGTTTTCGCTGAGCAGCGGTCCAACACCGGCCACCCGGCTCAGGAGGGCCGGTGAGGCCGTGTTCACGTCCACACCCACGGCATTCACACAGTCCTCCACCACGGCATCCAGGGAGCGGTCCAGCTTGGATGCAGTGACATCATGCTGGTACTGGCCCACGCCGATCGACTTGGGCTCGATCTTCACCAGCTCCGCCAACGGGTCTTGGAGGCGACGGGCGATGGACACGGCACCGCGGAGCGAGACGTCCATTCCCGGCAGCTCGGACGCTGCCAACGCCGAGGCCGAGTACACGGACGCGCCGGCCTCGGACACCACCAGCTTCTGGACGCCTTTCACACCGGCGGCATCGAGGGACTTGATGAGCTCCGTGGCGAGCTTGTCCGTCTCCCGGGAAGCCGTGCCGTTGCCGATGGCCACCAGCTCGATGTTGTGCTGCTTGGCGAGCCGTCCCAAGGTGGCCAGGGCCTCGTCCCATTTCTTGGCGGGGGCGTGGGGGTAGATAGTGTCCGTTGCCACTACCTTGCCGGTACCGTCAACAACGGCCACTTTCACGCCCGTTCGGAGTCCCGGGTCCAGGCCCAGCGTGGCCCGGTTGCCGGCAGGCGCCGCGAGCAGGACGTCGCGCAGGTTGGCTGCGAAGACGCGGACGGCCTCGTCCTCGGCGTCGGCGAACATACGCCCGCGAAGGTCCGTCGTGAGCCGGTCAAGGATGCGTCCGCGCCACGCCAGCTGCGCCGTTTGGGTGAGCCACAGGTCAGCGGGCCGGCCCTGGTTGGCGACCCCGAGGGACTTGGCCACAGCGTTCTCGTACCGCGTACGGGCGGCGGCAAGGGCGTCGTCGTCGGCGGGGTCCGCTTCGGCGAGATCCAACTCCAGGACGCCGTCCTTCTCACCGCGCAACAGCGCGAGCACACGGTGCGAGGGCATGCCCGATGGCACCTGCGTGAACTCGAAGTAGTCTTTGAACTTCTGGCCCTCGGCTTCCTTGCCCTTCTTCACGCGGGAAACCATGCGGCCTTGGGTCCACAACCGTTCGCGGAGGTCCTCGGCAATGTCCGGATCCTGTGCCACCCGCTCCACAAGGATGGCCCGCGCCCCGGCGAGCGCAGCAGCGGCATCTTCGATGGAGTGCCCGGCGTTGAGGTACTTGGCGGCCTCGGCCTCGGGACTGAGTTGCGGGTTGGCCAGCAGGGAGTCGGCGAGCGGCTCGAGTCCGGCTTCGCGGGCGATCTGCGCCTTGGTGCGCCGCTTGGATTTGAAGGGGAGGTAGATGTCCTCCAGCCGCGCCTTGGTATCGGCCCCGACGACGGCGGCCTCGAGTTCGGGGGTCAACTTTCCTTGCGCTGCGATCGCCTCGAGCACTGCCTTCCGGCGATCCTCCAGTTCGCGCAGGTAGCGGAGGCGTTCTTCGAGGTCGCGCAACTGGGTGTCATCCAGCGTCCCGGTGGCTTCCTTGCGGTAGCGGGCGATGAAGGGGACCGTTGATCCGGCGTCGAGCAGTTCCACCGCGGCCTTGACCTGCCAGGCCTGGACGCCCAATTCCTTGGCGATGAGCTGGTGGATGGCAGAGTCGGCTGACTGGTGTTGGAGAAGTTGAGTCACCATGACAGTTTGCCTCACCCGGCCGACACTTTCAGGTCCGGCCCTATCCCGAGGGCCGCGTTAGTGCTGTAGTTGGACCATGCAGGAACTGCTGATTATCCTCCAGGACGGCTTCGAATCCGATGACGTGACAGTTACCGTCAACGGCAAGGAAGCTGCGTCTGAGCGGGAGGTGTCCACCAAAATGTTGCTGGGCATGGCCGATGAAATGACGGTGGAACTTCCCGCGAAGGGCGCCACCGTGGGGGTGGAAGTCAGGAGTCGGAATCTCAGCGCAAGCAGGAAGCTGGCAGGTAAGCCCAAGAGCCTGATCGTCTCTATCGAGGAGGGCGAGCTGGTGCTGCGCGAAGGAACGGGCCGCGAGGCGTTCCTCTAGGGAGCGCTTCGCGGCGGCTGGATTGGTAACGCCGGGCCGCGCCTCCGGAAGGGCGGCACGCGGGACCCGCGGGCGGCTAGTGGGCCATGTGCTCCTTGGCGGAAATGTGCTCCACCAGTTCACCGACGCGCTGCTCGCTGTAGTTGCGGGCGATGTCCCCTTGGCTGATGATGCCCACCATGGCGCGGTTGCTGATGACAGGTAGCCGGCGCACCTGGTGTTCTTCCATCATGCGGATGGCTTCGTCAACGTTGGCATCAGCGTCGATCCAGTACGGCTTGCCTTGGGCGAGTTCGCTGGCAAGGACCTGACGGGGATCCTTTCCTTCGGCGATGCACTTGACCACAATGTCGCGGTCGGTGATGACGCCGGTCAGTTTGCCGTCGTTGCCGCAGATGGGAAGCGAACCGCAGTCCATGTCCCGCATCATGCGGGCGGCCACTTCAAGAGTCTGGTCCTCGACGACGCACTTGGCATCTGTGGTCATGAATTCACGTACGACACTCATGGGTCCTCCTTCATCGAATGGGTTCTCGACGCGGGAGCTACGGGGTCCTCGGGGGTATTGCAGATGGGGTCCTCGGCACCGACGCCGATGATGCCAGACTACGCCGGGCGGCTACTACTGGCTAGGCGCGCAGGCGGTCCCCGCAACGAATTTTCCCACCAGGTCTATTCAAATAATCCATTCGCTGGAGTATCATCCGTTGTGGGTTATTCACGGCTTCCGGGCACGGCCATTCAACCTCCTCAGGACTCCCCACTCGCACCGCCTGCCCCCGAGCCGTCACGCCGTCACCGTCCGCCCCGGACCGGCCCCCAGGCCGCGTTCGCCGCAAACGGCTTGGGCAAACATTGATTGCTTGCAGCGCGAGAAAGATCCTCCCATGGACACCCCCAACGTCCCCAGCACCCTCCTTGACCCTGTCCCCCACCACCCCTCAGCCATTCCGTTCCCTCCCGCACCCGGGCCGTCTCCCGCCTCGTTCCCCTGGCCATCGGAGGACTGGTGGCGCTGTTGGCGGACCGCCGCCATCAGCGGCAGGTATGAAGGCAACCAGGCCGTCACCGGGCCTGTTGGCAGCGCAGTTGAACTAAGGCTCGACGTCGATCCCCGCCAAGGCGTCGAATCTCCCGTATTGAACAAAGTCAGCGGGGACTTCTTCAGTACCCGGACTGTGAAAGTCGGCGGGCTCACCCAGGTAGTGAAGACGTACGTCGAATCATGGATCGTCGATGCTCCGGTGGTGACCATCAACAAGTCCGATGCCCACATCACCGGCACTGTGCGCTTCTGGAAAGGCACGCACCCGGTGACCTCAGTGGAGGTTATTGTCTCCTGGTCGAACGGCGCCATCACCGGCGCGGTTGCCACGTTCACGGGCGGGGGCGTCGCGGGGGCACCGTACGCCTGCAAGTACCGTTCTGATTGCTTCAGGGACGTGAACCTTGAACTGGACTATTGCCAGTCGGTGGATATCGAACCGAAAGTGCCCGTCTATAACAGCCACGGGCACAACAACAGGCCGGCCGATCTGGCCGAACGCACACTGACGATCGAGTCGTCCTATAAAGACGCCGGAATTGCGGTCACCATCGACGCCGTCCATACCGTGATTGACGACAGCGCTCCCGGTTTCGCTTCGTGGAGCGTCGGTGAGCTGCATGATGCCATGGAGACCTCCTTCGGCAAGTACAACTCCGGCTGGCCCGCGTGGAACCTCTGGGGCGTCCAGGCAGGACTGTTCGACTCCGCAGGCGTGGGCGGCATCATGTTCGACGCCGCTGCCGGGTTTGGCGGCGCAGGCCGGGGACCCGATCGCCAGGGTTTCGCGGTTTTCCGCAACCACACCTGGTTCACCAACCTCGTCAGCAACCCCGCCACCCAGGACGAGGCGTGGGCCATGCGCCACTTCCTCTATACCTGGGTCCATGAGGCCGGACACGCCTTCAATTTCCTGCACGCGTGGGATAAAGCCCGCCCGGATTCCCTGTCCTGGATGAACTACGACTGGAAATACGATCAGCGCAACGGCGCCGATGCGTTCTGGGGCAACTTCCGGTTCCGTTTCGACGACGACGAACTGCTCCACATCCGCCACGGCGACCGCGCCGCCGTCATCATGGGCGGTGACCCTTGGGCCTCCGGTGGCCACCTGGAATCTCCACCGGGCGCCATGACCGTGTCCGGGCCGGGAAGCGACATCGAGCTGACTCTTTCGGCCAAGGACTACTTCGACTACATGGAACCTGTAGCCGTCGAGTTCCGGTTGCGGAACACGGGCGACGCCCCGGTGCTGGTGGACTCGCGGTTGGATCCCCGGTACGGGAACACCAGCGTCTACGTCCAGAAGCCCGACGGGACCGTAGTGCTGCACGAATCGGTTGTCTGCTTCTATGGCCTACCGGAACTGGTGACCCTCGCGCCGGCACCGACCGATGGCGGAAGCGACGGCAGCGACCGTTACAGCGAGTTGGTACAGCTGGCCTATGGGACGGTCGGCTTTGTCTTCGACCAGCCGGGCCAGTATTTGGTCCGGGCCGTATACAGCACCGACGGCGTCGTCCAAGCCTCCAACACCTTGCCTTTGCGGGTCGGTTTCCCCGTCTCCAAGGAGGAAGACCGCTTTGCTCCGGAGTTCTTCACCCGCGAGGTTGGGCTCACCCTCGCGTTCGAGGGTTCCATGTCGCCTTACCTGAGCCGGGGCCTGGATGCCTTGACCGAGGCAGCCGAGCGCTTCAGCGGCGCGCCTTTGGGCGTAAAGGCGGCCACCGCCGTCGCGCAGTCCGTGGGCGATGACTTCTACCGCAGGCAAAAGGACAAGATGGTGAAGCATCACAGCGCGGACCCCCAGAGGGCACTCAGCCTGACCGAACCGGTCCTTGCCAGTTACCAGCAGGAGGGCGGCCGGAGCAGCAACCTGGCCTACCGGAAGCTGGTGGAGTTGCGCACTGACCTGCACGCGAAGTCCGATGACGCCGCAGCTGCAAAGTCGGAGGTGGAAACCCTCGCCAAGGACCTGGGAAGCCGCGGCGCACATGCCTCCGTAGTGGCTCAGGTCAAGGAACTCATCCCTTCAACCCCGGCGGCCCGTTCCCGCCGGTCGGCTCCGAGGAAGCCCGCCAAATAGCCTTCGGATGGCTTTTTGAGCCGCGGTTCCCAGCAGCCGGCGACGGCGGCACCCCGCCCTTGGTGCCGCCGTCGCTCCTTCTTTGCGCTTTTGTTGAACTCCTCTTGGCCGCCGGTGACCTATTCGGCGATGTCCTCGGCCCAGAGCTCGGCATGCTCTTCCTGGAACGTGCGCATCATGTCGACGCAGCGGGGATCATCCAACACCACCACCTCCACGCCGCGGGAACGGAGGAGGTCGAATTCGCCCGGAAAGGTTTCCGCCTCGCCCACCACCACGCGCGGAATCTTGAACTGGATGATGGTTCCGGTGCACATCGCGCACGGTGCCAGGGTGGTGTAGAGCGTGGTATCCCGGTAGCTCTTCTGACGGCCCGCGGCCCTGAGGGCCGACATCTCGCCGTGGGCGATCGGATCGCCGTTTTGCACCCGTTCGTTGTGGCCGCTGGCAATGACCTTCCCGTCACGGGCCAACGCTGCGCCGATGGGAATGCCGCCTTCGCTCAGGCTCTTCTGCGCGGCTTGGTAGGCAGCTTCGAAGGCTGCATCTGTGGCGTGGGTCGATTCAGTCATGGGGGCAGTCTAGAACGGCGGCACGCTAAATTGTCCGAGCCCGCTGGTAGCTTGGCTGCAAGGGTTTCAGCTTTGCTCGGCGTTAGGAGTAGGTACCGTGTTCTTCCTCGATCCGGAGGCAGCGGGCGCACCGCAGGACCTGGTCTTCTCCGCCAGCGACCTCGTCATTGCTGCAACCTGCGAGTACCAGCTGCTCCGCAAACTCGACGAGAAACTCGGGCGCTCCCCCGTTGCTTCCTTTACCCCGGACGCCATGCTGGAAAGGACCGCCAAGCTGGGGGATGTCCACGAGCACAGGGTTTTGGACGACTTCATTGCGGAGTTCGGACCTTGGGACGCGGAGACGGGAAGAGGCGTTTACGACGTCGAACCCGCCACCGCGATGGACCGCGCCACCCTGACTGCCAAGCATGCGGAATCAATCACGGCGCTCCGCTCCGGTGCGGACGTCGTTTTTCAGGCGGCGTTCTTCGACGGTACGTTCCACGGCAGATCGGACTTCCTCGTCCGGAAACCCGGCGGCGAGTACGCGGTTTTTGACACCAAGCTGGCCCGTCATGCCAAAGTCACTGCGCTCCTTCAGCTGGCGGCGTACGGGGACCAGCTCCTTCAGGCCGGCATCACCCCCGATCCCGTGGTCACGCTGGTCCTGGGCAACCGCGAGCACAGTGACCACCCCTTGTCACAGATCCTGCCGGTCTTCAAAGAACGCCGCCGCCGATTCCTGAATCTGACCGCTACCCACATCGCGGAGTCCGGGCCTGTGGCGTGGGGCGACTCCCGCTTCACAGCATGCGGGCGGTGCGATTACTGTGCGGAGCAGGTCCAGCTTCACCGGGACCTGCTGATGGTGGCAGGCATGAGGATCAGCCGCCGGAAGAAACTGATCGAATCAGGCGTCACCACCATCGACCAACTGGCCGTCCTGCCTGTCGAAGACGACCACACCCTGCTGCGGCTGCGCGAGCAGGCCCGGCTCCAGACCGGCGTCGGATCCCCTGACGGAACGGTCAATTACACGGACAAAGCAGGCGAGGCCAGGTCCGTCAGCTACAACATCCTGCCGGACAACACGCTGGGCAGGCTCCCTGCACCTGATCCGGGCGACATCTTCTTCGACTTCGAGGGCGATCCCCTGTGGCAGGATCCAGTGTCCGGCAAGTGGGGGCTGGAGTACCTTTTCGGCGTCATCGAGAACCCCCAGGAGCCGGGAGCCACGCCGGTATTTAGACCCTTCTGGGCGCATTCACGGTCCGAAGAGGGACAGGCATTCGTTGACTTCCTGGATTACGTGGCCAAGCGCCGCGCCCAGTTCCCGGGCATGCACATCTACCACTACGCGGCCTACGAGAAAACGGCCCTCCGCAATCTCTCCCTTACTCACGTGCTGGGAGAATCCGCCGTCGACGATCTCCTGCGGCAAGGCGTGCTGGTGGACCTGTACGACACCGTCCGCCACAGCATCCGGGTGTCCGAGAACTCCTACAGCATCAAGAAACTGGAGCCCTTGTACATGGGCCGGCACCTCCGCTCCGGAGAGGTCACCGACGCCGGTGCATCGGTGGTGGCCTATGCGGATTACTGCACGGCAAGGGATACGGGCCAAGTCGACCAAGCCGCGGCCATCCTTGAAAGCATCCGTGACTACAACGAATACGACTGCCTCTCCACGCTGGAGCTACGGAACTGGTTGCTGGCACGTGGTGCGGAGCGGGGCATTGTTCCCGGTGCTTTTGATGCCGCGGCCGGGGAGGCGCCGGCAGGAGAGGCCCAGCCCGCGTCGGACCCGGAAAAGTATCAAGCGGCGCCGGAGGAACAGGCGCTGTTCGACTACCTGGACGGTTTGCCCGAGGACCAGCGTGCTTCGGCGGATGCAAAGGCCATTGGCATCGTGGCGGCAGGAGTCGGGTATCACCGCCGCGAGGACAAGCAGTACTGGTGGGGGCATTTTGATCGCCTCGAGAAGCCCACCTCGCAGTGGGACGACGCGCGCGATCTCTTTATCGTCAAGGACGGCGAGGTGCTGCAGGACTGGGCCAAGCCAAGTCCCCGCAGTAATCCGGCGCGGATCCTGAAATTGGTGGGCCGTTCAGGTGACGGGGCAGGACTGGAGGTTGGCAAGAAGTACTTCAGAATGTACGGGCCGCCATTGCCTGATGCGTTGGTCGGAAAGGAGTCGTCCGTTCTGGGCCGGAGTGGGTGGGACGGCACAGAGGTCGTGGAGACCGGCGAGGAAGAGGACTTCGAGTTCGTCATCGTCAAGGAAGGGCTGCGGAATGATTCTTCGGAGTTCCAGCAACTCCCCATGGCCCTCACTCCCAGCCAGCCCATCTTCACTACAGGACAAAGGGCTGCACTGGCCGCCCTCGCCACGCGGCTGCGGGACTCCCTGCCGGACTGGCCGGACCACCCTGCCCTGGACATGATCCGCAGGAACCCGCCCAGGCTCCGCACGTTGAGCGCGCTGCCGCCGGTATCCCCCGGCCCGGACGGATACATCGAAGCGATCACGGCTGCGGTAAAGGACCTGGACAACTCATACCTGGCCGTGCAGGGTCCTCCGGGCAGCGGGAAGACCCACGTTGGTGCACACGTCCTGGCACGGCTGGTGGACGAGGGCTGGAAAGTCGGAGTAGTGGCACAGTCCCATGCCGTGGTGGAAAACATGCTGTGCGCTGCCGTGGAGAAGGCCGGCGTGGACCCACTGCGGGTAGCCAAGGAGGTCAAACATGGCGAGCCTGTGCCGTGGGAGGGCTGCGGTAAGGCAGATGTCACCGACATCCTGGCCAAGCCCGGTGGCGCCCTGATTGGTGGCACGGCCTGGGCCATGGTGGGCAAAGAGGTCCCGCCGGGGTCCTTGGACTTGCTGGTCATTGACGAAGCCGGGCAGTTCTCGCTCGCCAACACCATGGCCGTCAGCCGGGCCACCAAGCGGCTTCTGCTTCTGGGAGATCCACAGCAACTTCCGCAGGTTACCCAAGGAACACATCCGGAACCCGTGAACGAGTCGGCACTCGGCTGGCTCTCGGACGGCCACAACACCTTGCCGGCCGAGCTTGGGTACTTTCTGGCCCTGTCCTGGCGCATGCATCCGGCGCTGTGCCAGGCCGTGTCCGAGCTCTCCTATGATGGCCGGCTTCGGGCTGCGGAGGCGGCATCGGCACGCACCTTGGAGGGCGCCGCTCCGGGGGTCGCGTGTGTCTACGTGGAGCACTCCGGCAATTCGACCTCGTCCCGGGAGGAAGCACAGGAAGTAGTCCACCAAGTCCAGGCCCACCTCGGCCTGGACTGGCGTGATCCTTCCGAGCAGGAAGGATCCCCCCGCCCGCTCCAGGAGACGGACATTTTGGTGGTTGCTGCCTATAACGCCCAGGTCCAGCTGATCAAGCACCACCTTCGCGAGGCTGGACTCGGCAAGGTCCGGGTAGGCACCGTGGACAAGTTCCAAGGCCAGGAAGCGCCGGTGGTGGTCGTCTCCATGGCCGCCTCCGCCGCGGGGGAAGTACCCCGGGGAATGGAGTTTCTCCTGTCACGCAACCGGATCAATGTGGCGGTGTCGCGCGGCAAGTGGCGTGCCGTCGTCGTGCGTTCGCCCGAACTGACCAACTACCTCCCGACGCATCCGGAGGGACTTGAGAACCTGGGCGGTTTCGTTGCCCTCTGCTCCCCCGAATAATCCCCCAACTAACTGGCAGTAGGGGTTGTTCTGAGCGTCCAGAACAACCCCTACTGCCAGTTAGTTGATTTAGTTGGTCAGGGCCAGGGCCTCGTCCAGCACGCTTCCAAAGTTCGCGGGATCGTGCGCGAATCGGCCCAGGAAGAGCCCGGAAACACCCGATAGCTGCGGGAGGAGTCCGGGCTTGGCCGAACCGCCATAGATGATGGGCAGCCCCGCCAAACCATGCTCTGCCAGCAGCGCCCGCACACCGGCCACTACCTCGGAAACGTAGTCCGCCGAAGCCGGCTCGGCCGCTCCGATGGCCCAGACGGGCTCATAGGCCACAACGATCCTGCCGGCCACAGCCCAGTCTCCGGAAACTGCTGCCGAAACCTGTTCGAAAACAGTCTTCGCTGCGGCGCCGGGCTCTGCCAGCTCCGTCTCGCCCACGCACAGCAGCGGCGTCACGCCATGATCGACGGCGGCCCGGACCTTCAGTGCGATGGTGGCATCGTCTTCGGCAAAGTGCTTGCGCCGCTCCGCGTGCCCGATCTCCACCATTCCCACGCCCAGTTCGGCCAACATCGACGGGGACACTTCGCCGGTCCAGGGACCGTCAGCCCAGCCGCAGTCCTGCGCGCCCAGAACCACGGGGGTGCCTTCGAGCTGCTGCGCAGCGGCGGGAAGAACCGGGAATGAAGGGATGACAAACGGGACAACCCGCCCGGCCGCGAGGGCCGGACGGGCGTCCACTTCCTTGTTCAGTCGCTCAAGCCACGCCAATGTTTGCGCGTAGCCCATGTACATCTTGGTGCTGACACCGATGTACAGAGCGCCGGAGGAGGCGTTGGAAAGGCTCACTTACCCAGCAATTCGTCGGCCTTGTTGTTGAAACGCTTGGTGCCGAACATCATGATGGCTGCCAGGAACGGCAGGACACCCAGCGCGTAGACACCCATGGTTCCGGTGTCCGAGGCCGTGACCTCGTTGACCGTGGTGCGCAGGATCGGTGCTACGAAGCCACCGAGGTTGCCCAGGGAGTTGATGAGGCCGATGCCTGCAGCTGCGGCGGTACCGGTGAGGAACGCGGTCGGGTAGGACCAGGAGATCGGGCCGATTGAGAGGAAGCTGCAGACTGCGAGGGTGATGAAGATGATGCCCAAAGCAGGCTGCTGGTTGGCCCCCGCCCACGCGGATCCGAAGATGCACAGGCCAGTGGAAACGAACAGTGCCGTACCCCAGCGCCGACGGCGGACCACGCTGTTGGCTGCCTTACCGATGAGGTAGCAAGCAAAGATGCCGAAGAACCACGGGATGGCGGACAGGAGACCAACTGCCAGTCCCACCTTCTGGCCCGTCAACTGGGCAACCTGCTGCGGCAAGTAGAACGTCACACCGTACACCGCGATCTGCAGGCAGAAGTAGATAACGGTGAAATACCACACGCGTCCGTTCTTCATGGAGGCGAGGACGCCGCGGGGACCGGACTCTTCCTTGACCGTGTCTTCCAGTGCCATGACATCGCTCAGGGCGGTCTTTTCTTCCTTGGTAAGGAACTTGGCCTCCTGCGGGCTGTTGATCAGGAAGAAGAAAGCGGCAATACCTGCAAGGACTGCGAGCATGCCTTCAACGAAGAACATGACCTGCCAGCCTTCTACACCGGGAACCTGGTCACCAATGTTGATGAGCCAACCGGACAGCGGAGCGCCCATCATCTGGGAGAACGGCTGTGCCAGGTAGAAGATGGCGAACATCTTCACGCGGACCTTGTTGGGGAACCAGGCGGCGAGGAACATGATGACGCCCGGGAACAGGCCTGCTTCGGTAACACCCAGCAGGAACCGGAGGATGATGAACGAGGTCTCACCCTGCACGAACGCGAAGCAGGCCGAAACGATGCCCCACGTGATGGCGATGCGGGCAAGCCACACCTTGGCGCCGAACTTGGTCAGCAACAGGTTGGAAGGGATCTCGAACAGCGCGTAGCCGATGAAGAAGATGCCTGCGCCCAGTGCGTACGCGCCGGCAGTGATGCCCCTGTCCACTTCCAGCGCAGCTTCTGCGAAGCCCACGTTGGTGCGGTCAAGGAAAGCGACAATGTACAAGATGACCAACATGGGCATCAGTCGCTTCGAAGCCTTGGAAATAGCCGACTTAAGTACCGGCGAATCCAGCAACTCCTTAGTGGAAGTTGAGGCAACGGACATGGAAACTCCTCTTTGAGTAGTCAGTTGGGGGGTGATAACCGGAGCGGGTTATCAGCGTGTGAAAGCAATCAGGAATACGCCCACGGCGCAGGCAAGGATGCCCACGGCGAGGTAGATCTTGCGTTCTTTGGTCCAGGTCCTCATGCCGGGCCTAGTGCATGTACAGCCCGCCATCCACATTCAGCGTCTGTCCGGAGATGTATCCGGAGTCCTCGCTGATGAGGAAGGCGATGGCTGCTGCGATGTCGCGGGTGCTGCCCACGCGGTTCACTACAAGGTCCTGGGTCAGTTCGGCCTTGCGTTCCTCGCTCAGGGTTCCACCCATGATGTCGGTGTCGATCGGGCCGGGCGAGATCGCGTTCACCGTGATGTCGTACGGACCAAGCTCGCGCGCCGTGGCACGCGTCAGGCCGATCACTCCGGCCTTCGCCACCGAGTAGGGGGTCTTGGAGAACGTTCCGCCGCCGCGCTGTGCGGACACGGAGGAGATGTTGACGATGCGGCCGATCTTGTTCTTGACCATGGACTCGGCAACGCGGCGGGTGGCGTAGTGCACGCCGTTGAGGTTGATGCTCAGGACGCGGTCCCATTCGGCCGGTTCCAGCTCGAGGTAGCCGATGGGCGAGCTGACGCCGGCCACGTTGGCCAGGGCAACGATCTGGGGCAGTTCAGCCTCGAGTTCGTCGATTGCTGCACGGACCTCGGCTTCGCTGGCCACGTTGGCACCAACGCCGTGGGCCTTGACGCCGAATTCGGCGGCAACTTCCTTGGCAGCTGCCTTGCAGGCGGCATCATCAAGGTCGATGATGCCGATGTTCCAGCCCTGTGCGGCCAGGTAGTTCACGGTTGCGCGGCCGATGCCGCGTTCGGAGACAGCGCCGGTGACGATGGCGGTGCGCTCAGCGGGGAAAGTCATGTGATTTCTCCTTGGTGGAATCAGTTGATGGGTGCCGGGCCAAGCTCTTCAATGAGCTTTTGCATGGCCACGTAAGCCTTGTTGCGGTACGCGATGAGTTCCGGGGTGCGTTCGGCGGGAACGTTGAGGAAGCCTGCGCCGGTCTTGGTGCCGAGCTTGCCGGCTTCCACGAGGTCGGTGAGGATCTTCGGCGTTGCGAAGCGTTCCGGGAAGCTGGTCTGCAGCGACTTGTAGCAGAAGTTGTAGACATCCAACCCGGCCATGTCGGCGATGGCGAACGGGCCAAAGAACGGCAGGCGGAAGCCGAACGTCGTACGCACCAGGGTGTCGACGTCGTCGGCGGTTGCGATGCCCTGCTCAACCAGCTGGGCGGCTTCGTGGAACAGCGCGTACTGCAGGCGGTTCAGGACAAAGCCGGTGACATCCTTGACGACGGCGGTCTGCTTGCCGGCAGCGTGCACCATTTCCTGCGATGCGGAAACGGTCGCAGCCGAGGTGCCTGCGTGCGGGATAACCTCGACGCCCGGGATGAACGGGGACGGGTTGGAGAAATGCACGCCCAGGAAACGCTCCGGGTTGGTGACAGCCTCAGCCAGCGCGGCGATGGAGATGGTGGAGGTGTTGGAACCGATCAGGGCGTCCGGCTTTGCAGCGGCGCTGATCCGGGCCAGGGTCTGGTGCTTGATCTCCAGGACTTCCGGCACTGCCTCTTCGATGAAGTCGGCATCGGCCACGGCTTCCTCGATGTCCTTGGCAGCCCACAGGTTCTGCTTGAGGATCTCAGTGGAGCCCTCGGGGAACAGGCCGTCCTTAATGAACTGGTCCGATTCCTCCAGGAGACGGTCGAAGTTCTTCTGTGCCACCTCGGCGGAAACGTCCGCCAAGGCAACACGGGCGCCGCCGAGCGCCAGGACCTGGGCGATGCCGCCGCCCATGTAGCCGGAACCTACGACGGCGATCTTCCGTGCTGCGGTGTTCGGGGCACCGGCGGTGGAGGTGCTTGTCTCGGTCATGATCAGACTGCCTTCGTGTAGTTGGGCTCGTAGGAGCAGATGGCATCCACCTTGGCGGCGGAAGAAGAGTTTTCATCGAAGCGGTGGCCGAGCCATTCCCCCACGAGCTTCTTGGCAAGTTCCAAGCCAATCACGCGCTGGCCGAGGGTGAGGACCTGTGCATTGTTGCTCAGGACGGAACGCTCCACCGAGTAGCTGTCGTGCGCGGTGACTGCGCGGATGCCGGGAACCTTGTTCGCGGCGATGGCCACACCCAGTCCGGTGCCGCAGATCAGCAGCGCACGGTCGGCTTCGCCGTCGGCTACCTTGCGGGCTGCGTCGACGGCCACGTGCGGGTAGGCGGTGGAGTCGTTGGCTCCCACCCCGACGTCGGTGACGGACTCGACGCGCGGGTCTGCTTCGAGGAGGGCCACCAGGGCCTGCTTGTACTCGACGCCTGCTTCATCGTTGCCGACGACTATGCGCCAGCCTGCTGCTGTACTCATTCTGTGGCTCCGTTTCCGGCCGGTGCCGAAGCGGCGATGGCCAGTTGTGAATCAATGAATTGCGAGATGCGGTTGACTATCAGCCCGAAGGAGACAGCACCGGGGTCCGGGTGGCCAAGGCTCTTCTCCGCGAGTGGACGTGCCCTGCCCTTGAGCGGACGGAGGTCCGCGGTTGCCGCGGCAGCGGGCTCGGCAGCCGCAGCAGCTGCTGCCAGTGCCTGGTTAGCCGACGCTCCGCCGTCGAGCTCTGCCAGGAAAGTGTCCCGGAACGGCAGGAGGGCATCGACCATGGTCTTGTCCCCCGGTTCTGCCTTGCCGAGCTCCGTGATGGCGTTGGCGAACGCGGTCACTGCCGCGCGTGCGTCCGCGTCAGTGTAGGAGTCGCGGTTGCCGAGGGCCTGGCCAGCCGCGATGACCGCAGAACCCCACAGCGCGCCGGAGGTGCCGCCGGCCTTTTCGCTCCAGGCCTCGCCGGCAGCCAGCAGGATCCTGGCCACGGATGATCCCGACGCGGCCTCGCCTGCTGCGGCCGCAGCGTCCACGCCACGGCGCATGCCGATACCGTGGTCGCCGTCGCCGGCGATCGCGTCGAGCTTGCCGAGTTCTTCTTCATGCTCGACGACGACGTCCCTCACCTGGGCGAGCAAGGCAACTGCCTGCTGCCCGAGTTCAGCGGCAGCCGGTGTGGCCTGCTCGGTCTCGGTGGCTTCGGCGTCGTCCGCAATTGCCTGGGTGCGGGCAGCGCGCGGTGCCATGCTTCCCTTGCGGAACGCCGGGGTGTCGGCGGGAGCGGACCAGTACTGCTCCAGTTCCTCATCCAGCCACAGGAGCGTGAGCGAGAGTCCGGACATGTCCAGGCTGGTGACCAGCTCGCCGCACTCAGGCTCAACGATGGTAAGCCCTTCTGCACTCAGCAGCTTCTCGATCTTGCCGAAGAGCAGGAAGAGCTCGTCGTACTTGACCGTGCCCAAGCCGTTGACGATTGCCACCACGCGGTCGCCGGCGTCGTCGGGCTTGTCTGCCAGAAGCTTGGAGACCAGCAGTTCGGCGAGCTCGGACGCGGTGGGCATCGGGTGCTCGGAGATGCCGGGCTCGCCGTGGATACCCAGGCCGAGGGACATCTGGCCGGCCGGAACGTGGAACAGCGGTTCCTTGGCACCGGGCAGCGTGCAGCCGTCAAAAGCCACGCCCAGCGAACGGGTGCGGTAGTTGGTCTTGATGGCCAACCGCTCTACCTCATCCAGGTTCAGGCCCGCTTCCGCGGCGGCACCGGCGATCTTGAAGACGGTAAGGTCCCCGGCGATGCCTCGGCGCTTCTCCAGCTGGTCAATCGGGGCGCTGGCGATGTCATCGGTCACGGTGACGGTGCGGGTCTCAATGCCTTCCGCGTTGAGGCGAAGCTGTGCCTGGCCAAAGTGCAGCACGTCGCCTGCGTAGTTGCCGTAGCTCAGCAGGACGCCACCGCCGGCGTTTGCGGCCTTGGCTACGCGGTAAACCTGTCCGGCTGCCGGGGAAGCGAACATGTTGCCGCAGGCTGAGCCTGCTGCCAGGCCCGGACCCACCAAACCGGCGAATGCCGGGTAGTGTCCGGAACCGCCGCCAACCACTAGTGCTACCTGGCCGGCGGGAACTTCGGTGGAACGGACCACGCCGCCGTCAACGCGGGCAACGTAGTTGCGGTTCGCAGCGACGAAGCCGTCCAAGGCGTCGTCGGCGAATTCTGCCGGGTTGTCGAAGATCTGCGTCATTCCTAGACTCCTGCGAACTGGGTAGATGCGGGCTGCTGGCGACCCTGGGCTACCTTGCTCTGGCCCAGTGCGTAGCCGTCGTTCTTGGGGAGGACGTGGCGGCGCAGGTAATCCTGGTTGCTGGCGGTGACGCTCAGGCCGTCTCCGCCGTAGTGCTCAACGCAGAGGATGCCCTGGAAGCCCACGGACAATGCGTACTTGAAGGCCTCGCGGTAGTTAATGAGGCCGCTTTCCATGGGAGCAGGCATGGTGATGTAGCTGTCGCGGGCAACATCCTCGTCGCGGATGTAGTTCTTCATGTGCCAGTAGTTGGAGTACGGCAGGGTCTTGTGGACAAGCTCGCGCCAGTCCTCGATGGGGCGGTGCAGGCGGATCAGGTTGCCAAGGTCGGGGTTCAGGCCGACGTTGTCCAGGCCGATGTCCTGGACCAGCTGCACGGAGGAATCGCCGGTGCCGAGGTAGGTGTCCTCGTACATCTCCAGCGAGACCAGGATGCCTGCTTCAGCGGCGTGCTTGCCGATTTCACGGATGCGGGAGACTGCGTTGCCCCACGCTTCCTTGTCATCAACAGGATCCTTGTAGCCTTCCACGGTCCAGAACCACAACTGCTTCTGCTGTTCCGGGGTGATGGCCTGGTGGAGGCCGATGGAAACCACTTCGCAGCCAAGCTCTGCTGCGGCGTCAATGGTGCGGTGGCTGTAGGCCAGGTTGTCTTCCCAGTCGCGTTCGTGGATGACGCTGCGGCGGATCGCGGAGATCACCGGGATCCCGACGCCAACTTCGTCAGCGGTCTGCTTGAACTCGGCCAGGCGCGCCTTGCTCAGGTCGCCGGGACGGACCCAGCTGTCCGTGAGGTCGGCGTTGGCAAAACCGGCGTCCTTGACTTCCTGGAAGACCGAGGCCCAAACGGAAGCGTCGGCGTCGTTGACCTGCTGGCCCGAAGCATCCGTGCCCGGGAACTGCAGGAGGGCCGCGGTGATGGGCCAGTTTTCGGCGGTGTACGCCATGATGATCACTCCTTCGTGGAATCCTGTTTCCTATAGGATTTACGAATAAGTTAACGCTGTCAACCCTGAATGCGTAACTTCCTAGATCCTATATGTCATACAAATGTTTGTGAAGCCCGTCACGGGATCAGGAGAGCGGCGTCATAGGCGTCCGTGACGTGCGGAAACACGCGGCGTCAGGGCGCCTGGCGGCGTGCGGCCCCGCAGAATCATGGACGCTGGAAAAATTCTTATGGCTTCCCCGGCCGCGGGCAGGGACTGACGGACCTCAGTCTTCGGGCGCGTCAGCCATCGCACGGCCCCGCACGTTCTCTACGTGCTTGGTCATGGCTGAGGCAGCGGCCTCAGGATCGCCGCTCAGCAGCGCATCCAACACTGCCTGGTGTTCGGCGATCGCTTGTTCGGCGTCGGTAATGCCCACTCCCCCGAACAACCGGAACCGCTGGATCTGGCCGCCCAAGGTGTTATAGGCCGCCAGGAGGAACTGGTTGCTGGCCTGCGCGGCAATCAACTGGTGGAAGCGCTCGTCCGCTTCGAGGTAGCTGCGGTACTCCGCAAAGCTTCCACCGCGCGGAGCTGTCCGCAGGTCCTCTACGGCCTGCTTCAAGGCTGCGAGGCCGTCCGGGGTCATCCGCGAACAGGCCAGGCGGGCATTGACAGGTTCGATGGAAAGCCGGGCTTCCATCAGTTCCGCGAAGTCCTCTCGGGTGAAAACGGGGGCCACACGGTAACCCTTGAGCGCCACCCGACGGACCATCCCCGTGTGCTCCAAACGTGCCAACGCTTCGCGCACGGGGGTAGGTGAGACTTCCAGTTCCCGGGCCATGCCGTCAATGCTCACAGCCGCTCCGGGCTCGAGCCGGCCATCCATCAACCACTCGAGCAGGGCCTCATAAACGTGGTCGGCAAGGACCTGCCGGCTCACGGGAAGGCCGGTACGGACGGAGCTCGGGGAAGCTGCAGGCATGAGCAAATCCTATAGGAATGCTCCCCCGGAAGGGAGGAGGACGCCCGGACGGACCCATTCCCCAGCTATTACCCTGCTATCCCCCAGCTATCCCCAGCCATTTCCCCAGCGTCACATTTCGTCCGCACGCCCCCAACTAGGTCGCAGCAGAGCGCGTTTAGACGGCTCTAAACGCGTGTGGAGTCTCATGACTTAATAGACAGTTCTGTCTCATGACTTCGTAGACACTCTGTCTCAGGACATCGTGGACACTTAGCTTGCGGGTTTGCTGCTATGCATGAGCAAACCCCAACCGGACATCAAGATCCGGCATGCTGTGGCAACGTGGTCCGAGGATTCGCCCAGAGGCGCGGTTACTGCGTTCTGCAGGAAGCACAATGTCTCCCGGGCCTGGTTCTACCGGGTCCGGGCGGCGGCTGCCGAGGTGGGGCCGGTGAAGGCATTGGAGAAAAAGCCCACGATTCCAAGAACCATGCCGGCCCTGACCCCACAGGCGATGATCGAGTTGCTGCTCGGTACCCGGGCGGAACTGCAGGAGAGCGGGCAGGACCACGGTCCGCTTTCTGTCATCGCGAAGCTCTCACGACAAGGCTTCACACCGCCCTCGCGTGCCACCGTGGCCAGGATCTTTTCCCGGGCCGGTGTCGTGATGCCCGAACCGCGGAAGAAGCCTCGAAGCGCCTACAAAAGGTTCGTCTATCCGCAACCCAACGCGTGCTGGCAAATCGACTCGACCGAATGGCAGCTCGCCAGCGGCAAGAAGGTAGCCATCTTCCAACTCATCGATGATCATTCGCGTTTGGCGCTGGCGTCCCTGGTCGCACCCGGCGAAACCAGCGCCGCCGCAATCGCCGTCGTTACCCAGGCCATCGAACGCCACGGAGCACCGCAGAAGTTCCTTTCCGACAACGGCTCGGCACTGAATCCCACCCGCCGCGGCCGCACCGGGGCCCTCGTGGAGTTCCTCAAAGCCAAAGGCATCGAACCGATAACGGGCAAACCCTACAAACCCACCACCCAAGGCAAGAACGAACGCTTCCACCAAACCCTGCACCGATACCTGCACAGGCAACTCCCGGCCCCTTCAATGGCTGCCCTGCAACTGCAGGTCGACGCTTTCGATCTCTACTACAACAACGAACGCGAACATCAAGGCCTACCCGCGGGAACGACGCCCTATGAGGCCCTGGAACGCCACCCCGAAAACGCCCCCGCCAACCGTTCCTGAGCAAGTCACGCCCGCAACGGACAGGCAAAGCGCGCACCGAACAGTGAACCGGAACGGGTCCGTGACGATCCTAGGAACCCACTTCAAAATGGGCAAAGAACACACCGGCACCACCGTGCACATCATCTACGACGACACCACCATCATGTTCTTCGGAGCACAAGGCACCGAGATCATCACTCACCCCAGACCTCCGCACGGAACCACCTACGTCGGCAACGGAAAACCCTCAGGAGTCGTCGCAGACCCACAAGGCACCCGCAAGAAACGAACAAAGTACCCGCCCCGCAGAGGCCGACAAACAAAGTCCCAAGACGAAGTGTCCACACAGTCGTGAGACAACAACCGTCCACGAAGTCATGAGACATGAAGTGTCTACAAGGTCATGAGACATGACAAGCGGGCAAAACGCGCACAAATGCGACCCAGTTGGGTGCCGGGTTAGTGGGTGGCGGGTTAGTGGGTGGCGGGTTAGTTGGCGTAGAACGGGTAGTCCGTGTAGCCCTCCGCGCCGTCGGCGTAGAACGTGGCGGCGTTCGGCTCATTCAGGGGCAGGCCTTCGCGCCAGCGGCGGGCAAGGTCCGGGTTGGCGATCGCGGGACGGCCCACCACCACACCGTCAGCAAGGCCATCGGCAACAAGCGCGACGGCTTCCTCGCGCGTGGTGATCTCGCTGAACCCGGTGTTCACCAGGAACGTGCCATTGAAGCGTTCACGCAGGTCCTGGACCAGGGCACCCTTGGGATCGTGGTGCAGGATGCTGAGGTATGCCAGGTTGAGCGGCGCAATGGTGTCAACCAGGACCTCGTAAGTGGCCCGGACATCCGCCGCATCGGTCTCTGCGATTCCTTGCACGTTGTGCTCGGGCGAGATGCGGATGCCCACGCGGTTGGCGCCGAGGGCCTCCACTACGGCGTTGACCGTTTCGATGACGAAGCGTGCCCGGTTTTCCGGCGAGCCACCGTAGCTGTCCGTGCGGACGTTGGAGTTCGGAGCGAGGAACTCGTGAAGGAGGTAACCATTGGCGGAGTGCAGTTCCACGCCGTCGAATCCTGCCTCAATAGCGTTCTTGGACGCTGTGACGATCTCCTGGAGCACGCCGGGAAGTTCGTCAGTGCGCAGCTCGCGGGGAACCGGGAAGGGCTGCTTGCCGTTGGGGGTACGGACGTCACCGTCGATCGCTACGGGGCTGGGGCCAACAATTTCATGCCCGCCAGTGATGTCGGCATGGGAGACGCGGCCGCCATGCATCACTTGGGCGAAGATCCTGCCACCTTCAGCGTGGACCGCATCAGTCACCTTCTTCCAGCCGGCGATCTGCTCCTCGGTGACCAAGCCGGGCTGGCCGGTGTAGGACTGGCCGGCGGGCGTCGGGTAGGTGCCTTCGCTCACGATCAGGCCCAACGAAGCCCGCTGGCGGTAGTGCTCTGCAATGAGGTCATTCGGCACGCCGTCCAAGCCTGCACGCAGTCGGGTCAGCGGGGCCATGACAAGGCGGTTGGGAAGTTCAAGCTCACCGAGTGCCAGCGGGGAAAACAGCATGCGCAGTTCCTTTCAGAGTGAATCGGGTTCACCCTCGGCAACTGAGCGGCGTCCGCAACTATTCCGTCATGAGTCGCAAGTCACACCGGCGACTCCCCCTCTTTCCATCCCTCTCTCACATACCAACGGGTTTTGCGCATTGCTCTGTCACCTGATCGGGTTAGAGGCCGCTCCCCTATCCGCCCGGCGCACCCCGTGTGACTTCCCGCCGCTCCCCTATCCGCTTGACGCGCCCGTGGTACCGGACGCGATGGGCGGCAAGGCGTGCGCCGCGATCGGAGCCCGGCCAGCCGATAAAGTTCGACGGCGGCACTCGGCGAGCGCCGCCGTCGAGCCTTCCGCTGCGGGACGTGAAAGAGCAAACCAAAAAGCCCGACGGGAAGTGATAGAGCAACCCACGAAAACGGGCGGGAAGTGATAGAGCAACCCGAAAAAACCGGGCGGGAAGTGATAGAGGGAGTGCTACTGGTTGACCTCGCGCATGGCCTCGTCGAAGCACTCGCACAGGGCAAGCACGGCGACGAGGTGCGCTTCTTCGGCGTGCGGCGGATCCGTATTGATGTTAACGGCCTCGTTAACGGCCTGGGCCAGGTCCTTGGATTCCCTGCCGGTGAGGGCCCATACCTTGGCGCCGGCTTTCTTGGCAGCTGATGCGGCGTCCCGGAGATCGTCCGTGATGCCCTTGGCAGCCAACAGCACCACGACGTCGCCCCGGTTGACCAACTCCGGGATCTGGCCGCTGATGGTTTCCCCGGCTTCCTTGTGGGCCACGATCGCTCTGAAGGTGCCCGGGTTGCCGTCGGGATGGTGGGCGGCGTCGTGGGCAGTGAGCTCGGAAGCGAAGCGCTGGGCCTCATGGGCTGAGCCATCGCTGCCGGCAGCAAAGACCTTGGCGCCGCGAAGCCTGGCCCGGGCCAACTCTTCACCCCACTCGGCAAGGCGTGAAGACTCGCGCCGCAACGCTGCCACGGCCGGACCGATCTCGCCAAGATGGCTGAGGACTACGTCCACTGCGTGCCTGTTTGGCTTTGCGTCGCCCGACCGCACCGTTTGTCCTGTTCGCCTCACCACGATGCTCACTTCCCTGCCCTCCAGAGTCTTGTTCGAAAACTAGGCGTTCCTGTCGCCGTCCCGCACAGAACCATCCCGCACAGAACCGTCCCGCACAGTGTTGCCCTGGCCTGCACCGTCATTGGCGGCTTCGCGGTGCGAGCGGTCCCGGGTCAGGCGGTGGCCGTCGTGTTCGGCGTTCTGGACGCGGGCGTCGTGTTCGGGGACATCGGCGTCCCGGGAGGAGCCGTTGCCGCGGGTGTTGGCATCAGGGTCAAGTTTGTCTGCGTGGCGCAGGTGCTCTTCAACGCGGCCGCTCGCTTCCTTGGCTTTGGCTGAGTTGCGCTCGGCTTCGCGGCGGAGGCGGTTCGCCTCGGCTTCGGCCTGGACAGCAGCGGCCTCGGCCTGCGCGGACTCCACCTTGGCCTGATGTGCGCTGACCGCCTCTTGGTCTGCCTTCTCCCGCAGGTCGAGGGCGCGTTGGCGGTTGGCTTCGGCCCTCTTTTTGCGCCCCACCATCAGCGCGATGATGATCGCGGCTATGACGACGACGGCCACTACGATAATCAGTACTATTTGCCCGGTATCCATGTGGATTGCCTCCTTGGTGAACGGCTTGGGTGGTTTTCGAGTGTCTTAGGCCGGGAGTTCCATGCGGAATCCGCAGGTGCACTGCAGCACCCGGGTTTCCAGGTACACGTCCATGAGGGCCTCTTCGTCCTCTTCGGTGGACAGGGGCGTGTAGATGCTCCGGGCCGATGACCGGGCGAACTTCATGGGCTCGCCGCAGTGGATGTACTCGCCGTGCACCTTGAGTAGGCCGGACAGGTCGGCATGCTTGCGTGGAACGCCGTCGGGAACCAGGGGATTCTCTATGATTGACAACTGCCCACTCCTCGTCAGTTCAGTTCGATCTGTTGTGCCTTACATCATATTAACCTATTTATCAGGTTGCTTACTAACGATTTGGGCGCAATTGTCCGCCGACACCGGCCAGCTAGCTGGTGAAGTCACCGCTTCCGGGCTCGCTGTGGGGAGGTTCGACGCCAGCCGGTTCAGTCGGTTGCTGCGGTTCGGCGGGTGCTCGCTTCTGTTCGTTCGGTTCTCCGCTCATGGCCTCAATCCATGACGGGGCCAAGGGGTGTCGAGGCCCGCCGTCCCTTGTGCGGGTCATCCAACTCTGTTTGGCTGGGATGGTCTCCTGCAGCGTGGGACACCTCCAGCCAAAAGCAGGGAGAGCACCGGTATGAAAGCAGTGACGTGGCAAGGCAGGCGCTCATTGAGCGTCATCGAAGTCCCCGATCCAACTATTCAGGAACCAACGGACGTGATCGTCAGGATTACGTCCACGGCCATTTGCGGCTCCGACCTGCACCTCTACGAGGTCCTCGGCCCCTACATGCATAAGGGCGACGTGATCGGCCATGAGCCCATGGGCATCGTGGAAGAAGTGGGCCCGGAAGTCCACAGGCTCAAGAAGGGCGACCGTGTTGTGGTGCCCTTCAATATCTCCTGCGGCCGCTGCTACATGTGCAACCAGGGTCTGCAGTCCCAGTGCGAGACCACCCAGGTCAAGGAGAAGGGCTCCGGAGCTGCCCTCTTCGGCTATTCCGAACTCTACGGCTCCGTGCCCGGCGGCCAGGCACAGTACCTGCGCGTGCCTTTCGGCGACTACGGTCCGGTCAAAGTCAGCTCCGACCTTCCCGACGAACGGTATTTGTTCCTCTCCGACATCCTTCCCACCGCATGGCAGGCAGTGGAGTACGCCAACGTCCCCGACGGCGGCACGCTGGCGGTCCTGGGGCTGGGACCGGTGGGGCAGTTCGCTGCCAGGATCGGCAAGTACAAGGGCTTCCGGGTGATCGGCGTGGACCCTGTTCCGGAGCGGCGCGCAATGGCCGAAGCCCACGGCATCGAGACGATGGACTACAGCCCCGATGTTGCCGGGCAAATCAAGGAAGAGACCGTGGGCCGCGGACCGGACTCCGTGGTTGACGCGGTGGGTATGGAAGCGCATGGCTCCCCCGTTGCGTCCTTCCTCCACAAGGCCGTGTCCTTGCTGCCGGACAAGCCTGCACAGGTGGCCATGGAGACCATGAGCGTGGACCGCCTTGCGGCGCTTCACACCGCGGTGGACCTGGTCAGGCGCGGTGGGACCATTTCACTGAGCGGCGTATACGGCGGCCAGGCCGATCCCATGCCCATGCTGACCATGTTCGACAAGCAGATCCAACTGCGCATGGGCCAGTGCAACGTGCGCAGGTGGACGGACCAGCTTCTGCCCCTGGTGGAAGACGACGCCGATCCCCTGGGAGTCATGCACCTGGTGACCCACACCGGTGGACTTGACGACGCTCCCGAGCTCTACGAGAAGTTCCAAAAGAAGCAGGACGGCTGCATCAAGGTGGTGCTCAAGCCGTAGGTCTTCGCGCTCCAAAATCCGGGGGACTGCTTTGTGACGACCCTCCAAAATCGGCCACGCGTCCCCCGGATAGCGTCGAGTCCATGACCATCGACGCAACGCATGAAGCCACTGGTTACGCCATTCTGGACCTCGCAAAGGACCAAGTCCTGGAGCGGGGCGAAGGACTCACCGAGGATCAGCTTGTAGAGATCCTCCAACTCCCGGACGACGCCATTCCGGCCGCCCTGCAGCTGGCCCACGAGGTGCGCCTCAAGCATTGCGGCGAGGACGTCGAGGTGGAGGGAATCATCTCCATCAAGACCGGCGGATGCCCGGAGGACTGCCATTTCTGCAGCCAGTCGGGCCTGTTCGACTCTCCCGTGCGCGGAGTGTGGTTGGACATCCCTGAACTGGTGAAGGCAGCCAAGGAGACTGCCGCCACGGGAGCCACCGAGTTCTGCATCGTCGCCGCGGTGCGCGGTCCTGACATCAAGCTGATGAACCAGATCAAGTTCGCGATCGACCGCATCAATGAGGAAGTCAACATCAACATTGCCTGCTCCTTGGGCATGCTGACCCAACGCCAGGTGGACCAATTGGCTGAATGGGGCGTCCACCGGTACAACCACAACCTGGAGACCGCACGCAGCTACTTCCCGCAGGTGGTCACAACGCACAGCTTCGAAGAGCGCTTGGACACGTGCCGAATGGTCAAGGAAGCAGGCATGGAACTGTGCTGCGGCGCCTTGATCGGGATGGGCGAAAGCCTTGAACAACGGGCAGAGCTGGCCGCGCAGCTTGCCGCCCTTGAACCGCACGAAGTCCCCCTGAACTTCCTCAACCCCAGGCCCGGAACCCCGCTGGAAAACCAAGGCATCATGGACGGCAAGGATGCGCTCCGGGCCATCGCGGCGTTCCGCCTGGCGATGCCGCGCACTGTCCTGCGTTACGCGGGAGGCCGCGAGTTGACCCTCGGCGACCTCGGTACCCGTGAAGGGCTCCTGGGCGGCATCAACGCGGTGATCGTGGGCAACTACCTGACCACCTTGGGTCGCCCCGCAACAGCCGACCTCAACCTCCTGGTGGAGCTCAACATGCCCATCAAGGAACTCCAGAAGTCGCTGTGAACAGCGCGGCCCTGGAAGAAACCGCCTACTGCGGCCACTGCGGGGGTGAAGCCACCGGCGCCGCAAGCACCCACGGCGAGCGCCCGACGTCGGAGGCTCACGTGCCCTGCCTCCGGCAGTTGGTGATGGAACCGCCGCGCTATTGCACCGTGTGCCGACGCCGGATGAAGGTCCAGGTGACGCCGCTGGGGTGGACCGCGGAGTGCTCCCGCCACGGTGTGGTCCGGTGACGGCCTCGGCAGCAGCACGGGGACACCGGAACGGGGCCGACACCACGGCGGTGCGGTGAAGCCGGCGCTACTGTTGAGGGATGGGCGAGAGCCGGGATTTGCTGACACCGGAGCAGCGCAGCCGCAACATGTCCCGGATCAGGGGCAAGAACACCAAGCCGGAGCTGCTGGTCCGCAGCATCCTGCACGCCAAGGGGTACCGTTACCGGCTACACGGGCGGGCGGGCACGACGACGCTCCCGGGCCGGCCGGACCTGGTGTTTGCCGGCCGCCGCAAAGTGATCTTCGTGAACGGCTGTTTTTGGCATTTCCACGACTGCAAGGCAGGGCGCCATGCGCCGGCAGCAAATGCGGAGTTCTGGGCGGCCAAACGCACAAGGACCCGCGAGCGCGACTCCCTGCAGCGCGAGCAACTGGAGGCGTCCGGGTGGGAATCGCTCACGGTGTGGGAGTGCGAACTCAAGGACCGCAGTGAGCTGGAGAGCCGGCTGACGGCCTTCCTTGAGGGCAAAAGCCAGCGCTTGGCAGCTCCCGCGGATTCTGCTGCCCTGGAACCGGAGGAATGATACGCCGTCGAGCGTGATCAAGACTGGCTCTGAGTCCGCTCAAGATTGGATCAAGCTTTCACTTTGGGGCACGTGCGCTGTTCGGCTGGTCCTACTGTTGAATCGTGAATCCATTGTTCGGCAGCGGCGGGAGGAGTCTGGTGTCAGAGTATGGCGAATGCACAGACTCCCTGGTGGATCGCTCGGTCCTCACCGAACTCCGGGCCGACGTCGGCGGCGACCAAGCGATCGTCAACGCGTTCGTCCGCAACTACGTGGCGATGCTGCCGTGGCGGGTGGCCCGGCTTCATCATGCCTTGGACAACCTGGACCTGGACGAGGCAATGGACGCTGTGCTCAGCCTCAAGACGTCCAGCCACATGGTGGGAGCGATCTGCTTGCGGCGGCTGGCTGCTGAACTGGAAATCGGGATGAAGCTGCTCAGCGGCGGGGAGCAGCTGGCCGACCTGACGCCCTTGGTGGATGAGATCGATGCCTTCGTCTTCGGCACCATCAGCCAGCTGGAATCATCATTTTCCTGAAATTTTTTACTTTGCTGAAGAAAACCATTGACTCGCTAAAAATCTTCACTATAGTTGTGTGAGTTAGCTCACCAACGAAGGATGCGGCAATGACCACCGAGACTCCTGCTCCCCCGGCCACCAGCGAACTCCTGGCCACCGTGGGAAACAAGGTGCGCACCATGCGTAAGGCGAAGGGCATGACCCTGGCCCAACTCTCGGACATTACCGGCCTTAGCCAAGCAATCGTCAGCCAGATCGAACGCGGCATGGCCAACCCGTCCTTCACCACGTTGGCACAGCTGGCCCATGGCCTGGACATCCCCGTAGGGAGGTTCTTCATTGGCCAGGACGAATCAAGGTCACCCGTCGTCCGCAAAGCGGACCGGCGGAACCTGCAAAACGTCACCCGGGAATCGGTCGGCGAGGCAGTCCACGAGCTGCTGACCCCCAACCGGGACGGAAGCATCGAGGCGCAGTGGATCAGTACGCCCCCAGGGCACGACACCAGCGCCACCCCTTTCACACACAGCGGTGAAGAGTTCTGCTACATCATCTCGGGCCGTAAGGACGTCTATTTGGACGGCGTCTGCTACAGCCTCGAAGAGGGCGACTCCATCACCTACTCCTCAGAAATCCCCCACTGGTACAAGAACAGCTACGAAGAGGTATGCGTAGCCATCTGGGTCAACGCACCACACGCGTGGTAACGCACCCGCCCCCGGGCGGGCCAGGCGTTTTCCCTTAACTGTCCGGACACGAACCCGTGGCCGCTGACACTCCTTGCCACTTTCGCATCAGGCGCTTCCTCCAACAGGCGTCCCTGCGTCATACCCTTTCACGCCCTCTCCGGCGTCAGCGTAAGGAAATTTCCATGCTCGACATCCAAACGGACAATGCCGTCCCCGCCCCAAAGCCCATCACCGACTCCCGTTCCAAGAACGCCGGGTTCACACCCGAGGTCCGCAAAGGACTCCTCGGCCTTGGCCTGGGAAACGCCCTTGAATGGTACGACTGGATGGTCTTCGGACTCTTGTCAGCCTTCATTGGACCGAATTTCTTCCCCGGCACCGAACCACTGTCCGCAACCCTGAACGCCTTGGCCGTGTTCGCCGTCGGATTCGCCTTCCGCCCGTTGGGCGGCATCCTGCTGGGAACCCTCGCAGACCGCATCGGCAGGCGCCGGGTGATGTTGCTGTCCATCATGCTGATGGCCGGCACTACCCTGGTCATCGCCGTCACCCCCAGCTACGCCACCATCGGCGCCTGGGCGGGCATCATCCTGGTGGTGTGCCGCATCCTGCAGGGCATCTCCACCGGCATTGAAGCTCCCCTCTCCACCTCCCACGCCGTGGAACTGGCGCCGGAAGGCCGTGAAGGCTACGTCGCCGGCATCATGTCCTTCTACGTCAACATCGGCATCCTCATGGCCTCCCTCGTGAGCTTCCTGTGCAGCCTCGTGCTCGGCGCCGCAGCCATGGGCGAATGGGGATGGCGCGTGCCGTTCATCATCGGAGCCCTCTTCGGCTTCGTGGTCCTCTACCTGCGGCGCTCCCTTCCGGAGACCCTCAAGGAAGAGGAAATGGCCACCAACACCCCGCGTGCCGTCTGGAAGGGCGTCAGCAAGCACTGGCTCTCCGTCCTGGCCATCATCTTCGTGGTAGGTGCAGCGCAGGCCTACAACTACGCCTGGAACGTCGGACTTCCCAGCGCCGCACGCAGCGGCTTCAAGGAAGACCCCACGGCCGTCTTCGCCCTCACCACCATCCTGGGCGTCATCCTCGTGGTGGGTTCCTGGGTGGTCGGCAAGCTGGCTGACGGTAAGGCAATGTCCAAGTGGTTCCTGGTCACCCGCGTCCTGGCCATCCCGGCCGTGTTCCTGATGCTGCTCTACGTACAGCCGGGCATCGGCGGCTTCGCAGCGGTCCTCCTGGGCGGCTCGATTGTCCTGGTCCTCAACATGACCCTCTACAACGTGGTCAGCTCCTCCCTGATGCCCAAGAACATCCGCGGCACCGGCGTCGCCCTCGGCTACGGAATCGGCGTAGCGATCTTCGGCGGCACCGCCTCCTACCTCCTGGTCTGGTTCCAGTCGCTGAACCTCACCTGGATCTTCCCGGTCTACGTGGCCGTCCTGTCCATCCTCAGCATCGTTTTCTACATCGCCGCACGCCGCACCAACGGCATCCACGTCGGCAAGTAAGGACTGAAAAAATGAACTCCCTCGAACTCGCCACCACGACGGCGGACCTCAAGGCGCCCGTGATCTCCCGCTCCGATGTACTGGTGGTCGGCGGTGGCCCCGCAGGCGTGGCAGCCGCAGTCACCGCGGCCCGCTCCGGCGCCAAGGTCACCTTGCTGGAACGCTACTCCTCACTGGGTGGCCTCGCGTCCGGCGGCATGGTGCTGGTCCTCGACGACATGATCAACGGCCAGGAAATCACGGTTACGGGCATCGTCTCCGAGTACGTTGAACGCCTCCAGAAGCTGGGCCTCGCAATCGTCCCGCCGGCAGATGACCGCAAGGCCTCCGAGGAACTGTGGAACAAGTGGGGCCGCTACGGCACCTTCGACTTCCACTCCCACACCAACCCCAAGCCCATCTGCTACGCCGCAGCCTTCGATCCCGACGGCTGGAAGCGCGTCTCCAACGACCTCGTCCGTGAAGCAGGCGTCGATCTTCGCCTGCACTCCTGGTTCTCCCGGCCGATCGTGGACAACGGCGTCATCAAGGGCGTCATCTGCGAAACCAAGCTCGGCCCGCAGGCCTTCACGGCCGACGTCGTCATTGACACCACCGGCGACATTGACGTTGCCTCCCGTGCCGGCGCCAGCTACGCCAAGGACAACTACCTCACCACCCTCGTCTTCCGCCTCGGCAACGTGGACACCAACGCGGCCGAAGCCTTCGAACAGGCCAACCCGAAGGAAGCACGCGCCATCAACCGCAAGATCAAGCGCATCCTCGGCGGCGCATGGGAACTGTGGTGGCTCAAGACCCCCGTGGAGGGCGTGGTGTGGTGCAACGCCCCGCACATGACCGGCTTCGACGGCGTGGACCCCGCGGACATGACCGCAGCCGAGTTCGCAGCCCGCGACAAGATCTCCGAAGCAGTGGACTACGTCCGCGCCCACCTGCCGGGCTTCGAGAAGTGCTACATGCTGGATGTTGCTTCCCAGATGGGCGTCCGACAGACTCGCCTCCTGCAGGGCGAGTACGTCATGACCAAGGACGACGTCACCCAGCGCCGGCACTTCGCCGACACCGTGGCCCGAGGACGCGACTACTACTACCCCTACCGCTCGCTCCTGCCCAAGGAAGTGGACCAGCTCCTCGTGGCCGGCCGCCACTACTCCGCCACCCCCGAGGCGCAGAAGATGTCCCGCGAGATCCCGCCCTGCATGGCCATGGGGCAGGCAGTGGGCGTCGCGGCAGCCCTTGCCGTGGAGAACAACATCCTGGTCCGCGACGTCGCGGCAGCGGACATCCAGCTCGGCATGCGCCGGCACGGTGCGGACCCCGGTGACGTCCCGTCGTCGAACGCCACCGTCGACTCCGAAGCAGCGGTACTGGCATGAGCCTCATGACTGTGGACCAGACCGAAACCGACCAGGCAGAACGCACGACGGCGGAACACACCGCCGCGGGCCCGGCACCAACGCCCCTCCCGCTGGAGGGCGTCAAGATCGTGGACTTCACCCAGGTGTTCATGGGTCCGTCCTGCACCCAGCTGCTGGGCGACTACGGCGCAGACATCATCAAGGTTGAGCGTCCCGGAGCCGGAGACATCTCCCGCAACTCCTTCCCGGACCAGGACGGCCAGGACAACCCGATCTTCCTGTCCATCAACCGCAACAAGCGCAGCGTCTCCGTGGACACCCGCACCGAAGAAGGCCGCGAAGTGCTCCACCGCCTCATGGCCGACGCGGACGTCGTCGTCAGCAACTTCCGCTCCGGGGTCATGGAACGCATGGGCTTCGGCTACGAGGACCTGAAAACGCAGAACCCCGGCATCATCTGGGCCTCCGGCACCGGATTCGGACCTGTAGGACCCTACTCCCACAAGGGCGGCCAGGACGCCATCGCCCAGGCCTACTCCGGGGTCATGTGGCGCAGGGAATCCGAGGACACCAAACCCTCCATCTACCCCACCACGCTCTGCGACTACATCACCGGCATGCACCACATGCAGGGAATCCTTCTGGCCCTCCGCACCCGGGAAACCACCGGCGTGGGCCAAAAGGTGGAAGTGACCATGTACGACTCCATGCTGCACCTGCAGATGCAGGAAGCGTGCATGCAGCTCAACCGCGGCTACGAGGTCAACTGGGGCGCCATGCCGCTCTCCGGAGTCTTCGAAACCACCGACGGCGCCGTGTGCATGGTGGGCGGCTTCACCCCCGATCCCCTGGCCCGGATCTCCGACGCCCTGGACCTCGACGAGGACCTCACCGAACGCCCCGGATTCGCAACACTGGAGCAGCAGTTCAAGAACAAGCCCGCCCTCCAGGCCATCTTCCGCGAACACTTCGCCACCAACACCACCGCCTACTGGACGGCGAAACTGGAAGAACAAGGGCTGCTGAACGCCCCCGTCCATACCCTGGAACAGGCGCTCGCAGACGCGCAGACCGAGGCGAACGGCATGATCGTCGAAGCCGAACACCCCTCGGTGGGCACGGTGAAAATGCTGAACGCACCCATCCGCCTCTCGGCAACCCCGCCGTCGATCCGCCGCACGGCCCCGCGCCTGGGCGAGCACAACGTCGAGGTCCTGCTGGAGAACGGCTTCGATGAGGAAACCATCGAACGCCTGCAAAAGCTGGGAGTGCTCCGATGAGCATCACGGTCGAAGAACGGGTTGACCAGGTAACACTGGACATCACCGACGGCGTGGCAACGGTGACCATCGACCGTCAGCACGTGCTGAACGCAGTGGACGGCGCCACCCACGCACGGCTCAACGGGATCTGGTCCCAGCTGGAAAGCGATCCGTCCGTACGGGCAGTCGTGGTCACCGGTGCCGGTCCGCGTGCTTTCTGCGTCGGCGCCGACATGTCCGCCGACGCCGTGGACAAGACCGGCCTGGAGTACTGGGCCGGCCTGGACCCCAACGGCTTCGGCGGGCTCAGCCTTCGCACCACCCTGGATGTGCCCGTCATCGCGCGCGTCAACGGCTACGCCCTGGGCGGCGGCATGGAAATCGTCCTCGGTGCAGACATCGTCGTCGCAGCTTCGGACGCGAAGTTCGGTTTGACTGAACCCCGCGTCGGGCGGCTGGCGCTCGACGGCGGCATCCACCAGCTGGTGCGCCGGGTGCCCTACACCCAAGCCATGGGAATGCTGCTGACCGGACGCAAGGCCGACGCAGCGGAGATGCAGTCCATGGGGCTGGTCAACGAAGTAGTGCCCGCTGACCAACTCGACACCGCCGTCCGGCGTTGGGTGGACCAGATCCTGGCATGCGCCCCCACCTCCGTGCGCGCCGTCAAGCAGATGGTGACGCAAACGGCGCACCTGAGCGCCCAGGAAGCCCGCGGCCTCAGGCTGCCGGCATTGATGGCGGCACTGGACAGCGAAGACTCCGCAGAAGGAGTCCGCGCCTTCCAGGAAAAGCGTCCGCCGGTGTGGCCGGGACGCTAAACGTCCCCGGCACCACCAGCCCCGCCATCCCACTCAAGCAGTTCGCATCAAGCAGTTCGAATTGAAAAGGAACCACCATGCCTCTCCCTTCTGCGCCCAAAAACCGTGAATCCCTGCCCGCCGGCGTCTGGGGCGTCGTAGCAACCCCCTTCCAAGGCAGCACCCTGGACGTCGACCTGGACAGCCTCGCCGAACTCGTGGAGCACTACCAGAACATCGGAGCAACCGGCCTCACAGTGCTTGGCGTGTTCGGCGAAGCAGCAGCCCTGACGCCTCAGGAACGCCGCGACGTCCTGGAAACCGTCGTCGAATCCACCACCCTCCCCCTGGTGGTGGGCGTGACAGCACTGGCCACCCGGCCCGCCATCGAAGAGATCACGGCAGCGCAGGAGGTTGCCGGGCCACGCCTGGCAGCGGTCATGGTGCAAGCCAACTCCACCCGGGCAGATGCGGCGATCACCCACCTCGACGCCATCCACCGGGCAACCGGGGTCACCGTGGTCCTCCAGGATTACCCGTTGGCCAGCGGGGTCAGCATCCCCACCCCTGCGCTGGCCTCCGTGGTGAATGCCTGCGGGTACGTCATCGCCGTCAAAGCCGAGGCCCCGCCCACCAGCGTGGCCATCGCGGAACTGAGTGCCGCCGTCGGGGTTTCCATCTTCGGTGGGCTGGGCGGCCAAGGCCTCCTGGACGAACTCATGGCAGGAGCCTCCGGCGCCATGACCGGCTTCTCCTACCCCGAAGCCCTGATCGCCTGCGTTCGGGCGTGGCAGGACGGCGGGTACGAAGCGGCTGAGCGTGAACTGCAGCCCTACCTGCCGCTCATCAATTTCGAGCAGCAGGCCAAAGTGGCACTGGCCATCCGCAAAGAATGCCTCCGCGAGCGAGGACTCATCAAGGACTCCGGCGTCCGGGCACCCGCGGCCCCCTTCCCCGAAGCCTTGCGGGGCTCCATGGCAGTGCACTTGAAGGAAGCGGCATCAGCACTGGATGCCCGTACAGCAGTAGGGAGTTTCTGATGGACCTCGGAATCGCAGGAAAGACAGCACTGGTGGCCGCCTCCACCGGCGGACTCGGCCTGGCCGTGGCCCGGGCACTCGCCGCCGAGGGGGTCCGGGTGGCGGTGGTCGGACGACGCCGGGACCGTGCCAAGGAGATTGTGGCCGAACTCCAGGCAGCCTACGGAAGCGGCACCCTGGGAATCGGTTCTCTGGGAACCAGCGGCTTTGACGCGGTGGCCATCGAAGCGGACCTCGGCACCCCGGAGGGCATCGGGTCCGCGGTGGACCAGACCGTAGCCAACCTCGGGCCAATCGACATCCTGGTGCTCAACGGACCCGGCCCCAAGCCCGGTGCTGCCGCAACACTGACCTCCGAGGACATGGCCGCCGCGTTCGACCTCCTGGTCAAGCCACATCATGCTTTGGTGTCGAAAGTCCTGCCCGGCATGCGGGAACGCCGCTGGGGCCGCATCCTTGCGATCGGTTCCAGCGGGGTGACCGCGCCCCTCCCCAACCTGGCTGTTTCCAACACCGGACGGGCAGCACTGGCCGGCTACCTCAAGACCCTCGCTGCCGAGGTAGCGCTGGACGAGGTCACCGTAAACCTCCTCCTTCCAGGCCGGATCGCCACGGACCGCGTCACCCAGCTGGACCAGGCCGCAGCCAAGCGACGCGGCACCACCATGGAGGACATCCAGCTGGAATCCCGCAAGACCATCCCCGCCCGCAGGTATGGGGAACCCGCCGAGTTCGGTGCCGCTGCCGCCTTCCTGTGCAGCGCGCCGGCGTCGTACATCACCGGAGTCGCGCTCAGGTGCGACGGCGGCCTCATCCGCAGCCTCTGAACCCCACCACGTTAGGACCATCATGACTTCCACAACTCTGGATACTGCCCTCACCGCCGAGGCCACCCTCACCGCCCAGCACCTCATCAACGGGCAGTGGCTCGGCGAAGGCGTCACCCGGCGCATGAACCCCGCCCGTCCGGATGAGCTTGCAGCACTCTCACCCAGCGGGAGCGCAGAGGACGTCGACGCCGCCATCACCGCCGCCGCCGCTGCCCAGCCCGCGTGGGCTGCGCTCCCTGCTCCCTCCCGTGGCGCCATCCTCCTTGCCGCCGGGAACCTGCTGATCGAACGCCAGGGGGCCATCGCCGAAGACCTGGTCCGGGAAGAAGGCAAGACCCTGGCAGAAGCCAAGGGCGAAGTGAAGCGCGCCTCGGACGTCCTGCGCTTCTTCGGCTCCCTCGGCTGGGCTGCCACCGGCGAAGTCCTGCCCAGCGGACTCCCGGACACCACCATCACCACCCGCCGCGAAGCCCTGGGCGTTGTAGGCCTGATCACGCCTTGGAACTTCCCCATCGCCATTCCTGCGTGGAAGACCGCACCGGCCCTGATCAGCGGCAACACCGTGGTGATCAAACCGGCTGAGCTCACTCCCCTCTCCGCCACCCACCTCGCCCGGGCGTTGCAGGACGCAGGCCTCCCTGCCGGCGTGTTCAACGTCGTCCACGGCAAGGGCCGGGTTGTTGGTGACGCACTGGCCCGCGATCCCCGCATCGCCGGGCTGTCCTTCACCGGTTCCACCAACGTGGGCCTGGGATTGCAGGAAATCCTCAACGCCCGCCGTGCCCGGGTGCAACTGGAAATGGGCGGCAAGAACGGCGTCCTGGTCCTCGACGACGCCGATCCCCGCAAGGCCGCGCAAGTAGTGGCCGCCGGAGCATTCGGACTCACCGGGCAGGCATGCACGGCAACCTCGCGGGTATACGTTACCCCCGGGATCCGTGCAGCGTTCCTTGACGCGTTGGTGGCCGAAGCCGCCACTTACGGCACCGGTGACGGCCTGGCGGATGGCACGCGGATGGGCGCCGTGGTGAGCAGGCAGCAATTCCAGCAGGACCAGGCAGCGGTGCGCACCGCCGTCGAACGCGGCGCAACCCTCCTGCACGGCACTTACGACGGCGACCCCTCCGGCGCGCTGCTCTTCCCGGCGGCGGTGCTCACCGACCTGCCCTCGGACGACCCCGCAGTCACGGAAGAGATCTTCGGGCCGGTAGTGGCCGTGCTGGAAGTTCCCGACTACGAGGCAGGCCTTGCCGCCGTCAACGACTCCCGCTACGGACTCACCGCCGGCATCTGCACCGATTCCCTCGCCCTCGCCACGGACTTCGCCGCCCGTGCGCAGGCCGGCGTGGTCAAGGTCAACCGGCCCACTGCTGGCCTGGACCTCAACGTCCCGTTCGGCGGGGTCAAGGACTCCTCCACCAACACGTTCCGCGAACAAGGACGGTCCGCCCTGGACTTCTTCACGTGGGGCAAAACCGTCTACACGGGCGTGTAGCCGGTCATGAGTTACGTGATCGCGCAGCCCTGCGTGGATGTGAAAGACAAGGCATGCATCAACGAATGTCCTGTCGATTGCATCTACGAGGGCGCGCGCTCCCTCTACATCCATCCTTCCGAATGCGTGGACTGCGGAGCGTGCGATCCCGTGTGCCCCGTGGAAGCCATCTACTTCTCGGAGGACGTCCCGGATGAATGGGCAGACTACGTCCGGGCCAACGCGGAGTTCTTCGATGACGGCCCCGGGCGCTCCCTGCCGGACACGGACCACCCGGTGATTGCGGCGGAACCCGCCCGCGTCCCCGTCCCCAACTGAGTCGCAATTGTGCGCGTTTTGAGCGTTCAAAACGCGCACAGCTGCTACCCAGTTGGGCGAGCGGGGCGGGGCTTAGTTGTTGTGGACTGCCGGGGCCAAACGGTAGCCGACGCCGCGGACTGTTTCCAGCCAGCGCGGGCTTTGGATGCTGTCCCCCAGCTTCTTGCGCAGGTTGCCCATGTGGACCTCCACGGCGCGTTCGTCCGCGTCGCTGACGTAACTGCCGACGTCGTACGGTTCGTTGCGGAGGCGACGCGCAAGGTCAGCCTTGGTCCGCACAATCCGGCCGGTCTCCAACAGAGCCACCAGGAGGTCGAATTCGGTGCGGGTCAGCTTCAGTTCACTGCCGTTGAGGACGGCGGTGCGGGATCCGGCCGAAACTGCGAGTCCGTTGTGGGTCATCTCGGGATCGGCGGCTTCCGGGGCGTGCTTGGCGTCCGACGACGACCGCGGCCTCCGCATCATGGCCTCCACCCGGGCGCGCAGCTCGCGGGGCCGGAACGGCTTGGTGAGGTAATCGTCCCCACCGGCTTCAAGGCCCATCAACGTGTCGAGCTCTTCGGCGCGGGCGGTGAGCATGATGATGTAGGCGTCGGAAGTCTTACGGATCTGCCGGGCCACTTCAAAACCGTCGATGTCCGGCAGGCCGAGATCCAGCGTAATAACGTCGGGATTCAATTCCCGGGCGGAGTTGACGCCGGCCGAGCCCGTGGACGCCACATGGACGTCGAAACCCGCCTGGGAAAGGACCACCCGGACCAGTTCGCGGATGTCCTGGTCGTCTTCGATGACCAGTCCCACACGTGCTTCACTCATTGCCGCCCCTCAGCCCGCTTCGATAACCCTTCGAAGTATAACCATTATGGTTAGGCTGATCTCATGAACCGTCTTCCTTCTGCCCCACCGGTGGTTAACCCATGAGCACACCCACCATGTGGGCCGTCGATGACAAGAAGAAACTGTTCATCTTCAAGCGCTCCTTCCATGAGCACAGCCTCCGGATGAGGGTGGTGCTGAGCCAGCTGCCGCTCTCGGTCTGCGTGTGCCTTTCCGCCATCCTCGTGTGGCTGTTCTTCCCGGCCACCCTCGGCAACCCGTTCTTCCTGGTGTTCCTGTTGAGCCAGGCATTCCTCCTGGCCCTTTGCATCGCCGTCCCGTGGCACAAGCTGCCCTTTGCCAGCTTCCTGGTCATCCCGATCCTGGACATCGTCTCCATCGCCTTCGGCCGCGAAGGCGGGCAGGAAGCGCTCACAGGGCTCAGCGTGCTGGTGGTCCTGCCGGTCATTTGGCTGTGCGCCTCCGGCCTTTATCCCCGGCTGGCCATCGCCCTCGCGTTCATCGGGCCGCTGACCATTGTGTGGGCGCCGCTCTTCATCCGCGGCACCTTCACCCAGCAGGACCTCACCAAGCCATTGCTCTTCCCTATCCTGATCCTTGGCATCGGGGTCTCGGTCAGCATCCTCACCCTGAGCATGGTCCGTCAACAACGGGCACTTGAGGAAAAGGACGCGGCCCTCAAATCTGCCCTCGAAGTCAGTACCAAGCAGGAGCGGCTCCTTAACACGGTCATGGAAGCGCTGCCCTTGGGCGTGGTGGCCGTTGACGGCGACGGCCACGACATCCTGATGAACCGCAGGCAGCGGCAGACGCACGCGCTGGCCACTCCCCCGGACAACGACGATCCCAACGAATCCCAGCTCCTGGTGTTCGACACGGACCGCACCACCCCGCTGCCGTCGGACCGCCGGCCCGTCCGCAGGGCGGTGCTGGGCGAGCGTTTCACGGACCAGCTGGTCTGGCTGGGATCCGGCGCCGGGCAGCGCGCATTCACTGCCAGCGCAAGGCCCATGCTTGACCCGGCCGGCAACTTCGCAGGATCCGTAGTGGTCTTCAGCGACGTCACGGAATTGGTCAATGCCTTGGCAGCCAAGGACGAATTCGTGGCCAACGTATCCCACGAGTTCCGGACGCCGCTGACCTCCATCCTCGGCTACGTCGAGCTCATCCTCGATGACCCCAACGGACTGGATCCGAAGTACCGCAAGCAGCTGGACATCGTCCGCCGCAATGCAGAACGCCTGTTGTCACTTGTCTCCGACCTCCTGGCCGTCAGGTCCGGGCAGATCGCCATCCAGCCGCACCCGGTGGATGTTTCCGAACTGGTCCGCGGCAGCGTTGCTTCGGCCGAACCCAGGGCAGCCAAAGCGCACGTCCGCCTTTCCGTGGACGTGCCCGGGACGCTCCATGCCCGCGTGGACTCCTCCCGGATCTCCCAAGTCCTGGACAACCTCGTCTCCAATGCCATCAAGTACTCACCCGACGGCGGGGACGTGGTGGTATCCGCGTGGGAAGACGAGGACCACGTCTATTGCAAGGTCTCCGACACCGGCATGGGCATCCCGCAGGATGAACAAGCGGGAGTCTTCACCAAGTTCTTCCGGGCGGACGGGGTCCGCAACAGCACCATTCCCGGCGTGGGGTTGGGCCTGCCGATCAGCAAGGCGATCGTCGAGGCCCACGGCGGCAGCATCACGCTCCAGAGTGAACCCGGGCAGGGCACCACCTTCACGGTGAAAGTGCCCGCCTAGGCTCCCTCCGGCGTCGGACGTGTCTTCCTAGGCTGCCCCGGCATCCCGCCGGCGGCCGAACACAAAGTAGCTCACCGGACCAAAGAAGTTGATGAAGGACGCAGCCCGCCAGAGGGCCTTCTTGCCCCTGATTTGCGCGTCCGGGGTCTTCGCCAGGCTCCGTTGTGCTGCAATCAGCAGCGTCAGGTTAACCGCGCTGCCCGCCATCATCATGGCCTTCTGCTTGGTGCTCAGATCACGCCAGGACTTCTTCTTCTTAGCCATCATGCCTCCATCGCACTCGCGGTTTACCTCTCAGGCTAGCCGGAGGCTCCCCGCCCCGCCACAGCCTGGCGCACCACTTCTCCCCACGACTGTTCACCGAGGTCCTCGACGGCGGCAAGGATCTCCGCCGGGGGCAGCGACAGGTCCAACGGGTACTCGATGATGTCGATGTCCGTGTTGAGGATCCGCCGCAGCTTGACCTCACCCGTCCCGGCGTAAACAAGCCACGCCGTAGGTACCCGCAAGGCCGTGCAATAGGCCAGCAATTGGTAGTGGTCAGCGTTGAGCGAGGCCCCGGTATCCCCGGCCGCCGTGTATTTGAAGTCGTACACCACCACCGGCTGACCGCCGAGGAAATGCACGGCATCCGGCCGGACCGTCAGGCGGTCGGTATCCTGCACTGCCTCGTTCAGGAGTGCCCCGTACTGCAGCCGCATTTCACCGGGATGCCGGCCCATCGCATGACGCAGGGCGGCGCCCACGAACTCCTGGAAAACCTGCCCCATGTCCACCACGAACGACGCAGACTGCTGTTTGCCCTCGCCTGCCTCGGCCGAGGCGTTGCGCAGGATCACCTCCGCAAGCCGGAGTACGGCGTGGTACCTGAGGTTCATCCGGTTGGCCTGCCACGGCGGCAGCGGCGCGCCGGGCTTGAGCCGGGTGACGGCGTCGAGCTTTCCCTTGAGCTGCCGCAAGCGGCTCAGGACGTCGGCACGCACACCGGGGACCTTGCTCATCCGGTCGAGGGCGGCGCGCAGGATGCGGTTCTCCGCGATGTCCTCGGTGAATTCGTCATAGGACACTTCCAGCGGGACCAGCATGCCGGGCCGGCGCGAGATCTGGTCCGAGATGCGGATGCGGCCCTTGACGGTCCGGAGGGATTCGTCGATGGTCAGGTAGCCCTGGAGGACGCCCCGGTTCAAGGCCTTCTCCGCCAACTGCGCCAGGGACTGCGCCAACGCGCTCCACAGATCCGGATGTTCCGTTGCCTCCACGGTGTGGTCACGGAAGCCTTGGTCGCCGGCGAAGCTCAGCAGGAACAGCAAGCGGTTCAGGCCCAGGCGACCCTTCGGACGGACTTCCAACTGCACGGCGGCCGTCCGGACCGAACCAACTTTTCCCACAGGTTCGATCCTGTACAGGCCCATCCCCATGGGCGAAGCCTTGGCCAGGCCACTGGCGTTGATGAACGCAGCCGACTCCGGGTCAAGTTTGTCCACCACCCCACGCGAGAGCTCGTCCATGAGGATGTGCCGCACCCCCGTTGGAGTTTTTGCTGCGCTGGCCGGCGCCCGCCCGGGACGGGGCGGGATGGCGTTAGCGGGAAGCAAGACGTCCCAGCAACTGGTCCAGGCCGAAGCGTTCTTCCAGCTGCGCCCGGTTCAGTTGCCCGTGGTAGTGCTCCTCCAGCAGCGGCATGAGCTCGTACTTCCAGATCCGCCGCAGGCCCGTGGGGGTTTGGGCTGCCGGCTTCATGAAGTAGGACGGGCCGATCATGAGGTCCCTGTCCCAGTCATCGATGGCGGCATTGAGGGCATCCAGCAAATCCGCGTTGAGGGTATCCAGGCCGCGGGCTTCCAGGAACCGCCGCAGCGAACCCTTCACCGGCTCCACATTCGGGTGCAGCTCAATGAACGCGAAGCGGCGCCGGATGGCGGCGTCCATCATGGCGATGGAACGGTCCGCCGTGTTCATGGTGCCAATGATGTACAGGTTGTCCGGCAGGCTGAAGGGCTCATTCGGGCTGTACTGCAGGTAGATGCGGTCATCCCGGTATTCGAGCAGGAAGTAGAGCTCGCCGAAGACCTTGGCCAGGTTGGCCCTGTTCATCTCGTCAATGATCAGGAAGTAAGGCTTGTGCGCGTTCTCCGGCTTCGCGGCTTCCTCCGCGAGGCGGCGCAGCGGACCGGCAACCAGTTTGAAGGAAACCTGGCCGTCGTCGGTCTTGTCCGGACGGTAACCCTCGAAGAAATCCTCGTAGGCATAGGAAGGATGGAACTGCACCAGCTTGACGCGTTCGTCCGTGCTGTCCCCCGCCAGCTCCGCGGCGAGGTGCTTGGCCAGGTACGTCTTGCCGGTGCCGGGGGGACCATAGAGCACCAACTGCCGGTTCTCCTCCAACAGTTCCGCGATTTCCTTGAGCGGTTCGAGGTCCATGTGGAGCGAGGCTGCGAACTCTTCGGTCAGGGGCCGGAAGCCCTGCTGAACAACCTCGACGACGGCGGTGGGCGGGGTCTCGTCCTCGCCGTCCGTTTCTGCCTCCACCGGGAGGAGCTCCTGGAGCGCCTGGATCACCCTGGTGACGTCCACGATGATGCCGGGCGTGGACAGCTGGCGCTGTGCGTGGCGCGGCAGCTCCGTGATGGCGTAACTGTCGTCGAACCAGCGCACTTTGCGTTGGATCCGGCGGTTCTCGTGATCCGGTTCGCCCAGTACAACCCCCACGCGGACCCGCCCCGCCTGCTGGTAGAGCGTCAGGTCTCCGGGCTTCATGACGGTCAGGAAAGCGAAGACGGCGGTCTTGGTGTCCTCGCGCTCCACGTATCCAAGGTGCTTGCAGTCCTCGTCTACGGCGTGCTGGACCACCCCCGCGGTGACTCCGGCCTCCAGCGAGCGCAAGTGCTCAACGTCCAGGGTGGCTTTCTCCTCCGCCACCCAGGACGCCAACAGGTCCGCGTTGTCATGGTGTGTGCGCAGCAGCCAGGAACGGCGGCCCGGGTCTCCCACCTTCCGCCATTGGCTCACCAATTGCCGGGCATACCAGTCGATCCGCTGGCCTGCCTGCTCGTCCAGGTGGAGGCGGATGCGGTGGATGTCAGCGGTGATGTCCTCTTCGGTATCGCCTTTGGCGCCGCCCACAAGGGAAGCGAAGGCATCCCGGATCTCGCGCCGTTCCACGTCCGCCACTACCGGCTCGAAGTAGCTGGGCCACACCAGGTATTCGATGCTGCGCCGCAGGGCGGGCTGGTCCTCGGGCGTACCTGCCGCGAGTTCGTGGAACTTGAGTGGATCGGCCAGCGCCCGGTTGATGGTCTCCGTGCTCTGGCTGTCAACGTGCTCCACGAAACGGCACAGCCACGTCAGGTGGTCCCAGATGGTCCAGTTGAATTCCGCTGTGCGGTCCCGGATCACGCCGTGGTCCGTCATGCCTTGGTACAGCTCTTCGGGCAGATCGACCGGCGGTTCCACCCAGGACGCCGCCTCGGCTACACGCGCGCGCTTCACACGCAGGGACTTGACCTCGTGGGCCAGCGGCAGCGACTGCAAATACAGCAGCTCGACAGCCAGAAGCTTCGCCTCGCGTGATGCGCCTTCCAGGTTCTGCCGCAGGTTGGTCATCATGGGCGCCTTGGAGTCCCCGACGCCCCGCTCCAGCCGTTCCAGCAACTCGCGGGCAGCCTCCGCTGTCCACGTCAGCGTCCGCCCGTCAATGGCTGAAGGCTTCCCTTGCAAAGCGGGCTGGAGTACGTACCAGGCAGCGTCCTCGATCTCTTTCGAGATTCCGGGGGCGCGGTCAACGGCAGGCAACACAGGGGAGGTCATTTAAGCCAACTTACCTTGTTTGGGTTAAGTCGGCATCTGGATATCCACAGGCTTCATTCAGCATTTAATGCATCCCGAATTGGTAAGCAGCAGGCACGGGTTCCCCGGCACACACCTCTTCCCACAGCGCCGCGATGGCGTCCTCTCCTTCGCGAAGATCCGGGATTTCCACGCCCGCACGGAGGATGGCCGCGGCCTCCGCTGCCCTGCCGCTCCGGGCCAGCGCAGTGGCCTTCAGGAACATCAAACGTCCGACGGCGGCGCCCTCCGTGGGAGCGGATCCGGTCAGTTCCAGCGCCATGGCCGGATCACCATGGCGAACTGCCAAGGTGGCTGCTTCCGTCAGCAACCAGGTGTTGGAGGGATTTCTCCGGACAGCCGTCCGCAGTTCAGCCAACCCCTCCTGTTCGCTGCCTGCTGCCAGGAGAACCAGCGCCAACCCCCGCCGGGCGAGCGCGATCGTCGCCGGCCTGGCGCCGTTCGATTCGAGGACGCGGCGATACTCCTCCGTGGCGCCTTCCAGATCCTGCCGGGCGTGCCGCATGGTGGCCAGGTGGTAGTGGGCCTCGGGGCTCTCCTGCCCGGCCAATAACCCTTCCCAGTCCGCCCCTGCCACAAAGGAGGGAGCGCCGTCGAACGCTTGTCCCTTCAGCAGCCCCAGCCAGGGTTCCTGCTCCGCGGTCAGGCTCTCCAGCACGAACGGCGTCCCGCTTTCGGCAACCCAGCTCCGGCCGGCGCGTCGGCGACGGGCCCGCTCAAGCGCGCCCCAGCCGCTGCCGATCCGGACCATGGTGGACGGCGGCACGTCAGCGTCGCGTATGGCTGCCGGCAACAGCGACTCCAGTTCCTCACGGGGCATCAGCGTTTCCAGACGCTCCCCGGCGTGCGCCACTGCCGCCTGCCAGTCCGTGCCGTGGGAGATCCCCGGATCCAGGCTGCCGTTCCCGTAAGCCTCAACCCAGCACCACTGGCTGCCCGCGGGCATGGCGAGGTGTTCGAACTGCGTCCGGGCCAGTCCGGCCTGGATTTCCGCGTAGGGACCGGCACCGGGGCTCAACCATTCCTGCCACCGCTTGCCGCCTGCGCCCTGGCCCCACACGAAGAGCTTCTTTCCGCGCAGCAGGTCCGTGGACAGCATGGCCAGCCCATCGCCGTCGTCATCCGCTGCCACCACCCAACGGCGCTCCGAAGGGTCGATGTCGAAGAAGAAATCCGCGGCATGGGGACTGTTGACCAACCATGTGCCGTCATAGCCTTCGTGGTTGGTGGGTGTGACGCGGGTGATGTCGGTGGCGTAATCGCTGCCAAAGGCCTCCTCGGCAGGTGCGATCACCCGGGTCCTGTCCGTCTCCGGAATCGCAGCGTTGCTCCACCAGTACATGGGGACGTCATGATCGTTGGGATTCAGGATCCTGACGGCAGCCAAGAGCACCTCCGAATCGGCCGGAAGCCAGATGTCCGCTTGGAACACCACCTCGCGGAGCCGTTCGTACTCCCACATGCGGAGGATGTGCTTGCCGTCGGACGTGTGCACGATCGCCGTATGCAAGGGATCGCAGCTGGTGGGCGAATGTCCCCGGGTGCCGATGTTCCATTCCAGGCCGCCTGCAAACCAGGCCTTCCGCAATGCGATGTTGGCGATCTGGGGTGCCGCATGGGTGTGCAGGAGCTGCTTGCCGGTGGCCTTGTCGAAAAGCTCCCAGATCCGCCCGCCCATGGACGGCAGGACAGTCGCCTTCAGCTCCTCCGGGACGCCCTCCCCCACACTGTAGGGTTCCTCGAGCTCCGAGCCGACCACCGGCAACGGATTCAGAGGGCCCAACCCGGCCATGGTCAGGGTCAGGGTGCTAACTGTGATGTTGGACGATGCCACGTCATGACCCCATCGTTGCCGCATTCACTGCCGCCCTCGCTGCACGGACGGTCTCCCGGTCGGTTACCGCGTAGGCCGTAGGATCGGCACCGTCCCGGCTGCCGAGGGCGACGGCAGAGTCCGCGAGCGTGGACACGGTCCGTTTCGCGGAGAGATGCACTGCTGAGAGGCCGGCGGCGTGCATGGCCGGGATGTCGGCAAGCTTGAGCCCTCCCCCGGCCATGATTTCCATGGCGCCGGAGGCCCGTTCAACGAGCCGCGCCAGTGTGTGCAGGCCTTCCCCTGCCGTTGATTCATGTCCGGAGGTGAGGACCCGGGTGAACCCCAGATCCAGGAGGAGGTCCAACGCAGCCAAGGGGTCGCGGGACTGATCGATGGCCCGGTGGAAGGTGAGCCGGGCCTCCGGGTTTGTTTCCTTTGCCGATTCAAGGAGCCGTCGAACAACCGGAACGTCCACTTCCTGTTCCGCAGTCAGCACGCCCACCACTACCCCGGCTGCGCCTTGGCGCAGCAGATGCTTGATCTCGTGGACCATGGTGTCTACATCCGAGGCAGAGTAATGGAAATCTCCGGGGCGGGGCCGCACCAGGGCGTGGACTTCCAGCCGTCCGTCAACGTGTTCAAGGCTCGCTTCCAAGAGTCCTTGGCTGGGCGTGATGCCTCCCAGTTCCAGGCTGCTGCAGAGTTCAACCGTGTCCGCGCCCTCGGCTGCGGACGTGCCTGCACCGGCGGCGCTGGTCACCGCGATCTCAAGTCTCATGAGGAAACTCTAGGTCGCCCCGACTGGGCGCACCACGCCTGCCGCTTAAGGAATTCCACATCATCCATGCGGCAGGGCGTGGGGATTTACGCGCGGTAGGCTTCGAGCTTTTCCTTCTGCTCCGGGGTGAGGCGCAGCACCCTCCCCGTTGACTCGGCCACGAACGCCAGGTGCGTGCTGGCCTTGACGCACTCTTCCTTGGTAACAGGGTCCTTGATGACGTAGTGGAGATCGAAGCTGGCACCCTTGATGGCGCCAACCCAAATCTCGACGACGGCCGGCACATTGCGGTACTCCAGGGTGCGGACGTACCTGACCTTGTGTTCCACAACGAGCGTCATGATGCCTTCTCCGACGTCGTTGAACAACGCAGCGGGCGGCTCAACGCCAGGCAAGCCGGCACCGGCCGGCGGCCCGAAAGCCGCAATGCGGGCCTCTTCGAGCATGCGCACGATCTGCACGTTGTTGATGTGGCCGTACGCATCCATGTCGCCCCAGCGCATGGGTACCAGTACCTCCATGCGCCGGGGTTTTCCGATGCTCAGCTGTGCACCGCCGTCGAATCATCCACCGAGACTTCCTCGGCGTCTTCACCCGCGAATTGCGACATGTACAGGCGGTAGTACGCGCCCTGCCGTGCCAGCAGTTGGCCGTGGTTGCCTTGCTCCACGATTTGCCCGTTTTCCATCACCAGGATGGTGTCGGCATCACGGATGGTGGAGAGCCGATGGGCGATCACAAAGCTGGTGCGGTCCGTGCGGAGCGCTGCCATGGCCTTCTGGAGCAGTAGTTCCGTGCGGGTGTCGACCGAGCTGGTGGCCTCGTCAAGGATGAGCAGTGACGGGTTGGAGACAAAAGCCCGGGCGATGGTGATGAGCTGTTTCTCACCGGCACTGACGTTGTTGCCTTCTTCATCAATGATGGTCTGGTAACCATCAGGAAGGGCCCGGACGAAGCGGTCCACGTACGTCGCCTTGGCGGCCTCCATGATCTGCTCTTCCGTAGCGTCGAGGTTGCCGTACCGGATGTTGTCGTAGATAGTCCCACCGAAGAGCCAGGCGTCTTGAAGCACCATGCCCACCTTGGAACGCAGTTCCGCCCGGCTGAGTTCCTTGATGTCGACGCCGTCCAAAGTGATCCGCCCGGCGTTGAGTTCATAGAAGCGCATCACGAGGTTCACCAGGGTGGTTTTGCCTGCACCGGTGGGGCCAACAATCGCCACGGTGTGGCCGGGCTCGGCACTGAACGACAGGTCCTCGATCAGCGGCTTATCCTCCACGTAGCTGAAGGAGACGTGATCGAACTCCACGTGGCCGTCGGTCTTGGGCGGCAGGTTCCTTGTTCCGGTCTCCGGGACTTCGTCCTCGGCGTCGAGGAACTCGAACACACGCTCGGCGGATGCCACACCGGACTGCAGCATGTTGGCCATGCCGGCAATCTGGCCCAGAGGCTGGGTGAACTCGCGGGAGTACTGGATGAAGGCTGTGGCATCGCCCAAGCTCATGGAACCCGACGCAACGCGCAGGCCGCCCACAACTGCGATGCCGACGTAGGACAAGTAGGACACGAAGTTCATGGCCGGGAAGATGATGCCGGAGACGAACTGCGCCCCGAAGGAGGCCTTGTAGAGTTCCTCGTTCTTTTCGTCGAAACGAATCAACATGTCTGCATCGCGACCGAAGACCTTCACGAGGTCGTGGCCGGAGAACGATTCTTCGATCTGGCCGTTCAGCGCGCCAGTGTTCTTCCACTGGGCGGCAAAGAGCTTCTGGCTGCGGGCACCAATGACACCTGCCAGGACTCCGGACAGCGGCAGCGCGATGAGCGCAATCAGGGCCAGTTCCCAGGACACGATGAACATCATCACGATGATGCCCAGGACCGTCAGTACCGAACTGACCAACTGAGCGAAGGCCTGCTGCAGGCCCTGCTGCACGTTGTCGACGTCGTTGGTGACGCGGGACAGGATGTCACCGCGCTGGCGGGTGTCGAAGTAGTTCAGCGGCAGCCGGTTCAGCTTGGCCTGGACCTCATCGCGGAGATTCTTGATGACCCGCATGACAATCCGGTTCAGCAACCATCCCTGGGCCCACAGGAAAATGTTGGCCACGAAGTACATCAGGAGCACGATCGAGATCAGGAACGTCAGCTTGGGGAAGTCGATGCCGTTGGTCAGCGTCATCTTGGAGACCATGTCCGCGAAGTTGTCCTGGCCCTGCTGGCGCATGATTTCCGCGAACTGTTCCGGGCTCACTCCGGGAGGGAGCTGCTTGCCGATGACGCCGCCAAAAATAACGTCCATGGCGCTGCCGAGGATCTTCGGTGCAATGACGTTCAGCACCACGGAAACAACAACAAGCCCAATAACGATCGAGACGCCGATGCGCTCGGGCTTCAGCAACCCCATGAGTCGCTTGGCGGAGGGCCAGAAGGCCTTCGCTTTCTTGGCGGGCACGTCACCGAACATGCCGCCGTCGGCCTCCGTGGGGACGTACTCCTCCTCGACGAAGTCTTCGTCTTCCATGGCCTCGGTGGCGACGTCCGCCGCGGCCGACGCTTTGGCGGCTTTGGCAGCTTCTGCCTTCGCAGCCCAGCCGCGTTTCTTCTGCTGGTCCTGCCCGCTCATGCCATTTCCTCTACGCTCAGCTGCGATTCAACAATTTCCTGATAAGTGGGCGAGGTTTCCAAGAGTTCGTCGTGCGTTCCGCGGTCCACGATCCGGCCGTTGTCCAGCACGAGGATCTCATCGGCATCCTGGATGGTGGACACGCGTTGGGCGACGATGATCACCGTGGCGTCCTGCGTCTTGGCTTTCAATGCCTTCCGCAGTCGGGCGTCGGTGGCAACGTCCAAAGCGGAGAACGAATCGTCGAATACGTAGACATTGGGTTTTGTGACCAAGGCCCTGGCGATGCAAAGCCGCTGGCGCTGCCCGCCGGAAACGTTGGTTCCGCCCTGGGAGATCCGGCGGTTCAAGCCGGCGGACTTCTCCTCCACAAATCCCTTGGCCTGCGCCGTTTCCAGCGCATCCCACAGTTCCTGGTCCGTGGCTTCCGTCTTGCCGAACCGCAGGTTGTGTTCGATGGTGCCGGAGAACAGGTACGGCTTTTGCGGAACAGCGGCCACGCGGCTGCTGATCTCCGAGGCATCCAGTTGGGTGACCGGGACGCCGTCGAGCAGTACTTCACCGGAAGCGACGTCATAGAGCCGCGGCAGCAGTGAAACCAGCGTGGTCTTGCCCGCGCCGGTTGACCCGATAATGGCCAGCGTCTTGCCGGGTTCGGCCGTGAAGGAGACATTGCTCAGCACCGGGGCTTCGGCGCCCGGGTACTTGAACGTCACGTCCCGGTACTCCACGCGGCCCGCCTTGGCAGCTGGTACCACCGGGTTGACGGGGTTGTGGATGGAGGGTTCGACGTCGAGCACCTCGCCAATGCGGTCTGCACACACCGAGGCGCGCGGAATCATCATCGCCATGAAGGTACCCATCATGACGGCGATCAGGATCTGAAGCAGGTACTGGAGGAAGGCGGTGAGTGCCCCCACCTGCATCTCCCCGGAGTCAACGCGCTGGCCACCGAACCACAGCACGGCAGCAGTGGAAAGGTGGAGGATCATGCCGATGGCAGGGAACATCAGGACGAAGAGGTTTCCGATCTTGACCGACACCGCGGTGAGGTCCTGGTTGGCATCACCGAACCGCTTTGCCTCATAGGGCTCACGGACGAAGGCACGTACAACGCGGATACCGATGATCTGTTCGCGGAGTACCCCGTTGATGGCGTCGATCTTGGCCTGCATCGAGCGAAACAACGGCATCAGCCGGACCACGAGGTAACCCACCACTGCTACCAGTAACGGTACGGAAACCCAGACCAGCCAGGAAAGGGACAAATCCTCGCGAAGAGCCATGATGATTCCACCCACGCACATGATGGGTGTGGAAACCATGAAGTTCAGGCCCATCAGCACCAGCATTTGGACCTGCTGGACGTCGTTGGTGCCGCGGGTGATCAGCGTCGGAGCACCAAACCGGTTGACGTCCTGGGCCGAGAAACTGCTGACTTGGCGGTAGACGGAGCGCCGGAGGTCCCGGCCGATTGCCATGGCCGTCCGGGAACCGAAGTAGACGGCTGCGATGGCGGTAAGTACCTGGCCCAAGGCAACGGCGAGCATGAGTGCCCCGGTGCGCCAGATGAAATCGGTATCGCCGCGGGAGACTCCCTCGTCAATGATTTTGGCATTGAGGCTGGGGAGGTACAGCGTGGCAATAGTGGACGCCAACTGGAATATCAGGACGGCCACTATCTGCGGCAAATACGGCTTGGAGTAGCGCCGTATAAGGGTGACAAGCATGCCCACGGATCCTTAAGGAGAGTGCGTGAATGAGGTAAAAGAAGTTTTAGCAGCAGGCGCTGACAGTATTAGCGTCCTTACTCTACGTAATCCCCTGCCCCCGCGAAACAACCACGGGCAAAGATCATCCCAGCGGATTAGTCCATTCGTTTCCGGTTCTCCCGGAGGATCAGCAGACCGTGAGTGCGCAGAGCAAGGCGCCGGCTGGATGACCCGGCCGGCGCCTTGATTGGTGCGGATGCCGCGGAGGAACTAGCCAGCGTGCTTGCCGTGGTCCGATCGGGACTCGACGCCCTGGAGGAGCATCAATGCCATGCGTTCCTGCTGCCGGCGTTCGCGCTTGAGTTCGCGTCGCAGCGCTTTCAGATCTTCGGCGGTACGGGCTTGCTGTTCGGCCAGTGACTGCTGTTCGCGCAGGCGTGCTTGAAGCTCCACGTTGGCACGGCTCAGTTGCAGTTGCTGCTCCGCCAGGACGTACTGGGTGCGGGAGAGCTGCTCCTGCAGTTCCTTCACGTCGCCCGGCTTGGCATCGGGATTGGAGGCCTGGGAGTTCGGGCGTTCCTGCGTGAGGATCCGGGCGAACTCGAGGTCCAGGTCTTCCGCTGAGCGTTCGCCCATGGGCCTGCCGCTTCGCCCGTGTCCCACGGCATTCCCGGCGCCGGAGGACCTCTGTCGGGTTCCGTCGTCGGGCTTGACCGCGTCCAGGGAGGCGGTGTCCAGGGACATGCCGGCGTCACCGGAGGCAGTGGCGATCAGTTCCTTCTCGGGTGCCGCGTCAACGGTGCGGCGCAGCGGACGTTCCTTGATGAGCAGTACTGCGATGAGTGCCACCACACTGATCACTGCCGAGATCAGGAAGATCTGGGCCGTGGCGTCGCCGTAGGCAGCGCGCATGATGTCCGCGATGGGAGCGGGCATGTCGGCGAGGTCCAAGCTGGCTCCGGAGGAGTCGCCCTGAACGGGAATGCCTGCCGCAGCGAGCCCCTCAGTGGCAAGGTCCTTGACATGGTTGGACATGATGGCGCCAAGCACGGAGACGCCGATCGCGCCGCCTACCGAGCGGAAGAACGCCACCGAGGCACTGGCCGTACCGATGTCCGTGGCGCGGACGGTGTTCTGTACTGCCAACACCAGGTTCTGCATCAGCATGCCCAGTCCGAGGCCGAACACTGCCGTGTAGATGGCCACAAGCCACAGCTCGGTGGTGTGGTCCATGGTGCCGGCGAAGGCGAGGCCGCCGATCAACAGGACGCTGCCGGCAATAAGGAACCTCTTCCACTTGCCGAAGCGGCTGATGAGGATACCGCTGGCAACGGACCCGATCAGGTTTCCGGCGATCATCGGCAGCGTGAGGAGTCCCGCCTCGGTGGGCGTGGCTCCACGGGCCACCTGGAAGTACTGACCAAGAAAAGTGGAGGAACCGAACATTGCGATGCCTACGGACACCGAAGCCAGGATGGCCAGGGCCGTGGTGCGCTCGGAGATAATCTTGAGCGGAATGATGGGCTGCTGGACCTTGCCCTCGACGAACACCAGCAGGGCCAACAAGACCACGCCACCGCCCACCATGAGGGCTGACTGCCAGGACACCCAGTCGTAGTACTCCGGATCACCCGCGAAGGAGACCCAGATGAGGAGCAGGCTGACGCCGGACGTCAGGAGGATGGAGCCGAGCCAGTCGATCTTCGCCGGGCGCTTGATGTGCTGGATCTTCAACGTGATCTGGAGCAGGATCAGCGCAACCACTGCCAGCGGCACGCAGACGAAGAACGTCCAGCGCCATCCCAGCGGGCTGTCAACGATGAAGCCGCCCAGCAACGGACCACCCGCGGTGCCGACTGCCATGACGGCGCCCATGTACCCGGAGTACTTGCCGCGGTCCCGCGGCGGAATCATGGAGCCGATGATGGCCTGCGCCAAAGCGGTGAGGCCACCCATGGCGACACCTTGGATGACGCGGGCGGTCAGCAGCAGCGGAATGGTTTCCGACAGGCCGGCCATGACGGAGCCCGCCACGAAGATGATGATGCTCAGCTGGACCAGGAGCTTCTTGTCGAAGAGGTCGGCGAGCTTGCCCCAAATGGGCGTCGTTGCAGCGTTGGCCAGCAGTGCCGCGGTGATGACCCAGGCGAAATCGGTCTGGGTGCCATGCAGCTCGGACATGATGGTGGGCAGTGCGTTTGCCACGATCGTGCTGCTGAGGATTGCCGTGAAGAAGGCAGCGAGCAGGCCCGTGAGCGCTTCCATGATCTGGCGGTGCGTCATGGGCGCAGCGGCGCCGCCGGCCGAAGGCTGCCCCGCGCCCGGGGCCTGGGTTGATGGTCTGGCCATTCGTGGCTCCTAAACAGAGAGTTTGGTGGTTGTGGAACCGGCCGCCGTTGCCCGGATGGAATCCTTAAGGGATGTGGAGAGCTTCTGCAGTACGTGCGTAGCTTCCAAGGCGTCTTCTTCACTCCAGTCCGCCAGGTAGTCACGCAACCTGCTGCTGCGCTGTTCTTCGAACTCGCGCAGCTTCACAAGGCCGCCTTCGGACAGGCCCAACAGTTGCGCCCTGCCGTCGGCCGGGTCCGGACGCCTGACGACGTAGCCGAGCTCCTCCAGTTCAGCAATGTGCCGGCTGAGCACCGGCGCGCTGACGCCGAGGCGGGCCGCCAAGTGCGTAGCCCTGGCCTCCCCCTCGCCGATGTAGCGCATGACGCCCTGGGCAGCAACCCCGAGGTCGGGCACCCGGCCCAGTTGGGCGGCCACCACACAGCGCAGGGTCCTTTGCAGGTCGAAGATCTGATGGACAAGGTCGGTGGCCGTGGTTGAACCGACGGACATGAAATACACCCCTTTTTGTTTGCCTAAAGCAACTATACCTCCGATTGATTACTTTGGGAAACTAAAAATGCGAGGACTGCTCCACAGCAAGAGGACCCCGCACGGCAATGCCGTGCGGGGTCCTCTTGGTTCCTGTTAAGTTCCGTGGACGCGTTTAGTCGTCCAGGTGCGTGGGTCCAAACATCTTGAGCAGCGTTTCAACCACGACGACGTTGGGCCCGTCCGCGGCGAAGGAGTCCTTCAGCGCGTCCCCCACTTCCTCCGGGGCCACCCTGCGGGCCGGGACGCCGAACGACTCGGCCAGCTTGACGAAATCGGGGCGGGCAAGCTCCGTGGCGGTGGCTTTGCCGAAGGCGCCCACCATGTATTCGCGAAGGATGCCGTACCCGCCGTCGTCCACAATGAGCCACGTGACCGGAACGTTGTGCTGCTTGGCAGTTGCCAGCTCGGCGATGGAATACATTGACGAACCGTCACCGGAAACTGCCAGCACCCTGCTGGGTTTGCCGACGGTTTCCAAACCTACAGCAGCGCCGATCGCGGCCGGGAAGCCGTAACCCAGTCCACCTGCGCCCTGGGCGGAGTGGAACTGGCCTTCGCGGGCATCCCAGCAACTCCAGCCCCAGTACGCCGCAATGGTCATGTCCCAGAAGGTCTGCATGGTGTCAGGGACAGCCTCGCGGATGTCGGACATGAACTTCAGTTCCTTGGCCAGGTCCTGCGATTCCAAGCGGGCCTTGACCTTGGCCAGAGATTCCTTCACCAGTTCTTCCGGACTGGTGCCGTGCCAGGAGCGAACCGCCGTGTTGGCGGCATCGGCCTCGGCAAGGGCCTGGTCCAAGGCAGCCAATGCCTGCCCGGCATCGGCGCGGATACCCAGCCCGGGCCGGTTCGACTCCAATACGCGGGGCTCGGCATCGATCTGGATGATCCGCCCACGCGGCTCGAACGTGAAGTAGTTCGAGGTCACTTCTCCCAGGGATGAACCGATGACGATCAACACATCCGCGTCCTCCAGGACGTCGGTCATGTACCGGTCCTCGATCCACGACTGCAGGGACAGTTCATGGTTCCACGGGAAGGCGCCGTTTCCGCCCGGCGTGCAAATGACGGGTGCCCGGAGCTGTTCGGCAATGGACAGCAGCGCCTTTTCGCCACGGCCGCGACGCGTGCCGCCGCCTGCGATGATCGCCGGACGTTCCGCCGTCGTAAGCCACTTCACTGCCTCACGGATCAGCTCAACCCGGGGCGGGTTGTCAAAAGCTTCAGCCAAGGCGTCCTCGACCGGCGGAACCACGATCGGGTCCAACAGCACGTTCTGCGGGATTTCGATCCAGACCGGGCCCTGCGGTGAGGAGATCGCCTCGGTCCAGGCGTCCTGGATAGCCGACGGGATCCCGGAGGCGTGCTGGATCAGGCGCTGGCTCTTGGTCACGTTGGCTGCCGAGGCCTTCTGGTCATCAAGCTGGTGCAGCATGCCCTTGCGGCGGGCGCCCAGTCCGTCCAGCGGAATCTGGCTGGCCACCACCACCATGGGAACACCCGTTGCGTACGCCTCCTGGAGGCCTGCCAGCGACGTCAACGCCCCGGGACCGGTGGAGAGGAACAGCACGCCCACCTCGCCGGTGGCGCGGGAGTACCCGTCCGCGGCGAACGCCGAGTTGTTCTCCACACGCGAAGAGACGAAGTGCAGGTTGCCACGGCCCATCGCATCAAACAGGCCCAGCGCGTGCTGGCCCGGGATGCCGAAAACCGTCTTGGCGCCGAGCGCTTCGAGGGTCTCGACGACGAGATCCCCGCCGTTGCGCTGCCCGGTTTCACGGGTCGGGGCTGCTGTGCCCGGATCAAAATCGATCATCGCCGCGTCGCCTTGGCCAGCTCTTCGATGCGGGCGCCGAGGGCCTGCTGCGCGTAGCCGTTCGGCGCGCCGTGACGGTCGCCTTCCACCGCGTTGTCGGCCATCAGGGTAACCAGCTCGTAGGCAACATGGCTGCCGGCAACACCGGTAATTTCCGCGTGGTCATAGGCCGGGGCGACTTCAACAACGTCCGCTCCCACGAGGTTCATGCCGCGGAAGCCGCGGATGATCTCCAGGAGTTCGCGGCTGGTGATGCCGCCGGCTTCGGGGGTGCCCGTGCCGGGCGCGTGGGCCGGATCCAGGACGTCAATGTCCACGGAGATGTACAGCGGACGGTTGCCGATGCGGTCGCGGATCTTGGCCACCGTCTCCAGGACGCCCTGGTAGTAAACGTCCGCGGAGGTGACGATTCCGAACCCAAAGCGGTGGTCGTCGTCGAGGTCTTTCTTGCCGTACAGCGGGCCGCGGGTTCCGACGTGGCTGATGGCTTCGGTATCCAGGATGCCTTCTTCTACCGCACGGCGGAACGGCGTCCCGTGGGTGTACTCGGCGCCGAAGTAGGTGTCCCAGGTATCGAGGTGTGCGTCGAAGTGCAGCATGGCGATGGGCTCCCCCGCACGTTCCGCGGCGGCGCGAAGCAGCGGGAGGGCGATGGTGTGGTCGCCACCGAGGGTGACGAGCTTGCTGCCGTTCGCCGTGAGGTCCAGCGCATTCTGCTGGATGGTCTCGATGGCCTCGTTGATGTTGAAGGGGTTCACTGCCATGTCCCCGGCGTCGGCCACCTGGATGTTCTCGAAGGGGCTGACGTCCCACGCCGGGTTGTACGGGCGGAGCAGGCGGCTGGCCTCACGCACGTGGTTGGCACCGAAGCGGGCGCCGGGGCGGTAGGAGACGCCGGAGTCGAACGGAACGCCAACCACGGTCACGTCAGCTTTGGAGACCTGGTCCAGGCGGGGCAGGCGGGCGTAGGTGGCAGCGCCGGCGTAGCGCGGGATGCGGGAGGAATCGATGGGGCCAAGGTTCCCGTTGGCTTCGATGCGGAGCTCTTCCAAGATCGCGCAACTCCTTAGGTGGTGGGACGGAACTGGGTTTGTGACACCCATCATACACTCAAAGTTGCCTAATATGCATCACCTGTTTACACGCCGGGCAATCGCCGAGATGACAAATAATGCCAATGTTCAACCCGAACATTGGCATTATTTGTCATCTCGCGAAGGGTCTTAGCGGCTCGCGGCCGGCACCAGGATCCAGAGCACCTCTACGGTCTCGTCCGTGGGATTGATCCAGGTGTGGGGCTCCCGGCCGGGGAAAGAAAGGGTGTCCCCTTCTTCGAGGTCATACTCCTCATTGGTGAGGATCAGCTTGATGCGCCCCTTGACCACATGAAGGACGTCCACGTCGCAGTCAACGGCATACAGTTCGTTTTCGCCACGACCCCGCGGCTTGATGGTCGCGCCCAGGATCTGGAGGCGGCGCTCGGACCGGGCCGTCAGCAACCGTTCAACGATGCCCTGCCCGCCCAGTGAAATCCGCGGAGCTTCGTCGCGCCGGGTCAGATGCGTCTCCGGAGCTGCGAACAAGTCCCCCACGGAGACGGAAAGGACCTGGCACAGCGTTACCAGCGACGCCACCGAGGGGGAAGTCAGGTCGCGCTCCACACGACTGAGGAAACCCTTGGTCAGCCCGGTGGCCTCTGCTACCTGTTCGATGGTTAGCCGCTGCGCCTGGCGCGCCGCTCGGATTCTTGAACCGATGGCAACGGGGACGTTGCTGGGTTCAACGGGGAGAGCCTTCATTCACGAACCTTTCAGGCCTGTTCAACCGGCCCTGTCATTGCAGCCAATAGTAGCCGCAGAGAAGCTTTCGGAAGCTATGCAAAGCCCGAAGCCACCTAAAGCTTCTTGACTGTTACTCCGATCACAACATATCCTCAGGGGCAACAAGTGTTGTCTGTGAGGCACACAACACGAACCCAAATCTCCCATCGTCAGCACGGAGACTTCGACCCCGCCCCAGGAGTATCGTCGAAAACCCCAACCTCCGTGCATCAGCTCCAAGGACTCACTCATGGACTCATCGTTCATCAACATCGCCATTGTGGTGGTGTATCTGCTTGCCATGCTGGCGTTCGGATGGTGGGGCAAGTCCCGCACCAAGAACAACAGTGACTTCCTGGTGGCCGGCCGCCGCCTTGGCCCCTTCCTTTACACAGGCACCATGGCCGCCGTCGTCCTCGGTGGCGCGTCCACCGTTGGCGGCGTCGGCCTGGGCTACAAGTTCGGCATCTCAGGCATGTGGCTGGTGGTAGCCATCGGCGCCGGCGTGCTGTTGCTCAGCCTCCTGTTTGCAGGCACCATCCAAAAGCTCAAGATCTACACCGTCTCGCAGATGCTGACCCTCCGCTACGGAAGCCGGGCGACGCAAACCTCGGGCATCGTCATGCTGGCCTACACCCTGATGCTCTGCGCCACTTCGACCGGCGCCTATGCCACCATCTTCGTGGTGCTGTTCGGTTGGGAGCGCTGGTTGGCCATCGCGATCGGCGGCGCGATCGTTCTGGTGTACTCCACGATCGGCGGCATGTGGTCCATCACCCTGGCTGACCAGGTGCAGTTCGTGATCAAGACCGTGGGCATTTTCTTCCTCATGCTCCCCTTCGCCATGAACGCCGCGGGTGGCCTGGACGGCATCCGTGAACGCGTTGACGCCAGCTTCTTCGACATCGGCGGCATCGGCCTCCAAACGATCATCACGTACTTCGTGGTCTACACGCTCGGCCTCCTGATCGGCCAGGACATCTGGCAGCGCGTCTTCACGGCCAAGACCCCCAAGGTTGCCCGCTGGGGCGGCGCAACTGCCGGCGTGTACTGCATCGTTTACGGCCTGGCCGGCGCCTTGATCGGCATGGCCGCAAGCGTTGCCCTGTCCGGCATCGAGATCGAAGCCAAGGATGACGTGTACGCGGAAGTCGCCACCAACCTGCTGCCCATCGGCATCGGCGGCCTGGTCCTCGCGGCAGCCGTCGCGGCCATGATGTCCACCGCTTCCGGAGCGCTCATTGCAGCCGCTACGGTCGCCCGCGCAGACGTCCTGCCGTTCGTGGCCGGATGGTTCGGCAAGACCATCAACACCGACGATTCCGACAACCCTGAGCATGACGTCAAGGCGAACCGCTACTGGGTCCTGGGACTCGGCATCGTGGCCATCATCATCGCCATCTCCACCAAGGACGTCGTGGCAGCACTGACCATTGCCTACGACATCCTGGTGGGCGGCCTGCTGGTTGCCATCATCGGTGGCCTGGTATGGAAGCGCGGCACGGGAATCGCGGCCGCGGCCTCCATGGCCGTGGGCTCCGTGATCACCCTGGGCACCATGATCATCCTTGAGATCAACGCCAAGGCTCCCCTGGACGGCATCTACGCGAACGAGCCCATCTACTACGGCCTGATTGCCTCGGCGATCGTCTACGTAGCCGTCTCGCTGTTCAGCAAGCCCACCGATCCTGCGGTCATGGAGGCCTGGACCGACCGTGTAGCCGGCACCCGGGTGGCCGAGGAGGAGCTCAGCTCACCGGCCAAGTAAGGGCACCCAACGCAGCAACGCCCGACGGCGGCGCTCCCCTTTCGCGGGGAGCGCCGCTTTGTCGTTTTCCACGGCACTCACGTGGACCTGCTACCCGGGAGACGGCAGGATCAGACGGTTACCGAAGGCCAGGGCTAAAGTTCGTCGTCGCCTTCCCGGAATTCCTCTTCGGCGGGGTCGATCGGCACCACGCGTTCGTCGTCGTCCGCCACGTCTTCTTCCTCCACCCAGGCTTCGTCCACTTCCTGGTCCTCGCTGTAGTCGAAGGCCGGATCGGATTCGATGGTGGCCCGTTCAGGGTGGTTGAAGTGTGATCCAGTGTTCATGCTGCAACCTCCGTGTGGTGGGCTGCGGAACAGCCCGCTGACCGAATGCGGGAAGCTTCCCGCGCCTGTCTATCCATCTGAGCACCGAGGGAGGACAGGGTCAATACGCTCGCCGCCGGAGCCTGCGAAGGCGTCCTGCCCGGTGGCGAAATTAAGGCGCACCGAACATTCCCGGTAAGGAATACCAGCCAAAAAACCGCGGAAATAAGCGGTACAGTGGGCGGTGCAATGGGGCCGCAACTACCCCACCCAGCCCAGGAGAAGCAGTGCAGAGGCACCAGGAATCCAACAATCCGTCGAGCCCCGCTCCGGACCCGCAGCCCCAAAAGACAACGCCATCGTCCGCGGACATCAAGCGCTGGCGCCAGTACCTTGCCGATGAGCGTGCAGAGGCTGCCGTATACCGTGAACTCGCCCAGCGGCGCGACGGTGAGGAACGCCAGATCCTCCTGGCCCTGGCCGAAGCCGAAGGCCGGCATGAGGCACACTGGCTCAAGCTCCTTGGTGAGCACGCCGGCATGCCCAAGGCAGCGTCCGGCCGCAGCCGCCTCCTTGGGTTCCTTGCCCGGCACTTCGGGTCGGTCTTCGTTCTCGCCCTGGCCCAGCGCGCCGAGGGCCGCTCTCCCTACGGAACCGATCCTTCGGCCACGCCGGCCATGGTGGCTGACGAGCAGATCCACGAGGAAGTGGTCCGCGGACTCGCCACACGCGGCAGGAACAGGTTGTCCGGAACCTTCCGTGCAGCAGTCTTCGGCGCCAACGATGGCCTGGTCAGCAACCTCTCCCTGGTGATGGGCATGGCCGCCACCGGTGTTTCCAGCGCGGTGGTGCTCATGAGCGGCGTAGCCGGACTGCTGGCCGGTGCTTTGTCCATGGGAGCCGGCGAGTATGTGTCCGTGCGTTCCCAGCGTGAGCTGCTCAACGCCACCCTGCCGACGCAGGCAACACTGACCGCGGCACCGTCGCTGGACGTGGAGCACAACGAACTGGTGCTGGTGTACCTGGCACGCGGCATGACCCGGGAAGCCGCCGAGCACCGGGCCGCCGAACGCATGGGGCTGTTCAGTTGCGACTGCGACCCCAGCCTTTCGCTGCAACCCGAAAAGGAACAGCCCGCCGACGACCATGAAACCGTGGGCTCTGCCTGGGGCGCGGCGATGTCCAGCTTCTGCTTCTTTGCCTCCGGCGCCATCGTGCCCATCATCCCGTTCATCTTCGGCATGACCGGTTGGGCTGCGCTGATCGTCGCAGGTGCCTTGGTGGGCGTCGCGCTGTTGGCGACCGGCGCCGTCGTGGGCTTGCTGTCCGGAACGTCCCCGCTGAGCCGCGGGCTGCGGCAGCTGGGAATCGGCATAGGCGCCGCTGCCGCCACCTACGGGCTTGGCCTGCTCTTCGGAGCAGTGATCGTCTAACGCGGCGCGAATGGACGGGCCTGCGCCCGTCCCGTAATCTTGGTGCGTCCTCCACGCCGCCCCGCGTGCCGGGCGCAATGATGGGAGAACTGTGGAGCCTGAGGCATACCGGGTGCCTAGGCGCCGCCGGAAAGGACGCGTGCTGCGTCCGGTCCTGGGCCTCCTCACGGCAGCCGTGGCTGCCTCCGTGGCGGTGGTCGTCAGTGGTTTCCTGCACAACGATCCCCGTATCACCGGCCTTGTCCCGGGGCTCGCCATGCCCAACGTGCAGCCCGGTGGCCAGGACCAGGAACCGTTCCCCCGGGCCTTGAACGCACCTCCGCCTGGACTGGAGGAAGCGGACAAGCCGCTGGTCTCGCCGTCGGCGCTCCACCTCGCCAACGATTCCTACAAGTTCCTGGCAACCAACGACGACGGCACGCCGGTTGGCTATTCACCGTGCCGTCCGCTGCACTACGTCGTGAATGACACCGCAGCGCCCGCAGGCACGGACGAGCTCCTGGAAAGGGCCCTCGCCAACGTGTCTGCTGCGGCCGGCATCCAGTTCATCGACGACGGATCCACCGACGAACAGCCCGTGGACAAACGGGAGCCGTACCAGCCGGGAAAGTACGGCGAGCGCTGGGCGCCTTTGCTGATCTCGTGGACCACGCCGGAGGTTGCTCCTGCCTTGGCGGACAAGGTGATCGGCACCGGCGGCAGCACCATGTATTCGATCAACAACGGGACCAGGAGCTACATCACCGGAAGCCTGGAATTGGATACACCCCAAATCTCGGAACTCCTGGCAGAAGATGGCGGCGCAGACTTCGTACTTGCCGTCATGCAGCACGAACTGGGACACGTGCTGGGACTGGACCATGTTGAAGACCCCATCCAGCTGATGTACCCGGAGATCGGAGCGCCTGACGGCTTGGCGGACGGTGACCTGACAGGCATGAGCATGCTGGCTTCGGCTCCCTGCCGGAAGGACATCTAGGCGTACCGTCCCGACAGGTTGGTGGCACGGGGTTGGCGGGTGCGGGCGCCCCTTGCCTGGCGTCCTGCCATGGACTTCCCCCGCTGGCGGGTCCTAAGCTGGCCCAAACGGCCGACGGCGGCAGCCCACCGCGCAGCTTCGGCCGCCGGTCAGGGGGCTCAATGGAACCTGATGGGTCGCCGAAAGGGCCGGACCCCTATCCCCCGGCGCGCCGATCCCCGGACGAGCCTGCCGGGGTCCCGCCCGCCGTCGGGGTGCCGCCTTGGTCCACGCACCCGCGCGGCCCCCTCGACCAGCCCACGCGGCCGATCAAGCACAGCAGCATCGTGGCGGTCTTCTTCCTCTTTGTTGTCCTTGGGCTGGTGTGTGCCGGGGCGTACTTCGGCGGTGAGCTGCAGCACTGGATGGGCGGCGGTTCCACGGCCCAAAGCCAAGCGCCCAGGCCGGGTGTCCTGCCGTTCGGGCAACGCGAGGATCCACTTCCCGGGCGCGAGGAAGCGGACGCGCCGCTGGGCACCCCGCCGGTTGTGCGGCCCACCAGTTCTTCCTACAAATTCCTGGCCGTGAAGGACGACGGATCACCCGTGGCCTATTCCCCCTGCAGGCCGATCCATTACGTGGTCAACTCCACCAGGGCACCGGCCTCCTGGCAGCCCCTGGTCGAGGAGGCCATCCGGCAGGCGAGCCTTGCCACCGGCCTCCAGTTCATCTACGACGGTCCCACGTCCGAGCTGCCGTCAGCCAACAGGGAGGGCTACCAACCGGAAATGTACGGTGACCGGTGGGCTCCCGTGCTCATTGTGTGGAGCACCCCCGAAGAAGTGCCGCGCCTGGCCGGGCAAACCGTCGGTCTGGGCGGAAGCTCGTCCATCGGCCTGAGTAACGGGTACAAGGCGTATGTCACCGGTTCAGTGGCATTGGATGCTCCCCAGTTCACCGGAATCATGGATTCGCCCCGGGGCAGGGAGATCGGGGTGGCAGTGATCATGCACGAGTTGGGGCACCTGCTGGGCTTGGACCACGTGGATGACGCGCGCCAGCTGATGTACGACCAAGCCTCGTGGGTGCGCCAATACGCGGCCGGTGACCGGACAGGCCTCGCCGAACTCGGCAAGGGCCCCTGCAGCAAGAATTTCTAGGCCGAACCCACCACGATCGCCACTGCTTCCTCCACCGTGTCCACGAGGAAGATCTGCCGGTCCATGGGACGTCCTGCGGCGAGGCTTTGCAGCATGGGCCACGCCGGGTATGTCCTCTCCCAGTGGTCGCGGCCCACCAGCACCATGGGGGTGATGGTTTCCGGGGCTCCGTAGTAGTTCTCGCACGCGTCCTGAAAGATTTCCTGCACGGTACCGGCCGCTCCCGGGAGGAAGATAATTCCGCCGTTGCACAGTTCCAGCAGGATGGCTTCACGAATGGCGTTGGCGAAGTACTTGGCAATGTGGGTGGCAAACAGGTTGGGCGGTTCGTGGCCGTAGAACCAGGTGGGGATGCCCAGCGTCGACGTACCGTCCGGATAATTTTCGACGACGGCGGCTGCCTGGCGCGCCCACGCCGTCACCGAGGGGCGGAACCCCGGGACGGCGGCGAGTTGCTGCACCGCGGCGCGGAAGTCGTCGTCGGGCATTGCGCTGAGGTAGGCACCCATGTTGGCCGCTTCCATGGCACCCGGACCGCCTCCGGTGGCCACCGTGAGTCCCGCGTGCGCGAGCAAGCGGCCCAAGCGGGCGGCGTCGGAGAACTCCCGGCTGCTGCGCTGCGCCGCATGGCCACCCATGACACCCACCAGCCTGGACCCGGCGAGCGCCCCGTTGGCCATGGCTTCTTCCAGGGCGTCGCCGATCGCGTGATCGTGCAGGGCCGCGGCGAGTGTTGAGTCAAGCCGGGAGCGCTGGCCGGGCAGGATGCTCCAGTGATAGACCCGCGCGTCCAAAGTGTGCTCGTATTCCTTGGTGGAGATGCCGGGATACAGTTCGGCCGCCGTGTAGAGGCTGCCCCGGTAGGGGTTGAACGGAACACCCTGCAATTTGGGGAAGATGAGCGCCCCCTGGCTCCGCAGCTGGTCCTCCACGCCGTCGTCGAACGTGCAGCCCAGGAAGATCGCGCCCTGGGGGTTCAGCGCCAGCAGTTCACGGGAGCGCCCGCGCAGGTCCAGGGACTGGGCGTGCCAGCCGTGCATTGAATGCGCCCCGGCGCTGACCAAGCGGTCGAAGTGGATGAGGCTTTCAACATCAAGGGTTCGCGGATTGGGATTGAGGGCACCTGACGGGGTCATGGACCCAGCGTAGTGGCGAAAAGTTCAACGGCAGGCCTACCCAGCGTTGGACCCGAGGAGTACAGTAGCGGTCACTGCACCGGTTTCCGTCTCCGACGGCAGCCGGCAGGAACAGCACAAATTTATTCGAATGGCGTTCATTACGGGCGTCTGAAGTTCGCCGGCTGGGGGGCCCAACGTCTGCTCAAGGAGCATTGTTGTGGTCCGTTCACATCTTTTCAGTCGACCGAGTCATCCGAATCCCTTGGACAGCCACCCCCGGAGCTCCTTGGTGCGCCGCGTGCTCGGCATGGTGCTTAGCCCTGCCTTGGCCTTCGGCGGACTGGTCCTGGCCTCAGCCGCACCTGCCTCGGCCGCAGTGCCCCCGTGTGCTGGGACCGGTGGGGCCATGCAGATCGTGGGCCACACAGATGACGACCTGATCTTCCTGAGTCCCGACTTCATGCGCGACATCCAGGCGAAACGATGCGTCCAAACCGTCTTCACCACCGCAGGGGAAGCGGGCGAAGGGGCCACGTACTGGCGCAGCCTGGAGGCGGGAATCAGGGCCAGCTACGCCAAGATGGCCGGTGTGGCGGACTCCTGGACGGCCTCCGACGCCGGTGTCCCCAACCGGCCGTTGACCATGCAGACGCTCAACGGCGCGCCGAACATCTCCGTGGTGTTCATGCGCTTGCCGGACGGCTTCCCCAACGGTTTGGGGAGCGCTGCCTACAATTCCCAAAGCATCCTCAAACTGTGGGACGGCCGTTTGTCCTCCATCAGGCCGGTGGATAACGCCGCCACGTTTACCAAGTCCCAGTTCCAGACTGCCCTCAACCGCTTGGTGGCGAACTTCAAACCCACCACGTTCCGCACGCAGGACTGGACCGGGAACTTCAACAACCCCTATGACCACAGCGACCACTGGGCCACAGCGAAGTTCGCGCAACTGGCCACTCGCAGCTACACCGGGCCGCACACCTCCATGGCCTACGACGCCTACGTCATCGACGAATACCCGCAAAACGTCACCGGATCCGAACTGACCGCCAAAGTGGATACGTTTGTCCGGTTCGCAGACTTCGACATGTACGTCTGCAGCAGCCCTGGCGAAGGGTGCCCGGACTCCCCCTACAACGAGTGGTTGAAACGGCAGTACATCACGGCCATCGAGTGGGTGGGCAACGCTGCCAAATCAACGGGCACCACAGTGAGCGCGTCATCACAGAAGGCCTCCGCCCAAAGCCCCGAAAAGGCCCGCGACGGCTACTTCTGGGGTGCGCCGATGGACGCGTCCCGTGAGTGGGTGTCCGCCGGCGAGAAGGCAGGAAGCTGGATCCAATACAACTTCACACCCACCCGTACCATCAACGCCGTGACACTTGGCGACCGGCCGATCCTCAGCGACCAGGTAACCGGCGGAAACCTCGTGTTCTCGGACGGCAGCACGGTCCCCGTTCCGGCTCTGCCCAACAACGGCTCCGGGCTTACCATCAACTTCCCCGCCAAGACTGTGAGCTCAGTGCGCTTCAACATCACCTCAGTCAGCGGCAGCACCACGAATGCCGGACTGGCGGAGTTCGAAGCCTACCTCGGTACGGACAACGTGGCGCCGGTGGTCACCGCGGCACCCGAGGGCGGAACCTACGCAGCAGGCCAGGCCATCACGTTGACGGCCAACGAAACCGCGACGATCTACTACACCACCAACGGCTCGACGCCCACCACGGCCAGCACCAAGTACACGGCACCGATCATCCTGAACGGGCCGCTGACGCTGAAGTACTTCGCGGTGGACGGCGCCAACAACTCCTCCGCAGTGGTCACCCAGACCTACTCCACCGGGCCCGACGTCACCAAACCCATCGTGACGGCCAACCCGGCCAGCGGAGAATACGCAGCAGGGACGAACATCACCCTCACCGCCAACGAGGCTGCCGAGATCCGCTACACGAAGGATGGCACCGACCCCCTCACCGCAGGTCTGCTGTACACGGCACCCATCACCTTCACGGGCCCCGGTCCCATGACGCTGAAGTACTTTGCGAAGGACACCGCGGGCAACACCTCCGACGTGGCGACGCAGACCTACACCATCCCTCCGGACACCACTGCCCCGGTGATCACGGCCAACCCGACGGGGCGGGCCCTCGCCAGCGGTGCCACCATCACCCTGAGCGCCAATGAAACGGCAACCATCTACTACACCACCGACGGCAGCACGCCGACGACCACCGAATCGGCAACCAACCTCAAGTACACCGCTCCCCTCGTGATGGGCAGCTCCACCCTGACCCTCAAGTACATCGGAGTGGACACGGAGGGCAATACCTCGGCCGTGGGAACCCAGACCTACACCGTTCCCGCCGCCGGGCCGCCGTCGACCCATGACTTCAGCGGTGACGGCCGCTCCGACGTCCTGGCTGCGGACACCGCCGGTAACCTGTACCTCTACCCGGGCGACGGCGCCGGCGGACTCCTGCCGCGGCAAGTGGCCCTCGCGGCTCCGGCCTGGTCCTCGGTCACCGACACCATCACTCCGGGCGACTTCAACAGGGACGGCAAGAACGATCTCCTTGCCCGCGCCGGAGACATCCTGTACTTCTACCCCGGCGACGGAGCCGGCAGCTTCGGGGCGCGGAAACAGGTCAGCACAGGCTGGACCACCATGTCCCAGATCTTCTCCCCCGGCGACTTCAGTGGCGACGGCATCCCCGATTTCATCGGCCGCAGGAGCAACGGAGAACTGCGACTCTACGAAGGAAACGGCAGCGGCGGACAACGCTCGCCCTACACCGTCGGCTGGGGCTGGGACGTCATGAACGCCATTTTCAGCACCGGCGATTTCAACGGTGACGGCAAGGGGGACGTACTGGCGCGGCGCACCGACACAGGCGCATTATGGCTATATCCGGGCAATGGCTCCGGAGGCTGGCTGACCTGGAAGCAGATCGCAACCGGGTGGAGCACCCGCACAGCGCTGGCCGGCCCCAGGGACCTTGATGGCGACGGCAAGAACGACGTCCTCGGCCGCATCGGAGACACCTTGTGGCTGTACCCCGGATCGGGTGGCGGAACGCTGGGCAACGTGCCGCCGATCAGCCTGGGCACGGGTTGGCAGGGAATGAAGGTCATCGCCTGATCCAACCCCCACATACCTGGCGCGGGTCGGAGTTTTCCCCCAGACTCTTCCGGCCCGCGTCAGCCACGCCCGATCCCTCTGCCACATCCCACCCCTTTTTCACCATCCCTCTGCCACATCCCACCCCCTCCCCACCATCCCTCTGCCACTGGGGTTTGGGGCCCGCGGTTTGGGGCCTGACACGTGGGGAACAAGGGGTGCATTCGACGGGAGCGGACGGACCTGGGCGGTGGCGGTCAATCGGGCGGGGAGCCAGCCGCACAGAAAGCTCGACGGCGGCACTCAGACCGTGCCGCCGTCGGACCTTCCCGCGGGAAGTGATAGAGCAACCGCGGAAAAGCGTCGGGAAATGATAGAGCGTTACACCGGGACTTTCACGGGGACGCCCGTCTCCAACGATTCCTCTGCCGCATCCGCCACTCGGGTGGCGCACCCTTTGCCGCCGAATGCACCCGTAGCATTGGGTGCATTCGGCGGGAAGGGTTGCGGGGTGGACGGACCTGGGCGGTGGCGATCAATCGGGCGGGGAGCCAGCCGCACCAAAAGCTCGACGGCGGCACTCAGGCCGAGTGCCGCCGTCGGACCTTCCCGCCGAACATGATAGAGCAACCGCGGAAAAGCGCCGGGAAATGATAGAGGGTTACACCGGGACTTTCACGGGGACGCCCGTCTCCAACGATTCCTGTGCCGCATCCGCCACGCGGGAAGCGGCCACCGCATCCTCGGGTGTGCAGGGGTTCTTGCGCTCCCCCAGGATCACTTCCACGAACGCGGCCATTTCGGAGCGGTAAGCCTGGTCGAACCGTTCGGCAAAGGTCTTGTGCGGAGTCCCCGCAGGGAAGGTGATTCCGCGCTCTCCGGAACGCAGCGCCATCTGGTCGTCCATGCCCACCACCACGGATCCTTCCGAGCCCTGCAACTCCAGCCGGACATCATGCCCGGCCCCGTTGTAGCGGCTGGCCGACACCGTGCCTACAGTGCCGTCGTCGAACGTCACCACTGCCAAAGCGGTATCGACGTCGCCCACCTCACCGATTGCGGGGTCGCCGTTGTTGGAGCCCTTCGCGTAAACCTCCACGATTTCCCGTCCCGTCAACCAGCGGAGGATGTCGAAGTCGTGGACCGAGCAGTCCCGGAAGAGTCCGCCTGAGGTTGCGAGGAAGGACACGGGTGGCGGCGCCATGTCACAGGTGACCGCACGCAGGGAGTGGATCCAGCCGAGTTCGCCGGCGTCATAGGCCCGCTTGGCCTCGAGGTAGCCGGAATCGAAGCGGCGCTGGTGTCCGATCTGGACCGTGCCGCCCTTTTCCCGGATGTAGTCCAGGACCGGGAGGGACTCTGCCAGGTTGACGGCCACCGGCTTCTCGCAGAAGACCGGAATGCCGGCGTCAACGCCCGCCATGATCAGATCCGGATGGGTGGCCGTCCCGGTGGCCACGACCAACCCGTCAATGCCCGCGGCGATCAACGCTTCAACGGACGGAAAGTACTCCGCGCCGAAGTCCCGGGCCACCGATCGTGCGTGTTCCTCGGCAACGTCCGTCAGTTTGAGCCTGACGTTGACTCCTTCAGGATTGAGTTGCTCGTTCAACGCGCTGATGTTCCGGGCATGCATCACACCGATGCGGCCCACACCCACCAGGCCGAGCGTTATTTCCTTCATGCCTTCTCCGGTGCTGCGTCGGCTACGTCCGCTACTTCGGCCTTGACCTCGTTGAGCGCTTCGGTGTGTCCGCCGAGTTGTTCGAGTTCGTGGGCGAGTTCGGCCAGTTCGGCGCCGCCGGCCATTTGGGCAGTGAGTTCCTCGACAGTGATGTCCTTCTTCTCGTAGTAACCAATCGATTTGCCGCGCTTGAGCAGCAGGAACCGGTCGCCCACGGGGTATGCGTGGTGCGGGTTGTGGGTGATGAAGATGACCCCCAGGCCGCGGTCGCGGGCCTGCAGGATGTAGCGAAGTACGACGCCGGACTGCTTGACTCCCAGCGCGGCTGTCGGTTCGTCGAGGATCAGGACCTTTGCCCCGAAGTACACGGCGCGGGCGATGGCCACACATTGGCGTTCACCACCGGAGAGCTGGCCAATGGGCTGCTCCACATCGCGCAGGTCGATGCCCATGTCCGCGAGTTCCTTTTTTGTGATGTCCTTCATCTTCTGGACATCCATGCGCTTGAACGGGCCTACGCCGGTGGTGAGTTCGGAACCGAGGAAGAAGTTCCGCCAAATCGGCATGAGCGACACGACGGCGAGGTCCTGGTACACGGCCGCGATCCCGGCGTCGAGGGCTTCACGGGGTGAGCCGAGCTTGCGGTCCTCCCCCATGATCTTGAACGAACCTTCGTCGTGCTGGTGCAGGCCGGCGATGATCTTGATCAGCGTGGACTTGCCGGCGCCGTTGTCGCCCAGGACGCAGGTGACGCGGCCGTTGTCCACGGCCATGGTGACATCCCGCAAGGCGATGATGTTGCCGTAGTGCTTTCCCACTGCTTCGAGGGAAAGCAAATGCACGGGCGTGTGGGTCAAAGGATCTTTCTCGTCTCTCAGCAGGGTTTGCTGGTCGATTTGTTGTGCGTTCATTGGTCCGGCCCCTTACTTCAGCTCTGCCCGGCGTTTGACGATGAGGTTGACGATGGTAGCCAGCAGCAGCATCAAGCCCAGGAAGAACTTGAACCAGTCCGGATTCCATTGTGCGTACACGATGCCCTTGTTGGCCATGCCGAAGATGAAGGCACCGATGGCCCCGCCGATCGCCGATCCGTAACCGCCGGTGAGGAGGCAGCCGCCGATGACCGCGGCGATGATGTAGAGGAACTCGTTGCCGACGCCTTCGCCGGATTGGACGGCGTCGAAGGCGAAGAGGTTGTGCATGCCGAGGATCCAGCCGCAGAAGCCGACGGCCATGAAGAGGCCGATCTTGGTTTTGGTCACCGGCACGCCAACTGCGCGGGCAGCGTTCGCGTCACCGCCGACGGCGAAGATCCAGTTGCCGATCCGGGTGCGGAGCAGGATCCAGGAGGCCACGGCAACCAGGACGATCCAGAAGAAGACAGTGATCTTCACTTCCACCCCGCCGATGCTGATGGACGAGGCGAAGACTGCGCGGGCAGATTCGAAGCCGTCAAGCTTGGAGATCGACGGCGAGGAAACGGAACCGCCCACAAGCCGGGTGAGTGCCAGGTTCAGGCCGGTCAGCATGAGGAAGGTCGCCAAGGTGACGATGAAGCTGGGCAGTTTGGTCTTGATGAGGATCCAGCCGTTGATGAATCCGATGGCAAGGGAAACCACCAGTGCCAGCAGGACACCGACCCAGGCGTTCATGGAGAAGTACCAGCTGAACAGCGAGGCTGTCAGGGCCGAGGAAATGACGGCGACGCCGGTGGAAAGGTCGAACTCGCCGCCGATCATCAGGAGGGAAACCCCGACGGCCATGATGCCGATGGTTGAGGACCCGTAAAGGACTGTGGCCAGGGCGTTGGGCTGGGTGAAGGTTTGCGATACGGAGGCGAAGAAGATGAAGAGGACTACTGCGCCAACGAGGGCGCCGACCTCCGGGCGGGCGAGGAATTTCTGGAACGGGTTGCGGCGTCCTACCCGTTCATCACCGGACGCCGGGGCTGGTGCCGGTGGCAGGGTTGCTGTGCTTGCCATGGGGATGACTCCTTGTTGTTTCAGGCTTCGCGGTTGGTCAGGCTTCGCGGTTGGTCAGGCTGCGCGGTGTGGGCCGCGCAGCCTGATGCCTGGATTTAGCGGACGCCCTGCTGGGCGAACTTGAGGACGTCTGAGGCGTTGGACTTGTCCACGATGGTGGGACCGGTCAGGACGGGCTGGCCGCCACCGATCTTGAAGCCGCCGCGCTTGGCCTGCCACAGGGCGTCAACGGACATGTATCCCTGGAGCCACGGCTGCTGGTCCACAGTGAAGATGACGTTGCCGTCCACGATCTTCTGGGCAAGTTCGGCGTTGAGGTCGAAGCTGGCCACCTTGGCGGAGCTTCCCGCATCGGTGACGGACTTCAGGAGGGTCAGCGTGATCGGAGCACCGAGGCCGATGATGACGTCTGCGTCCTTGGAAGCCTGGAGCTTGGCGGTGGCGGTGGACTGGACTGCCGTCATGTCCTTGCCGTCCACGTAGAGGATCTCCGTGGCGGGAACCTTGGCCTTCACGCCGGCGCAGCGTGCTTCCAGGCCGACGTGGCCCTGCTGCTGGATGACGCAGACCGGGTGCTTGTACCCTTCCGCGGCGAGGCGGGTGCCCACGGCTTCACCGGCCAACTGTTCGTTGGAGCCGAAGTGGGTGAATGCTCCGAGCTTGGCGGATACGGACTCACCGGCATTGAGGCTGACCACGGGGATGCCGGCGTCGGTTGCCTTCTTGAGGACGTCCTTCAGGGCGTCAGGGGTGGCGACCGTTACTGCGATGCCGTCAACCTTCTGGTCAATAGCCTGCTGGACCAGCTGGGCTTGCCGTCCGGCTTCGGGATCGCTCGTGTAAAGCAGTTCGACGTTGTCCTTGGCCGAGGCTTCCTCGGCGCCCTTACGGACGATGTCCCAGAAGGTGTCACCGGCTGCGGCGTGCGTGATGAGGGCAACCTTGATGCGATCGGTGGAGGCCACCTGGCCGGCGGCAGCACCACCGCCGGAATCGGACGGCCTGCCGCCCTGGCTCGAACAGGCGCTCAGTGCTATGAGGGGAACCACTGCTGCGGCGAGGGCCGCTTTGCGCCACGAGAATTTTGCCACCGTTATCTCCTTTGATGTCAGCTTGGGGTGTCCGGAGACTCGTATCCGAACCATCCACTACTCAGATCATGGTGACTGACCTCACACTTTGTCAACACTTTGTCCTGACATTAGGATGTTTTTACGTTTCACTCCCCGCGCCCATCAGGGGAAATGTCCACCAAGACCACTTCCTTGACGGCGGGAACCCGGCTGCTATGATCAGAAAAAGGCAGTATGTCCTATCAAGAGAACATGAACGGACAAATACTTTTTTCCGGCAGAGGAGCCGAAACCCTGCTCCCGCCGGTCATGCACAGCCGTCCAGGAGGAAACCAGTGGCGAACCAACTCAGCCTCAGCATCGATCGTTCGTCTCCGGTGCCGCTCTACCACCAAGTTGTCCAGGGCATTGAAGCTGCCATCCACAGCGGCGTCCTGGAACCGGGTAGCCGCTTGGACAACGAGATCGACCTCGCGGCGCAGCTCAACCTGTCACGACCCACGATGCGCAAGGCCATGGACGAACTGGTCCGTGCCGGACTCCTTGTCCGCAAGCGCGGCGTGGGGACGCAGGTTGTTGCCAGCCAGGTCCGCCGTCCCCTGGAACTCTCCAGCCTCTACGACGACCTCAGCAACAACGGCAAAAAGCCCACTACGGACGTGCTGAGCTTCTCCCACGACGAAGCGGATGCGGCCACCCTCGCCGCGCTGCAGCTGCCTGCCGGTTCCAAGGTCTATCACTTCACCCGCCTCCGCAAAGTAGGCGGCAAGCCTTTGGCCCTCATGGAGAACTGGGTCCGCGACGACATCGTCACCATGGACGAAGCCCAGCTCGCCAGCGAAGGCCTCTACGCCATCCTGCGGCGCGGCGGCGTCAACTTCCGCCTGGCCTCGCAGCGGATCGGCGCCATGATCGCCAATGACTACCAGGCTCCCCTGCTGGAAACCGAAGTGGGCTCGGCCCTGGTCACCATGGAACGCACCGCGGTGGACGACACGGGACGCATGGTGGAAACCGGACACCACGTCTACCGCGGCGATTCCTACAGCTTTGAAATGACCCTCGTACAGCGCTAACGCAAGGACTTAACATATGGCCAACTGGGTATACCCGCTGGGAACCGCTACAGACGGCAAGTGGGACGTTTCCCTCGGCACGTCCGATTCCAGCCTCGTCGTCGACGGCTGGGCCCACACGGGACTGAAGGTGGCGACGCTCGCCGCCGGTTCCGCCGTCGAACTTTCCGCCGACGGCGAGGAACGCATCGTGGTGCCGCTGAGCGGCTCGTTCACGGTGACGGTCGACGGCGAGCAGTACCGTCTTCAGGGACGGCAGTCTGTCTTCCACGGGCCAAGCGACGTCCTCTACACCGGCATCGAAAAAGCGGTCACCATCAGCTCGAACGACGGCGGCCGCGCCGCCGTCGCGACCGCACCCGCCAAAGCGTCGTACCCCACCCGCTTGATCACTGCCGCCGAAACTCCAGTGGAACTGCGTGGCGCCGGCAACTGCTCCCGCCAGGTCCACAACTTCGGCACACCCGCTGCGCTGGAAGCTGACCGCTTCATCGTCTGCGAAGTCATCACCCCGGCTGGCAACTGGTCCTCCTATCCTCCGCATAAGCACGACGAGGAAAAGGACGGCGAAACCAGCCTCGAGGAGATCTACTATTTTGAGACCCGTGTAGCCCCGGGCTCTCCCGCCCCCGGGGAGACGGACGCCATTGGCTACGCCCGCGTCTACGCCTCGGATGAGCGTCCCATCGACGTCTCCGCGGAAGTCCGCACCGGCGATGTTGTCCTGGTCCCCTACGGCTGGCACGGCCCCGCCATGGCAGCACCCGGCTACGACCTCTACTACCTCAACGTCATGGCCGGCCCCGGCCGCGTCCGGGACTGGCTCATCAGCGACGACCCCCACCACGGCTGGATCCGCCAAACCTGGGACGGCCAGGACGTGGACCTGCGGCTACCTTTCACGGCCTGACCCCAGACACCACGCCTGATTCCAAGCACTAAGGAAGCCCCTGTGAATCACAGGGGCTTCCTTGGTGTTCAGCGCTACTAGGCCTGGGCGATGTAATCCGTCATGGTCTTGAGCTGGTAGCGGGAGACTTCCTCGGCGTTCTCGTCCTCGGCAAACACGGAAGAAACCATCACGGTGTTCTCCTTGTCCAGGAAGCCGATCTCCTTGAGGCCACCGAAGAACTCGTTCCAGTTGACGTCCCCGTCACCGATCTTCAGGTGCTGGTGGACGCGTACGGCGTTCCCGGGCGGGTTGGTGATGTACCGCAGGCCATGGGAGGCGTGGTGGTTCATGGTGTCGGAGATGTGCACCAGACGCAGCTTGTCACCGGCGGCGCGCATGATCTCCAGCGGCTGATTGCCCATGTGGAACGTGTGCGAGGCGACGTACACCATGCCGATGTTCGGGGAGTTCACGCCACGGATGACACGCAGAGCGGCCAGGCCGTCCTCCACGAAGTCGTCCGGGTGCGGGTCGATCAGCACATCAAGGCCTTCGCGCTCGATGATCGGCAGGAGCTCCTCCATGGAACGGTAGAAGGCACGCTCGGATTCCTCGGCCTTCTCCGGGCGCCCGCTGAACTCGGTGTTCATGGTCTGGACACCCAGGTCCACGGCAATCCGGATGGCCCGCTTCCAGTACCGGACAGCGGCCTCACGGGCATCTTCATCCGGCCCGGACCAGCGGAGCACGGGCAGGACGGAAGCGATTTCCACGCCGGCATCCTTGCACGCTGCTTTCAGCTTGCCTACCAGTTCATCGTCGGCCTTGGGGTGGTTATAGAAGGGGATGAGGTCCGCGTGCGGCGTCATCTGCAGGTACTTGTACCCGAGGTCGGCAGCAACGCGGGGGAACTCCAGCAAGCTGTGGCTGTGGTGAAAAGGTGTGGGATCAAGTGCGATCTTCATGTTCGGTCCCCTACTTGTACAGATCCGGCTTGGCGTTCAAGTGGACCTTGACCTTCTCGCCGGACTTCTGCGCCTCGACGCCGGCCTCGCAGCAGGCAGCGGTGGCGTAGCCGTCCCATGCCGTCGGTCCGCCGATTTCGCCGCGAAGTGCCGCATCCACCCATGCCTGCACCTCGACGTCGTACGCGGCTCCGAAGCGTTCCTCAAACCCCGGGGTGACGTTGCCGCCCCACTTGCCCGCGGTCTGGACGTACGGGCCGCTGTCACCGCCGATGCTCACGATGCCGTCCTCGAAGGAAGCCTGCGTGGCCACCTGGTAGCCGAACTTGGCGTTAACGTAGATTTCGACGTCGGCAAGCACACCGGATTCGGTTTCGATCAGGACCTGCTGGGGATCGTGCTGGCCATTGGGAGCGTTGCGCGTCGGCTTGCCCAGGCGGACCTGCACGGACGTGATCTCCTCGCCGGTGAAGTAGCGGATGGCGTCGAACTCGTGGACCACGGAGTCGTTGATCAGCATCTCATTGGTGAAGCCCTCCGGCGTGCTCGGGTTCCGGTGCTGGTGGTGCAGCATCAACAGCTCCCCCAATTCGCTGTTGCGGATGATGGAACCCAAAGCCGAGTACTCGGCGTCGAAACGGCGCATGAAGCCAACCTGGATGCGCTTGTGGCCCAGGGCGAGCTCCGCCTGGACAACCTTCCAGGAGCTCTCGGCGTCCGGGGTCAGGGGCTTCTCGCACAGAATCGGGAAGTCTTTCTCCAGCGCCTTGTACAGGATTTCCTCGTGCAGGAATCCCGGCGTGGCGATCAGGACGGCGTTGACGTCGCCGTTGTTGAGGGCCTCGTCGGCACTGGCCAGGGCCACTGCACCGTCGATGCCTTCAATGGCGGCTTGCGCACGGGCCAGGTCAACGTCGACGACGGCGGCAACTTCAGCGCCGTGGATGCGCGTGCTGAGGCGCTTGATGTGGTCAGCACCCATGCGGCCTGCGCCGATGACGGCTACGCGGAGAGTCTTTGTCACAGTTTCTGTCCTTTGGTGAGTGTGGTTTGGCTGCTACTGGACGGTGCTACTGGACACGGGTCCGGGAGCCGCAGGAGAGCAGGTAGTTGCGGGTGCGCTTGGCGATCGGCATCGGCACATCGAAGGCTACCGGGTACATGTCCTGTTCCACGATGCCGAAGATGGGGCGGTTCAGGCCCTCCACGGCTTCGATGACGGCACGCAGGTCCGGGAGACCGTTCGGCGGCTCGGTCATGACGCCGGCCAGGTTTGCCGCTGCCCAGGTCATGTTCTTCTCATTGACTTCGGCCAGGACCTCGGGGTTGATCTGCTTCAGGTGCAGGTAGCCGATGCGCTCCGGGTAGTTCTTGATGAGCTCAAGGCTGGAGGCTCCGCAGTATTCGGCGTGGCCGGTGTCCAGGCACAGGTTCAAGTACTGGGGATCCGTTGCGGCAAGGAGGGTCTCGATGTCCTTCTGCGCCCCCACGTGGGAGTCGGCGTGGGAGTGGAACTGCTGGTGCAGCCCGAAGTCTTCCAGCAGGACCTTCCCCATGCGGTTGTGGCCGGCGAACAGGTCTGCCCACTGTTCGTCCGTCAGTTCGCCGTTCTCCACGGCTTCGCCGGTGACGTCGTCGCGCCACATGGCCGGGATAACCACAATGTGTTCGCCGCCCATGGCTGCCGTGAGTTCGGCTACCTTGCGGGCGGGCTCCCAGGCTTCGTCGTACTGCTTGGCGCCGCGGTGGAAAGCAGTGAAGACTGTACCGGCGCTGACCTTCAGGTCACGCTGCTTGAGTTCTTCCGCGAGGCGGGCGGGGTCGGTCGGCAGGTAGCCATAGGGACCCAGTTCGATCCATTTGTAGCCGGACTCTGCGACCTCGTCCAGGAACCGCTCCCACGGTGTTTGCTGGGGATCGTCCGCGAACCAAACACCCCAGGAATCGGGAGCGGTGCCGATGGTGAGCTTGTTCTCGACGTCAGTCATGACAACGGTGTCTTTCTTGATAGCCTCCACTGCCCCGGCTTTGGTGCCGGGCAGCGGAGGTGGGGGCTAGTTGGAGGGGAAGTTGTAGGAGGCGCCGGAGGCGTGGTGGGTTTCGGGCCAGCGGGAGGTGATGACCTTGCCGCGGGTGTAGAAGGAGACGCCTTCGGGGCCGTAGATGTGCTTGTCGCCGAACAGGGAGGCTTTCCAGCCGCCGAAGGAGTGGTAGGCCACCGGGACGGGCAGGGGCACGTTGATCCCGATCATGCCCACGGTGACCGAGCGCTGGAACTTCCGGGCCGCGGCTCCCGAGGAGGTGAAGATCGCGGTGCCGTTGCCGTACGGGTTGGAGTTGATCAGCTTGATGCCGTCCTCCAGGGTGTCCACGCGGACCACCACCAGGACGGGGCCGAAGATCTCCTCGGTGTAGGCGCTCATTTCGGTTTTGACGTGGTCGATCACGGTCGGGCCCACCCAGAAGCCGTCTTCGTGGCCCGGGACGACCAGGTCCCGGCCGTCCACCACCATCGCAGCACCGGCGGTTTCTGCTTCGGTAACGATCTTCACGATCCGTTCCTTCGAGGCCGGGGTGATCACCGGGCCCATTTCGGCGCCGGGTTCGGTGCCGTTGTTGACCTTCACGGCCAGGGCGCGTTCTTGGACCTTCTTCACCAGCAGGTCAGCGGCGTCCCCGACGGCGACGGCCACCGAGATCGCCATGCACCGCTCCCCTGCCGAGCCGAACGCGGCGGCGGCGAGGTGGTCCGCGGCGTTGTCCAGGTCAGCGTCCGGGAGCACAATGGCGTGGTTCTTCGCCCCACCAAGTGCCTGGACCCGCTTGCCGTGCCTGGTGGCGGTTTCGTGGACGTACTGGGCGATCGGGGTGGACCCGACGAAGGAGATACCGTCCACGTCCGGGTGCGTCAGCAGGCCATCAACGGTTTCCTTGCCGCCGTGCAGGACCTGGAACACACCATCAGGCAGGCCCGCTTCCTGCCACAGCTTGGCCAGCAGCAGCGACGGGGACGGGTCCCGTTCGGAGGGCTTGAGGATGAACGCGTTACCGGTCGCGATGGCCATCGGGGCCATCCACAACGGCACCATCACCGGGAAGTTGAACGGGGTAATACCGGCCACCACACCCAACGGTTCACGGAAGGAGAACACGTCAATGCCCGTGGAAACCTGGTCCGAGTAGTCACCCTTGAGCAGCGAGGGGATGCCACAGGCGAACTCGATAACTTCCAGGCCACGGCCGATCTCGCCCTTGGCGTCGGAGAGGACCTTGCCGTGCTCGGCCGTGATCAACTCTGCCAGTTCGTCCACGTGGGCTGCGACGAGCTCACGGAACTTGAACAGCACCGCCGTGCGCTTGGCCAGGGAAATATCACCCCAGGAATCGGCCGCTTTCCGGGCTGCGGCGACCGTGGTGTTCAGGTCATTCTCGTTCGCCAGGCGCAGCTCGGCGGTGACCTGGCCCGTGGCCGGGTTGTACACCGGCTGGGTGCGGTCACCTTCACCGGCGGACTCAGCACCGTTGATGAAATGGTTGATAGTGGTCAAAGTGGTGGTCGTCGTCGACATGCGGACTTCCTCGTCTTCTAGCTTTAGGGGCGGATGTCTGGGGTTCTAGCCGAGCAGTTTGCGCTGGCGGTTCTTGTGGTTGGTGTAGGTCTTATAGGCCTGCTGCGTGGATTCCAGTTCGGAGACCTGCGAGACGGGCACGTCCCACCAGGACTCGGAGGACGGGGCGTCCAGGAGCGGATCGGATTCGACGTGGATCACGATCGGGCCGGTCTCCTCGGGGGCAGCCTTCGCGTCGCGGATGGCTTGTTCGAGTTCGGCGATGACCTTCTCGCCCGGTTCGATCCGGATGACCTTCGCGCCGAGGGATTCGGCGTTCGTGGCGAGGTCGATGGGCAGGTTCTCGCCGGCGTCGAAGGAGTGCTGTTCCTTGTCCAGCACCCGGTACTGGGTACCGAAACGCTGCGAACCCAGCATTTCCGAGAGGGAGCCGATGGAGGCGTAGCCGTGGTTCTGGATCAGCACCACGATCAGTTTGATGCGTTCGGCGACGGCGGTGACCAGTTCGGTGTGCATCATCAGGTACGAGCCGTCCCCCACCATGACCACCACATCCCGCTCCGGGCCGCCTGCTGCTGCCTCGGCAAGCGCTGCACGCTTGACGCCCAAACCACCGGGGATCTCGTAGCCCATGCAGGAGTACGCGTACTCCACGTGATACCCGAACGGGTCCCGGACCCGCCACATCTTGTGCAGGTCACCGGGCAGTGACCCGGCTGCGCAGATCACCACGTCCTGGGCGTCCATGGCCTTGTTCGTGGCGCCGATGATTTCGTTCTGAGCCGGCAACGGCGTGAAGCGTGTCTCGAACGCTTCATCCACGGTCGCGTCCCAGCGCTTCTTTTCGGCGGCGACCTGCTGCTCCAGGTCAGCGCCCACGCGGTAGCCGCCCAAGGCCTGGTTCAGCTTCACCAGGGCCTTGCGGGCATCGGCCACGATGGGCAGGTGCGTGCCGTGCTTGTACGCGTCGAGCGCGGCGACGTTGATATTCACGAACTTCACGTCCGGGTTCTGGAACGCCGTGCGGGACGCGGTAGTGAAGTCCTCGTAGCGGGTGCCGATACCGATGATCAGGTCCGCTTCGGCAGCGATGGCATTCGCCGCCGTCGTTCCCGTGGAACCGATCGCGCCAAGGGAATGCTTGTGATCCCACGGGAGCACGCCGACACCGGCCTGCGTGTTGCCCACCGGAATACCGGTCAGCTCCGCGAACTTCGCCAGTTCCTCATTGGCGTACGCGTAGAGAACACCGCCGCCGGCAATGATCAGCGGACGCTTCGCTGCACGGATCGCTTCCACGGCGCGGCGGATGTCATCATCCTCGGCTTCGGGACGGCGGATCCGCCACTCCCGCTCGGCCAGGAATTCTTCGGGAACATCAAACGCCTCGGCCTGGACATCCTGCGGCAACGAAATAGTCACCGCACCGGTCTCGGCCGGGTCCGTCAGTACCCGCAGGCCGTGGTGGAACGCGGAGAACAACTGCTCCGGACGGTTCACCCGGTCAAAGAACTTCGACAACGGCCGGAACGCATCATTGACCGTGATGTCGTACGCGTATGGCAGCTCGAGCTGCTGCAGCACCGGGTCAGCGGCACGGGTCGCGAACGTATCAGACGGAAGCAGCAACACCGGCAGCCGGTTGGTCGTAGCCAGGGCTGCACCGGTGAGCAGGTTGGAGGACCCCGGACCGATCGAGGTACTGATCGCGAACGTCTGGCGGCGGCGCGTATGCCGGGCATAACCCACAGCCTGGTGGACCTGGGCCTGCTCGTTCCTGCCCTGGTAGTACGGCATGATGGACGGGTCAGCGGCCTGATACTGCTTCAAAGCCTGGCCCACACCGGCAACGTTGCCGTGCCCGAAAATGCCGAAGGTGCCCGGAATCAGGCGCTCACGGAAGTCCACGCCACCCACCGAATCAACGGTGTACTGCTTGGACAGGAACTCGACCACGGCCTGCGCCACGGTCATCCGACGGGTTGCTGTTCCGGTTATGGTCCGCATGGCGAGTTACTCCGATACTTTCACGGGGATACGGTCTGACGAGGTGAGCCCTGCGGCGTCACGTGCCGCGGGCGCAGTGTTGTTCAGCAGCGAGGCGGCCGTCGCGACGGCACCTGCCACATCGCCGTCGTGCGGGTACAGAAGCGTCCGCCCGACGGTGAGGCCCTGCACGCCGGGCAACGCCAGCGCGGCCTGCCACGACGCGAAGACTTCATCAGGGCTGCCGTCGGGGTCACCGCCGAGCAGCACGGTGGGCAGGGTGGTGGAGGCCATGACGCGTTCCATCCCGGCCACCACAGGCAGCTTCATCCAGGTGTAAGCGCTGGTGGAACCGAGGCCCTCGGCGATGCCGACAGACTTGATCACGGCATCGGCGCGGAGATCGTTGCGGACCTTGCCGTTGGCGTCGCGCACGGACAGGAACGGCTCCACCATGGCGATCAGCTTCCGCTCGGCCAGGGAATCGATCGCCTTCGCCGTAGCTTCCAAGGTAGCCACTGTGTCCGGATCGCCCAGGCAGATGCGGGTCAGCATCTTGCCGCCATCGGCACCGAGCGCCTCAAGGGCAGCGGCGGTGTGGCCCGTGAAACGGTCATCGAACTCATTCACCAAGCCGGCAAGGCCGCCGCGGTTCATGGAACCGAAGACGAGCTTGCCTTCGAGGGCGCCGAGCAGCAGCAGATCATCCATGATGTCCGGCGAGGCCAGGATGCCGTCAACGGCCGGGTTCGCCAAAGCGATCTGCAGACGGTCCAGAAGATCGCGGCGGTCGGCCATGGCCATCGGATCGCTGCCGACGGCGAGGGCGCCGCGGGCCGGGTGGTCGGCGGCAACAATGAAGTTCTGCACGCCGTGCTTCAGGCCGGAATGACGACGGCGGGTGGCAGCTGCGCGGGCTACGGCCTGCGGGTCCTCCAGCCGGATCCGGCTCAGGTGTTCGTAACGGCGGGGGTCATCGTTGAGGCTCAACGCACGGCTCCTTCTGCAAGTGCGGCGGATGCGCCGGGGATGGACCGGCCGCGTTCGGCCAGCAGCGAGGTGACCTCGTCCGGCGTCGGCATCGCATCCGCGCAAGAGAGGCGGGATGCGACGATCGCACCGGAAGCGTTTGCGTAGTCCAGAACCTCGGACAGAGGCCAGCCTGACAGCAAGCCGTGGCAGAAGGCTCCCCCGAAGGAGTCACCGGCGCCCAAGCCGTTGACCGTCTCCACCGGCACGGGTGCGGAAACCACGCGCTCGGTGCGGGTCTTGGCCATGACGCCTTCCGCGCCAAGCTTCACCACGGCGATCTCCACGCCGGCGGCCAGGAGGCGGTCCGCCTGCTCATCAGGAGTTCCCTCCCCTACGGCCACGGCGCATTCCTTGTCATTGCCGATCGCGACCGTCACGTGCGGGAGGATCTTGGCGACCTCGGCGCGGGCTTCCTCTTCGGATGCCCAGAACATTGGCCGGTAGTCGAGGTCCAGGATGGTGAACTGGCCCTCTTTCAGGCCGGTCCGGGGGCGTGCCTCGTGCGCCGCGATGTGGGCGCTGCGGGAGGGCTCCTGGCAGAGGCCGGTGACGGTGGACCAGAAGATCCCGGCGTCCCGGATTGCGTCCAGGTCCAGCTCTTGGGCCTTGATCTGCAGGTCCGGGGCCGTGGGGAACCGGCCGTAGAAGTACAGCGGGAATTCGTCGGTGGCCGGCTTGATGGCACAGAAGGTGGCAGGAGTCTGCCCGGCCGCCGGCGTGACAAAGGAATCGTCCACGCCGAACTTGCGCAGTTCGCGGTGCAGGAAGCTGCCGAACGGATCATCGCCGGTGCGGGTGATCACGCCGGTGCGGCGGCCGTGGCGGGCGGCAGCGACGGCCACGTTGGAGGGCGAACCTCCCAGGTACTTGCCGAAGGAGGTTACATCCTCCAGCCCGACTCCAATGTCGTTCGGGTAGATATCAACGCTGATGCGCCCGATTGTGAGCAGTTCGTGGGTCACGGTACTCGTTGACCTTTCTCTTGGAACTCTGAACCTTTGAGCGCTGGGCCCCAATGCCTTGCTACCCCTCAGTGAGCGGGGCCACATGACTACTTTGCACCAGATTTAATGTCCTGTCAAAGGTTTGTACTGACATATTTACAACGTGACACAGGACCCGATTATTTGGCCGGCACAGCCAACTCACCGGTGACATACTGGCTGCGGCCAAAGCCGAACGACCAGTCCCCTGCAGTGTTCTCCACATAGCCCACGAAGACGTCTTCACCAGCTATCCCCACCTCGCCCAAGCCCTTCGCAATCGCCGCAAAGAGGGCGCTCTTTGCATCTTGGCTGCGGCCGCCCTGGGTGAAGATCTGGATCATGACCACCCCGGAACTACGCTCAAAACCGAGGCCCGCGTCCTGGGCGACGATCTGACCCTGCGGGTGCTCGGTGAGGATGTGGAAGTAGTCGCGCTCGGGGATTCCATATTCGGCCAGGATGGCGTCATGGACGGTGCGGCTGATAGTTGCCAACTCTTCGCGGGTGCGGCCTTCGTTGACGTCAATGCGTACCAGGGGCATGGAGGTGTCCTTTCCAGAAGTTTGTCCTGACATACTAACAAACGTGTGGAACTTTGGGTACACCCCGGTGCCGGTCGTTCGCGGCGGTTCGCTTAAAGCACGACGGCGGCCCGCCACCTTTCGCTGGAAAGGTGACGGGCCGCCGT